>NZ_JBEYEI010000005.1:0-423759 GCF_040633895.1 Streptomyces sp. NPDC007863
TCCTTCGTTCCTGTTCCCAGGCCCTCCGGGCGCTTCCTTCGTTTCCGACTCTATCAGATCTTTCCGATCCGATTTCCTCGGTGCTTTCCGGTCCCTTTCGCTTTCGCTCCGGGCCCTTCCGGCGTTTCCGACTCTATCAGATCCTTTCGGCGTCTGATTCCCAGTCAGCGGGGTTTGTCTTCCCGGCTGTTGGGCCGTTCCGACGAGTGAGACATTAGCGGATTCCCCGGCCCCGAAGCCAATCGGGGCCTGCGTCCGAAGTTCGAACGCGGATTCCTCATTTCGCAAAAGCGCACGGAAAGCAGAACGGCGCGACGAATCGCGGCCGTCAGGCTCAGTGGTTCTTGCGGAATCGCTGTCCGGGGCCGACCGGAGTCGGTGCTCACGTCGGACAACTCGGAGAACACTACGGACCTGGCAATCCCGTGTCAACCCTGGTCCGGAGGCGTACTCTCTCCGTATGACTACGCATGCGCACACCACCCAGTGGTGGGCCGCCTGACCGGCGGCCCGTACTGACGCATGCACACGGCCGCCGACTCGGCGGCCGTTCGCGTATCCCCCTCCGGGAGCCGGGCCGTCGGGCCGGCGCAGGACGGAGAAGGAGCGGAACGCGATGACGAGGATCTTCAGCGGGGTCAAGCCGACGGGGCATCTGACGCTCGGCAACTACCTCGGGGCCGTACGGCGGTGGGTCGAGGTGGACCAGCACCAGGGCGAGGCGCTGTTCAGCGTGGTGGACCTGCACGCGCTGACCGTGGAGCACGATCCCGCGCGGGTGCGGCGGCTGAGCCGGCAGGCGGCGACGCTGCTGCTGGCCTCGGGGCTCGATCCGCAGCTCTGCACGCTGTTCGTGCAGAGCCACGTGGACGAGCACGCCCGGCTGTCGTACCTCCTGGAGTGCACGGCCACCGACGGCGAGCTGCGGCGGATGATCCAGTACAAGGAGAAGAGCGTGCAGGCCCGGGAGGCCGGGCAGGGGGTCCGG
Organism: Streptomyces sp. NPDC007863; assembly: GCF_040633895.1. Lineage (NCBI taxonomy): Bacteria > Bacillati > Actinomycetota > Actinomycetes > Kitasatosporales > Streptomycetaceae > Streptomyces > Streptomyces sp. NPDC007863. The sequence goes on from NZ_JBEYEI010000005.1 coordinate 989, forward strand.
CTGTCGCTGCTCACCTATCCCGTGCTGATGGCGGCGGACATCCTGGCCTACGGAGCCGACGAGGTGCCCGTGGGTGAGGACCAGACGCAGCACGTGGAGCTGACGCGGGATCTGGCGGTGCGGTTCAACCAGCGGTACGGGCACACCTTCACCGTGCCGAGGGCGACGCGGCCGGCGGTGGCGGCGCGGGTGATGGACCTCCAGGACCCGGCCTCGAAGATGGGGAAGTCGCACGAGAACGGGACGGGGATCGTCTATCTGCTCGACGACGCGGACACCGTGCGGCGGAAGGTCATGCGGGCGGTGACCGACAGCGGGCAGGAGGTGGCCTACGACCGGGAGCTCAAGCCGGGGATCACGAACCTGCTCGATCTGATGGCGGCGGCCACGGACGGGGACCCGGAGGAGCTGGCCGGTGGGTACGCGTCGTACGGGGCGCTGAAGAAGGACACGGCGGACGCGGTCGTCGAGCTGCTGCGGCCGGTGCGGGAGCGGCATGCCGAGCTCGCGGCGGACCCCGCGTACGTGGACGGGGTGCTGCGGCGGGGGGCCGAGCGGGCGCGGGGGATGGCCCGGCCGCTGGTGGACCGGGCCTATCGGGCGATCGGGCTGCTGCCCGCCGTCTGACGGAAGGCGGCGCGGTAGTCGCGCGGGCTGGTGGCGAGGTGCGAGGCGAAATGCTGGGGGCACCTCCCATGCCGAAGGCTATGGGGGAGCATCGTGACCTCGCTGCCGAAGCCCGCGCGGCGGGCCACCTCGGGGAGGGGGTGGTCGGTGCGTTCGAGGAGTTTCCGGGCGGCGTCGACGCGCTGGGTGATGAGCCAGTGGAGCGGGGTCGTGCCCGTGGTGGCCTGGAAGTGGCGGGCGAAGGAGCGGGGGGACATGCCGGCGGGCGCCGCCAGGCTCGCGACGGTGTGCGGCCGGTCGAGGTGGGCGAGCGCGTGGGCGCGTACGGCGGCGAGGGCGTCGGCGTCGCGGTCGGTCCTGGGGGTGGGGCGCTCGATGAACTGGGCCTGGGTGCCGGTGCGGAAGGGGGCGGTGACCATCGAGCGGGCGACGGTGGCGGCGGCCTCGGCGCCGTGGGCCGTACGGACCAGGTGGAGGCAGAGGTCGATGCCGGCGGCGGTGCCGGCCGGGGTCCAGACGCCGGTGTCCTCGATGAAGAGCGCCCCGGGTTCGACGCGGACCTTCGGGTGGCGGGCGGCGAGGGTGTCGGCGAGGCGCCAGTGGGTGACCGCGCGGCGGCCGTCGAGGAGGCCGGCGCGGGCGAGGACGAAGGCGCCGGCGCAGAGGGAGGCGACGGGGACGCCGGCGGTGTGGGCGCGGCGGAGGGCGTCGAGGGCGGGGGCCGGGACGTCGGCGCCGGGGAGCGCGGGGAACGCGTTCAAGGACTTCGTCGAGGAGCGGCGGGGCCGGGGCGCCGGGCCCGAGGTGCTGGTGACGAAGACGGTGAACTCCGCCTTCTACGGGGAGCCGGATCTGGACGCGTGGCTGAGGGGGGCCGGGATCGAGCAGGTGGTGATCGTCGGGATCCAGACGAACATGTGCAACGAGACGACGGCCCGGATGGGCGGGAACCTCGGGTACGACGTGGTGTTCCCGCTGGACGCGATGCACACCTTCGACCTGGCCGGGCCGTTCGGGTGGGCGGCGACGGCGGAGGAGCCGACCCGGGCGACGGCGGTGTCGCTGCACGGTGGACGGTTCGCCCGGGTCGTGACGACGGCGGAGGTGCTGTCCGCCGCTTAGCCGTTGCCGGAGGCGAGCTCGCGGCTGCGGTCGCGGGCGGCTTCCAGGGCGGCGATGAGGGCGGCGCGGACGCCGTGGTTCTCCAGCTCGCGGATGGCGCTGATGGTGGTGCCGGCGGGGGAGGTGACGGCCTCGCGGAGCTTCACGGGGTGTTCGCCGCTGTCGCGGAGCATCACGGCGGCGCCGATGGCGGCCTGGACGATGAGGTCGTGGGCCTGGGCGCGGGGCAGGCCGAGGAGGATGCCGGCGTCGGTCATGGCCTCGACGAGGAAGTAGAAGTACGCGGGGCCGGAGCCGGAGAGGGCGGTGGCGGCGTCCTGCTGGGACTCGGGGACGCGGAGGGTCTTGCCGACGCCGCCGAAGATCTCCTCGGTGTGGGCGAGGTGGTCGGGGGTGGCGTGGCTGCCGCCGGAGATCACGGACATGCCCTCGTCGACGAGGACGGGCGTGTTGGGCATGACGCGGACGACGGGGGTGCCGGGGCTGAGCCGTTCCTCGATGAAGGAGGTGGGGATGCCGGCGGCGGCGCTGATGACGAGGCGGTCGGCGGCCACGTGGGGGCCGAGTTCGTCGAGGAGGCGGCCCATGTCCTGGGGCTTGACGGCCAGGATGAGGGTGTCGGCGCGCTTGGCGGCCTCGGCGTTGGTGACGGCCTCGACGCCGTAGCGGTCGCGGAGCTCCGCGGCGCGCTCGGCGCGGCGGGTGGTGACCAGCAGGTGGGCGGGGCGCCAGCCGGCTCGGATCATGCCGCTGAGGAGGGCTTCACCGATCTTGCCGGTGCCGAGGACTGCGACGGTCTGGGTCATGGCTCTGTTCACCTCGCCGGAGGGGGTACGTGCCGTCATCCTCGCACCGGCCGGGCGGCCGGTGCGCGGGGTGTCCGAGGGGCGGTCACGGGGTGCGGCGGCGGAGGGTGGCGGCGCCGAGGGCGAGGACGAGGACGGCGCAGCCGGCGACGACGAGCGCGTCGCGGACGAAGGCGGACGTCACGTCGGGGTGGCGGAGGACCTCGTTCATGCCGTCGACGGCGTACGACATGGGCAGGACGTTCGAGATCGCTTCGAGGGCGGGGGCCATCTTGTCGCGCGGGGTGAACAGGCCGCAGAGGAGGAGCTGGGGGAAGATCACGGCCGGCATGAACTGGACGGCCTGGAACTCGGAGGCGGCGAAGGCGGAGACGAAGAGGCCGAGGGCGGTGCCGAGGAGGGCGTCGAGGAGGGCGACCAGGAGGAGGAGCCAGGGGGAGCCGACGACGTCGAGGCCGAGGAAGCCGACGGCGAGGCCGGTGGCGAGGACGGACTGGACGACGGCGACGAGGCCGAAGGCGAGGGCGTAGCCGGCGATGAGGTCGGCCTTGCCGAGGGGCATGGCGAGGAGGCGTTCGAGGGTGCCGGAGGTGCGTTCGCGCAGGGTGGCGATGGAGGTCACCAGGAACATGGTGATGAGGGGGAAGATGCCGAGCAGCGAGGCGCCGATGTTGTCGAAGGTCTCCGGGCTGCCGTCGAAGACGTAGCGGAGCAGGAAGAGCATCAGGCAGGGGACGAGGAGCATCAGGGCGATCGAGCGCGGGTCGTGGCGGAGCTGGCGCAGGACGCGGGCCGCGGTGGCGAGGGTGCGGGCGGTGCTCATGGGCGGGGCTCCTCGTGGGCGGCCCGGGCGGCGCGGGCGACGGCGGTGTCGACCAGGTGGAGGAAGGCTTCTTCGACGGTGTCCGTGCCGCTCCGGCGGCGGAGGGCGTCGGGGCTGCCTTCGGCGAGGATCTCGCCCTCGCGCATCAGGAGGAGACGGTGGCAGCGCTCGGCCTCGTCCATGACGTGGGAGGAGACGAGGAGGGTGGTGCCCCGGTCGGCGGCGAGGCGGTGGAAGAGGTCCCACAGGTCGCGGCGGAGGACGGGGTCGAGGCCGACGGTGGGTTCGTCGAGGACGAGCAGGTCGGGGCTGCCGAGGAGGGCGACGGCGAGGGAGACGCGGCTGCGCTGGCCGCCGGAGAGGCGTCCGGCGAGGTCGTCGGCGTGGTCGGTGAGGTCGACGTCGGCGAGGGCGGCCTCGACGGCGGTGGCGCGGGCGGGGCGGTGGGCGCGGCCGGGGAGGAGGACGGCGGCGAAGTAGTCGAGGTTCTGCCGGACGGTGAGGTCGTCGTAGACGGAGGGGGCCTGGGTGACGTAGCCGATGCGGGGGCGGAGGTCCGGGTGTCCCGCGGGGCTGCCGAGGACGGTGAGGGTGCCGGTGACCTTGGCCTGGGTGCCGACGATCGTGCGCATGAGGGTGGTCTTGCCGCAGCCGGAGGGGCCGAGGAGGCCGGTGACGCGGCCGGCGGGGACGGTGAGGTCGAGGGCGCGCAGGACGGTGCGGTCGCCGCGTACGGCGGTGAGGCCGCGGGCGGTGACGGCGGGGTCCGGGTCGGGGGGTTCGGGTTCGCCGGGCGCCCCGGAGTCGTAATTCATCATGCGATGAATAGTGGGGACGGAAAAGCCCCCGCGTCAAGGATCGCGGGGGCCTGGGCCGGTGGTGGCGCGGGGAGCCCGGGGAGCGTTAGGAGCGTTTGGGCTTCTTGCGGGCGGCCGGGTTGCCGGTGCGGGCGCCGCGGCGCTTCTCGTGGCGGGCGCGGGCGGTCTCGTACTCGGCGCGGCGGAGCTTCTCGCCGGGGGCCTCCACGAGGCAGCGCAGGGCGTAGGCGAGGAGCGTGCCGATGAAGCCGATGGCCTTGAGGCTCCGGAGGGAGTCCTCGCGGGCCTGGTCGGCGGGGCGGCGGCCGAAGCCCTCCCACGTCTTGGCGAAGGCGATGGCCGAGCAGATCGCGAACATCAGGATGACGAGGGTGTTCACCAGGCCGCCCACCGCCGCGACCTGGAGTCCCTCGTAGGCGAAGCGCAGCACGAAGGCGCCCGCGACGGCCGCCGCGAGCGCGCCGGCGGCGAGGCTGGCGCGCCGCAGTCCGTAGTGGGCGCCGTGGTCGACCCAGGTGGTCCCGAAGAAACGGATCTCCTCGGGCCGGGGTCCGCTCGTGCCGGTTCCGGGGTGCTGCTTGTCCTCGCTCACGAGGTCGATTATCCCCGGTGCGGCGCTTCGGCGGCCGAGGCGAAGGTCCTCAGGCGCAGCGCGGCGCGACGTAGTCGTCGCTGCCGGTCTTCACGTACGCGTCGGAGACGTACTGCCCCGGGGCGATGCTGTCCCAGAGGCGGGTGGTGCCGTACGGCCCCGTGACCCACTCGCCGGGCTTCTGGCAGTGGATCGGGACGGTCGCGCCCTCGGAGAGCACCCGGACCACCGGGTACTGCGTGCTCGGGCCGGAGCGGACGTTGACCCGGTAGCCCGGCGCGACCGGGTAGTACTTCACCGCCATGATGTTCTCCCCCTGGTTTCACTCTGTGCGACGCGCGCAGGCTAGCAAGCCCCTCCGACATCGCGGGGACCATCGACTAGGCTCCGTCGCGTCGCGCAGGTGCGCGCGGACGGACGGGGAACCACACGGGGGTGGGAGATGCCGCCGTTGAGCAGGACCGATGCCGACCGGGACCCGGGAGGTCCCGAGTACGCCGGGGAGTACCGGCTCCAGGCGGTGCTCGGCGCGGGCGGCATGGGCGTCGTCCACCTGGCCTCCTCGCCCTCCGGGCTGCGGCTCGCCGTGAAGGTGGTGCACGCGCGCTACGCCGAGGATCCCGACTTCCGGGCCCGCTTCCGGCAGGAGGTGGCCGCCGCCCGCCGGGTCAGCGGCGCCTTCACCGCGCCCGTCGTGGACGCCGACCCGGACGCCGAGCGCCCCTGGATGGCCACCCTCTACGTCCCCGGCCCCACCCTCGCCGACCAGGTCCGCCAGCGCGGGCCCCTCTCCCCCGCCGAGCTGCGCCGGCTGACCGCCGGGCTCGCCGAGGCGCTGCGCGACATCCACCGCGCCGGGGTGGTCCACCGGGACCTCAAGCCGAGCAACGTGCTGCTCACCGACACCGGTCCCAAGGTCATCGACTTCGGGATCTCCCGGCCGGTCGACAGCGATCTGCGCACGGAGACCGGGAAGCTGATCGGCTCGCCGCCCTTCATGGCGCCCGAGCAGTTCCAGCGGCCGCGCGAGGTCGGTCCCGCCGCCGACGTCTTCGCGCTCGGCTCGGTCCTGGTGCACGCGGCGACCGGGCACGGCCCCTTCGACTCGGACAGCCCCTACATCGTGGCCTACCAGGTGGTCCACGACGAGCCGGACCTCACCGGGGTGCCCGGCGAGCTCGCGCCGCTGGTCGCGCGCTGCCTGGCGAAGGAGCCGGCCGACCGGCCCACGCCGGCCCAGATCATGGCGGCCCTGCTCCCGCCCTCGTACGAGGCCGAGGCCTTCATACCGTCCCAGCGGCGGCGGCCCGTGCTGCCCGCCGACCCGTTCGCGCCCGACGGGCCGGACGACGCCGCGGCCCGGGGCCGTACCGAGGCCTCCGGCGCGACGACGACCCGGGCCGCCGCGCCCGCCCCGCCCGCGCGGCGCCGGCGGACGCCGCTCGCCCCGCGGCTCACCGTCTCCGCCGTCGTCGTGCTCGTCCTCGCCGGCGCCGGGGTGTACGCGGCGCTGCGCCCGCCGGCCCGGCCCGCGGCCGAGGCGCCCGCCCACCCCGCCGAGGTGGCGACCGCCTTCGACGGCTGGCACACCCGGCTCCAGGAGCACGGCGGGACCGCCTCGCCGGCCTGTCTGCACGAGGCCGGCTCCCTCTACTGCGCGGCCCGGGGCGTCCCGCTCGCCCGGCTCGACCCGAGGACCGGCGAGGTGCTGTGGAAGCGGACCGGGCCGGTGGCGGCCGATCCGCCGCTCGCGCCGGTGCCGCTGGCGGGCGGGGCGGAGCCGCTGGTCGGCGTCGCGTCGGGGACCGGCCCGCTGCGCGCGCACGCCGTCGAGGACGGTGCCCCCGGCTGGACCGCGCGCGCGGACGTGCCCGAGACCTTCCGCCCGTCGGGCGGGGTGGTGGTCCTCACCGACGGCTTCGGCGCGCTGCGCGCCGTCGACGCGCGGACCGGGGCCGGGCGGTGGGCCCACCGCCTGCCCGGCTTCGACAACCCCGTGCTCGGCGCCTACGACGCCCCGACCGGGCTCCTCACCGTCTCCGAGACGGCCGGGGACGGGCGGAGCAGCCGGATCGGGGCCTTGCTCCCGGCCACCGGCGAGCTGGTGTGGACCCGGGTGGTGCCCGGGGACGCCGCCCCGGTCGGCCGCACCGGCGACGGGACGCTGGTCCTCGCCTCGCGCTACCAGGGCGGTCTGGTCGACGCGCTGGTGCTGCTCGCGCCGGGCGATCCCGACGACCCGGGGAGCGGGCCGGACGCGGGCGCGGTGCGGCGGGTCGGGATCCACGAGCGGATGCTGCTCTCCGGGATCGCCGTACGGGGCACGGTGGCGTATCTGCTCTCCCTGGACGGACGCCTGGTCGCCCTCGACACGGCGCCGGAGAAGGGCAGCCGGCGGTGGGACCTGGAGACCGGGGCCTCGAACGTCTCGGCGCCCGTCCTCGGCCCCGACGAGCGGCTCTACCTCTCCGCGGCGGACGGGCGGCTGTTCGCCGTGGACACCACGCGCGGCGCGGTCGTCGGGCAGACCCGGCCGCGTCTGGAGAACGGGCGGCTCGGGTACGCGCCGCACGTGCCGGCGCCGCTGGTCGCCGGGGAGCGGGTCTTCGGGACGGCCCCGGACGGCTCGGTGTTCGCGGTGCACGCGCGCGTGGCGGAGTCCTGGTAGCCCGCGCGCCCGCGCGCGTCAGCCGCAGTGCTCCCAGGGGCTGGTGTACGTGTACGTGCCGACCCCGGCCTCGATCATGCCGCCCCAGCTGACGCAGCGGCCGGCGGCGTAGGCGCGGACCGGGCCCGCGTAGGAGCTGTACAGGTCCTGGTCCCTGCGGGTGGTGGAGCCCTGCGGGGTGAGCCAGGCGCCGGTGGGCAGCCGGAAGCCGGCGGTGGCGTCGGTGTGCAGGGTGACGACGCAGTTGTAGCCGGTGGCGGCGTTGTAGAGCAGGTGGACGCGGGCCAGGGCGGTGGTGGAGTTCCGCAGGGTCTCGACGTCGACCTGGGTGTAGCCGGAGCCGCAGATCGAGGCCGGGGTGGCCGCGTGCGCCGGGACGGCGGCGAGTGCGGCGAAGGCCGCGGTGGCCGTCGCGAGGACGGCGGAGCGTCGGACCGTGCGGCGTACGGAGTCGCGCATGCGGATCCCCTCACTGGCAGGCGTGGACATGACACCCTGAGCGAGGCGTGAGCGTAGCGCGGGCGCGCCTGCGCGGGGAGCGGGCTTTTCGGCCCACCCCGCGCGCGTGCGACGCGAAATCCCCCCTCACGCGCGCGTGAAGGGGGATTTCGGGGAGATACGGCTCCGATGGCGGCGGGCCGGGAGGCGTTGCCGTCGGCCCGGCCTCGCGGGTCGGGTCAGCCGAGCTTCGAGACGTCGCGGACGGCGCCCTTGTCGGCGCTCGTCGCCATCGCCGCGTACGCGCGCAGGGCGGCCGAGACCTTGCGCTCGCGGTTCTTCGGGGCGTAGACGCCGCCGAGCGCCTCGCGGCGGTCGGCCAGGGTCGCGTCGTCGACGAGCAGCTCGATCGAGCGGTTCGGGATGTCGATGCGGATCCGGTCGCCGTCCTCGACCAGGGCGATGGTGCCGCCCGAGGCCGCCTCCGGGGAGGCGTGGCCGATGGAGAGGCCCGAGGTGCCGCCGGAGAAGCGGCCGTCGGTCACCAGGGCGCAGGTCTTGCCCAGGCCCCGGCCCTTGAGGAAGGAGGTCGGGTAGAGCATCTCCTGCATGCCGGGGCCGCCCTTGGGGCCCTCGTACCGGATGACGACCACGTCGCCGTCCTTGACCTGCTTGTTGAGGATCTTCTCGACGGCCTCCTCCTGCGACTCGCAGACGACGGCCGGGCCCTCGAAGGTCCAGATCGACTCGTCGACGCCGGCGGTCTTCACGACGCAGCCGTCGACGGCGAGGTTGCCGTGCAGGACGGCGAGGCCGCCGTCCTTCGAGTACGCGTGGGCGGCGTCGCGGATGCAGCCGCCGGCCGCGTCGGTGTCGAGGCTCGCCCAGCGCTCGGACTGGGAGAAGGCGGTCGCGGAGCGGACGCAGCCGGGGGCCGCGTGGAAGAGCTCGACGGCCTCCTCGGTGGCCGCGCCGCCGCGCACGTCCCAGGCGTCCAGCCACTCCTTGATGGAGCGGGAGTGGACGGAGTGGACGTCCTCGTTGAGCAGGCCCGCGCGGTACAGCTCGCCGAGGATGGCGGGGATGCCGCCGGCCCGGTGCACGTCCTCCATGTAGTACGTGCGGTCCTTGGCGACGTTCGGGGCGACCTTGGCCAGGCAGGGGACGCGGCGGGAGACCTCGTCCATGTCCGGCAGGCCGTAGTCCAGCTCGGCCTCCTGGGCGGCGGCGAGCAGGTGCAGGATCGTGTTGGTCGAGCCGCCCATGGCGATGTCGAGGGCCATGGCGTTCTCGAACGCGGCGCGGGTGGCGATCGAGCGGGGCAGGACGGAGGCGTCGTCCTCGTCGTAGTACCGACGGGTGATGTCGACGACCGTGCGGGCGGCGTTCTCGTACAGCGCCCTGCGGGCGGTGTGGGTGGCGAGGACGGAGCCGTTGCCCGGGAGGGAGAGGCCGATGGCCTCGGTCAGGCAGTTCATCGAGTTGGCGGTGAACATGCCGGAACAGGAGCCGCAGGTCGGGCAGGCGCTCTCCTCGATGCGGGCGATGTCCTCGTCCGAGATGTTCGGGTTCACCGCGTCGGAGATCGCGTCGACCAGGTCGAGCGTGCGGACCGAGCCGTCCACCAGGGTGGCGCGGCCGGACTCCATCGGACCGCCGGAGACGAAGACCGTCGGGATGTTCAGGCGCAGGGCCGCCATCAGCATGCCCGGGGTGATCTTGTCGCAGTTGGAGATGCAGATCAGGGCGTCGGCGCAGTGCGCCTCGACCATGTACTCCACGCTGTCCGCGATCAGGTCGCGGGAGGGCAGGCTGTAGAGCATGCCGCCGTGGCCCATGGCGATGCCGTCGTCGACGGCGATCGTGTTGAACTCGCGGGCGATGCCGCCGGCCGCCGTGATGGCGTCGGAGACGATCCGGCCGACCGGCTGGAGGTGGGTGTGGCCGGGGACGAACTCGGTGAAGGAGTTCGCCACCGCGATGATCGGCTTCCGGCCGATGTCCGCGCCCGGTACACCGGAGGCGCGCATAAGGGCGCGGGCGCCCGCCATGTTGCGGCCGTGGGTGACAGTGCGGGACCTCAGCTCGGGCATCGTCGCTCGCTCCTCGTGATGGATGTGCTTGATTCGAGCGTACGCCGACGCTCCAAGATCTGGACAGCCTGTCCGCCATGCGGGACGGCGTTCCAGAAGGCGGTCAGGCCTCCGTCAGGTACCGCTGGAGGGTGGGGGCGACCTCCGCCACGATCGTCTCCGGGTCCGCCGAGGCCAGCGGCTCCACCTGGAGGACGTACCGCAGGATCGCGATCCCGATCATCTGCGAGGCCGCCAGCTCGGCCCGGAACTTCGGGTCCGGTACGGCGAGACCGGAGGCGACGCGCTCCAGGAGCCGGCGCAGCACGAAGGTCCGCAGCACCTTCGCCGCCGCCTCGTGGGTCACGGCGGAGCGGATGACCGCGAGCAGCGGGGCGCGGGTCGCCGGGTTCTCCCAGACGCCGACGAAGAAGCGGGCGAGGCGCTCGCCGACCTCCTCGCGCGGGCCGTCGAGGAGGGCCGGGACGACGAGCGTCGGTTCGAAGGAGACCTCGATCGCCGCCGCGAAGACCTCGTCCTTGGTGCCGAAGTAGTGGTGCACGAGCGCCGGGTCGACCCCGGCGGCCTTGGCGATGCCGCGCACCGAGGTCTTGTCGTAGCCGCGCTCCGCGAACTGGGTCCTGGCCGCCGCCAGGATGCGCTCGCGCGCGCCGGGGGCGGTGTCGTCGGCGGCGGCGCGGGCCGGGCGGCCGCGGCGCCGGGGGGAGTCCTCGCTCACGCGCGCGTGCCCCGGGCCGCCGAGGCGAGGTGGAGCCGGGTGAAGGCGAGCGCCTCGGCGAGGTCGGCCTCCCGTTCGGCGGCGGACATCGCGCGCCGGGTGTTGACCTCGATGACGACGTGTCCGTCGAAGCCGGAGACGGCGAGCCGCTCCAGGAGCTCGGCGCACGGCTGGGTGCCCCGGCCCGGCACCAGGTGCTCGTCCTTGGCGGAGCCGCGCCCGTCGGCGAGGTGGACGTGACCGAGCCGGTCGCCCATGCGGTCGACCATCGCGAGGGTGTCGGTGCGGGCGGTCGCGGTGTGCGAGAGGTCGATCGTGAAGTGGCGGTAGTCGTCCTTGGTGACGTCCCACTCGGGGGCGTACGCGAGCATCTCGCGGTCCTTGTACCGCCACGGGTACATGTTCTCGACGGCGAAGCGGACGTCGGTCTCGTCGGCCATCCGCCAGATGCCGGTCACGAAGTCGCGGGCGTACTGGCGCTGCCAGCGGAACGGCGGATGGACGACGACGGTGGACGCGCCGAGCTTCTCGGCGGCCGCCCGGGCGCGCTGCAGCTTGACCCAGGGATCCGTCGACCAGACGCGCTGGGTGATCAGCAGACAGGGGGCGTGGACGGCGAGGACCGGCACCTGGTGGTAGTCGGAGAGCCGGCGCAGGGCCTCGATGTCCTGGCTGACCGGGTCGGTCCACACCATGACCTCGACGCCGTCGTACCCGAGGCGCGCGGCGACCTCGAAGGCCGTCGCCGTCGACTCCGGATAGACGGAGGCCGTCGACAGGGCGACCTTCGCATCCGGGACGCGCACCGCTGGTTCTGCCACGACAGACAGGGTACGGGGCGCACCTGGGCGCGGGAGGGTGGTTCCGGTCACCCTCCGCACGCCGCGGCGGCGCCCTGCGCGTACGCACGCGCGCGTGGCCCGGCCGTACGTCCCCGGGGACTCACGCGCCGGACAGGAGCTCCGGGAGGTGGTCGAGGCGGCGCAGGATCACGCCCTCGCGCAGCGCCCACGGGCAGATCTCCAGCTGCTCCACGCCGAGCAGGTCCATCGCGCCCTCGGCGACCAGGGCGCCGGCCAGGAGCTGGGCGGCGCGGCCCTCGGAGACGCCGGGCAGGGCGGCCCGCTCGCCGCCGGTCATGCCTGCGAGCCGGGGCACCCACTCCTCCAGGGAGGCGCGGGTCAGCAGCCGCTCCACGTAGAGGCCCTCGCCGGAGCCGGGGGCGCCGGCGATCCGGGCGAGCTGCTTGAAGGTCTTGGAGGTGGCGACGACGTGGTCGGGCTTCCCGAAGCGGCTGAACTCGCCGACCGTGCGGGCGATCTGGGCACGGACGTGGCGGCGCAGCGCCTTGACGTCCTCGGTGTCGGGCGGGTCGCCGGGGAGCCAGCCGGCGGTGAGGCGGCCGGCGCCGAGCGGCAGGGAGACGGCCGCGTCGGGGTCCTCGTCGATGCCGTAGGCGACCTCAAGGGAGCCGCCGCCGATGTCGAGGAGGAGGAGCTTGCCGGCGGACCAGCCGAACCAGCGGCGGGCGGCGAGGAAGGTGAGCCGGGCCTCCTCCTCGCCGGTGAGGACCTGGAGGTCGACGCCGGTCTCGTCCTTGACGCGGGCGAGGACGGCGTCGGCGTTGCCGGCCTCGCGGACGGCGGAAGTCGCGAAGGGCAGCACCTCCTCGCAGCCCTTGTCCTCGGCGGCCTGGAGCGCGTCGCGGACGGTCGCGACGAGCCGCTCGACGCCGCTGGGCGCGATGGCGCCGCGGGCGTCGAGGAGTTCGGCGAGCCGCAGCTCCGCCTTGTGGGAGTGGGCGGGCAGCGGGCGGGCGCCGGGGTGGGCGTCCACCACGAGCAGGTGCACTGTGTTCGAACCGACGTCGAGGACTCCGAGTCTCATGGCGGAAACGCTACTGCGCCCACCCGCATACGCTTGGTGTCGTGCCAAAGACGAAAAAGGCGAAGCCGGGCAAAGACAGTGCCGCCGGCGGCGAGGGTGCCGTACGCGAGGAGCTCCCGCACGACGTGCGGGACGTGAAGTACGCGCAGCACGTGGAGGGCGGGAAGCCGCCCGTCAAGGGCGTGCGGAAGCAGCGCAAGGGCGAGGAGCCGGACGAGCAGGGGCTGGACTTCCCGCGCGCGTGGGTGGAGTTCGCCGACCCGGCCGACGAGGAGCAGGTCTTCCGCTGTGACCTGACCTGGCTGACCTCGCGCTGGACCTGCGTCTTCGGCAGCGGCTGCCAGGGCATCCAGGCGGGCCGGGCGGCGGACGGCTGCTGCACGCTCGGCGCCCACTTCTCCGACGAGGACGACGAGAAGCGGGTGGCGGAGCACGTGGCGCGGCTGACGCCGGAGCTGTGGCAGTTCCACGACGTCGGCAGCGAGACGGGGTGGACGCAGGTCGACGAGGACGGCGACCGGCAGACCCGCCGCTGGCAGGGCTCGTGCATCTTCCAGAACCGGCCGGGGTTCGCGGGCGGCGCGGGCTGCTCGCTGCACATCCTGGCCCTGAAGGAGGGCCGGGAGCCGCTGGAGACCAAGCCGGACGTGTGCTGGCAGCTGCCGGTGCGCCGGACGTACGACTGGATCGACCGGCCCGACGACACGCGCGTGCTCCAGGTGTCCATCGGCGAGTACGACCGCCGGGGCTGGGGTCCGGGCGGTCACGACCTGCACTGGTGGTGCACCTCGGCGACCTCCGCGCACGGCGGCGGGGAGCCGGTCTACGTCTCGTACCGGCCCGAGCTGATCGAGATGATGGGCAAGGACGCGTACGACGTGCTGGTGGGGCTCTGCGAGGCGCGGCTCGCCTCGTCGCTGCCGATGGTGGCGCCGCACCCGGCCGACCCGAAGCGGTAGGGCCGGGGTTCAGGAGGAGGGCTGCGGGGCCGGTTCGTCCGTGGCCGGCGGGGGTGTCGGCTCCGTGGTGCCCGGGTCCGTCGTCGGGGGCGGGTCCGTGGTCGGCGGGGGTGTGGTCGGCTCGGTCGTCGGGGGCGGGGTCGTGGGCTCCGTCGTCGGCGGCGGGGTGGTGGGTTCCTCCGTCGCCGGCGGGGTCGTCGGCGGCGTCGTGGGCTCCGTCGGGCCGGTCGGCCGCGGGTCCACCGGGCCGCTCGTGGGCGGCGCGGTCGGCGGGGTCGTGGGCTCCGTCGTGACCGGCGGGGGCGGGATCACCCGGTCGTCGATCGGGGCGACGGGCCCCTGGCCGTCGATCCGCAGCACCGCGCCGGTGGGGTCGACGCCGATCCGGGCGCTCCAGGGGCCGCGCGGCTCCCGCGCCGGGTCGACGCGTACGGCGACGGTGACCGTGTCGCCCGGGGCGAGGGTGCCGGAGGCGCGGGTCACGTACAGCCAGGGCGCGTCCGTCCACAGCGACCAGTCGACCGGGGTGCCGCCCTGCCCGCTGAGCGTGATCAGGGTGACGCCGCCGACGCAGCGGGCGGTGACGCCGATCCAGCCCGGCGCCGCCTCGCCGGGGCGCGCGGGCGCGGCCGGGGCGGCGGTCCTGGCGGGGGTGACGACCTCGACGGAGACAGCGGGGGCACGGCTGCCCCTGACGTAGCCGGGGGCGGGGGTCGCGCGGGCGTTCCCGGCGTTCTCGTACGGGTCGTGGGGGCGGCCGTCGCCCGCCGCGTCCTCGCTCTCGCCGGCGCTGACCCGGGTGGCGTCCCTGCCCGCCTCCGCGCCCGCCGGGACGCCCCGGTAGGAGGTCCACAGGGCGAGCACGGGGGCGGCGACGACGGCGGCGACCACGGTGGTGGTGACCGCGCGGGCCCGCATCCGGTCGCGTCGGGCGACGACGTCCTTGGGGTCGATCGGGAAGCCGGTCGGGGCGAAGCGGGGGGCGCCGCCGCGCGCGCGGGGGACGTGCAGCATCGCCATGTACGCGGCGGCCCGGGGGGCCTCGACGAGCGCCGGGCCGTCCTGGAAGGGGCGCGGCCCGGCACCGGGCCAGGGCGCGGCGGCGCCGACCCGCTCGGCGGCGCGGCGGCAGACCGGGCAGTCGTCGACGTGCCGGACGAGTTCGGCGCGCAGGGCCGCCGAGAGGATCACCCGCCGGTCGCCGGTGAGGAGGCGGGCGACGGTGGGGCAGCTGCCGGTGGAGACGACGGCGAGCGCGGCCCGGGTCCGCTCGACCTCGCAGGCGGCGGTGGCGAGGAGCTCGCGGGCGGCCTGCGGGTCGAGGGCGAGGACGGCGGCGACCTGGCGCGGGCTCAGCCCGTGCCGGACGGCCAGTTCGAGGGCCTCGCGCTGTTCGGGGGTGGTGCCGGCGGCCTCGGGCCAGGCGAGGGTGGCGAGCTCGGCGCGGCGGCGCTCGGCGGTCTCGGCGGAGACCGGCGGCGGCCCGGGCGGGGTGACGGCGGGGCGGCCGGTGTGCGCGCCCTGCCGCCGGCGGCGCTGCTCGCCGAGGCTGCGCAGACAGGCCCAGCGCGCCAGCGCGTACAGCCAGGCGGTGCGGCCCTCCTCGTCGGAGGGGCAGCGGCCGTGGTGGCGTTCGGCGGCGGCGAGGACGTCGCCGAGGACGGCGGTGGCGGTGTCGTGGTCGCAGAGGACCGAGAGGCAGTACGTGAAGAGTCCGTCGAGGACGTCCTCGTAGCGGGCGGGGGGTCGCTGGCCGAGCGTGCGCGGTCCCTGCTGCGGGCCGCGGCGCGCCCGGTGGGCGCCCGGGGTGCGGGAGGATTCCAGCCTGCTGCTCGTCACTGGGCGACCGTAGGCGCGTCAGGGAGGACTCTTCATATCGGATCCACTCTTCTCAGCCTTACGGGTGAAGCCATCACTCGAAAGGGGACAGGAGCGGGGTGGGAAGCTGCCACGGCGACGGACCGGTGGCCGGATGACGGCGGGGTTGTCCACAGGCCGTGGATATCCGTCCACAGGCCGGAAGCGGGCGGCGGTCCGCTGTCGGTGGCGGCGGCTACGGTGTGGGGCATGGCTGCCCGTACGAAATCCGCCAAGGACCGTCCGTCGTACCGCTGCACCGAGTGCGGCTGGCAGACGGCCAAATGGCTCGGCCGCTGCCCCGAGTGCCAGGCATGGGGGACGGTCGAGGAGTACGGCGCGCCCGCCGTCAGGACCACCGCCGCCGGCCGGGTCTCCACCGCCGCGCTCCCCATCGCACAGGTCGACGGCCGGCAGGCGACCGCCCGCTCCACCGGCGTCGACGAGCTGGACCGGGTCCTCGGCGGCGGCCTGGTGCCCGGCGCGGTCGTGCTGCTCGCCGGCGAGCCCGGCGTCGGCAAGTCGACGCTGCTCCTCGACGTGGCGGCGAAGGCGGCGAGCGACGCGCACCGCACGCTGTACGTGACGGGCGAGGAGTCCGCGAGCCAGGTCCGGCTCCGCGCCGACCGGATCCACGCGCTCAGCGACCACCTGTACCTGGCGGCGGAGACGGACCTGTCGGCGGTCCTCGGCCACCTGGACGAGGTGAAGCCCTCGCTGCTCGTCCTGGACTCGGTGCAGACCGTCGCCTCGCCGGAGATCGACGGCGCACCCGGCGGCATGGCGCAGGTCCGCGAGGTCGCGGGCGCGCTGATCCGGGCCTCCAAGGAGCGCGGGATGTCCACGCTGCTCGTCGGCCACGTGACGAAGGACGGGGCGATCGCCGGCCCCCGGCTCCTGGAGCACCTGGTCGACGTCGTCCTGCACTTCGAGGGCGACCGGCACGCGCGCCTGCGGCTGGTCCGGGGCGTGAAGAACCGGTACGGGGCCACGGACGAGGTCGGCTGTTTCGAGCTGCACGACGAGGGGATCACGGGTCTCGCCGACCCGTCCGGGCTCTTCCTGACCCGCCGTGACGTGGCCGTGCCCGGCACCTGCCTCACGGTCACCCTGGAGGGCCGCCGTCCGCTGGTCGCCGAGGTGCAGGCGCTGACCGTGGACTCCCAGATCCCCTCGCCGCGCCGGACCACCTCCGGCCTGGAGACCTCCCGGGTCTCGATGATGCTGGCCGTCCTGGAGCAGCGGGGGCGGATCAGCGCGCTGGGGAAGCGGGACATCTACAGCGCCACCGTGGGCGGCGTGAGGCTCTCCGAGCCGGCCGCCGACCTGGCGATCGCGCTCGCCCTGGCCTCCGCCGCGAGCGACACCCCGCTGCCGAAGAACCTGGTCGCGATCGGCGAGGTCGGGCTCGCGGGCGAGGTGAGGCGGGTGACGGGCGTCCAGCGCCGCCTCGCCGAGGCCCACCGGCTGGGCTTCACCCACGCGCTGGTCCCCGGGGACCCGGGGAAGGTGCCGCCCGGCATGAAGGTGACGGAAGTGGCCGACATGGGCGACGCCCTGCGGGTCCTGCCGCAGAGCCGCCGCGCGGCGAGGAAGACGGAGGAGACGGCGGGCTGACCGCCGGAAGGAGGGCCGGTCGTCCGGGGCCGTGGCGGGGACGCGGTCTTCCGGGGCGGTGGCGCGGGCGCGGTCTTCCGGCCGGTGGCGGGGACGTGGCCTTCCGGGGCGGTGGCGGGGACACGCCTTCCGGCCGGTGGCGGGGAGGGGGCCTTCCGCACCGTGGCGCGGACACGCCTTCCGGACCGTGGCGGGGAGGGGGCCTTCCGCACCGTGGCGCGGACGCGCCTTCCGGGCCCTGCCGGAGACCGTCGCGCGTACTCCGGTCGGGGTGTGGAGGGGTAGGCGGGGGGTCGAGCGGGTAGGGCGGATCGCGACCGGGGCGCACCGGCGGGGCCCGTCCGGAGCACCCCGGACCGGCGTGCGGCCCAGGGCCGCGGGGTGGTGTCGCTAGACTTTGCCCTGGTCTCGCCCATCCGTACGAGCCGGAGGAGTGCAGTGGCAGCCAAGGACGGGGCAGCAGCTCCCGGGAAGTCCGGCGCGGGCTCCGGCAACGAAGCACTGATGCGCGCGGCGCTGAGCGCGGTCGCGCCCGGCACCGCCCTGCGCGACGGCCTGGAGCGGATCCTCCGCGGGAACACCGGTGGTCTGATCGTCCTCGGCATGGACAAGACCGTCGACTCGATGTGCACCGGCGGTTTCGTGATCGACGTCGAGTTCGCCGCGACGCGCCTGCGCGAGCTGTGCAAGCTCGACGGCGCGCTCGTCCTGGACAAGGACATCACCAAGATCCACCGGGCCGGTGTGCAGCTGGTCCCGGACGCCTCCATCCCCACCGAGGAGACCGGCACCCGCCACCGCACCGCGGACCGGGTCTCCAAGCAGTGCAACTTCCCGGTCGTCTCCGTCTCCCAGTCGATGCGCCTGATCGCGCTCTACGTGAACGGCGAGCGTCGGGTCCTGGAGGAGTCGGCCGCCATCCTGTCCCGGGCCAACCAGGCGCTCGCGACCCTGGAGCGGTACAAGCTCCGCCTCGACGAGGTGGCCGGCACGCTCTCCGCCCTGGAGATCGAGGACCTGGTGACCGTCCGGGACGTCACCGCCGTCGCCCAGCGCCTGGAGATGGTCCGCCGGATCGCCACCGAGATCGCGGAGTACGTGGTCGAGCTCGGCACCGACGGCCGGCTGCTCTCGCTCCAGCTCGACGAGCTGATCGCGGGCGTGGAGCCGGAGCGCGAGCTGGTCATCCGCGACTACGTGCCGGAGCCGACGGCGAAGCGTTCCCGCACGGTCGCGGAGGCGCTGACCGAGCTGGACGCGCTCTCCCACACCGAGCTTCTCGAACTGCCCGTCGTCGCACGGGCCCTGGGCTACAGCGGCTCCCCCGAGACGCTCGACTCGGCGGTCTCGCCGCGCGGCTACCGGCTCCTGGCCAAGGTGCCGCGCCTGCCCGGCGCGATCATCGAGCGGCTTGTGGAGCACTTCGGCGGGCTGCAGAAGCTGCTCGCGGCGAGCGTGGACGACCTCCAGACCGTGGACGGCGTCGGCGAGGCCCGCGCCCGCAGCGTCCGCGAGGGCCTGTCGCGGCTCGCGGAGTCGTCGATCCTGGAGCGGTACGTCTGACGGCGGGGCGCCCGCCCGGCGCCCCGCCCGGTCCTCGGCCGCCCGGTCCTCGGCCGGTCAGCCCTCGACCGGCCGGTCCTCGGCCGGTCAGTCCTTCGCGAGACTGAACGGCGTCGCGACCGTCCGGCCGCCCGCCACGGTCGCCTCGGCCAGGTAGTTGCCCGGGCCGGCCGAGCCCGCGGGGGCGGTGGCGCACTGCGGGGCGCTGCGCCGGAGGTCCCACTCCACGGTGTGGGTGATCGTGGCGCGCGCGGGGAGCCTCAGCAGCACCGGGTCGGCGGGGCGCGGGCAGTCGTCGGAGGACCAGAGGCGGTCGCTCTGCGGGTTGCTGATCTTCAGCACGGCCGCACGGGGGCCGACGTCGGCCTTGCAGTCGGCGTCCGAGGTGTTCTTGAGGACCAGGTGGAAGCGGGGCTTCTCGCCGGGCTCGTACGTGAGCTTGACGCTGCGCAGCGTCAACTCCAGGGATCCGGCAGGGCAGTTCGGGAGCGGGGAGTCGGCCGGGAGGCGCTGTCCCGCGCCCGTCCCGGCTCCGCCGTCGCCGCCCGCGCCGTCGGTGTCGCCGTTCTTGCCCGCCGTACCGGAACCGGTCTCGCCGCCACCGGAACCCGAGCCCGAGCCCGTGTCCGTACCGGAACCGGCGTCCGTACCGGAACCGGCGTCCGCACCTTCGCCGCCGCCGGAACCCGCGCCGTCGCCCGTACCGGACTCGCCCGACTCGTCGCGCCCGCCCGGCTGTTGACTGATGGCGGGGCCGGTGCCGCCCGGCCCCGGGGTGATGGAGGGCGCGGGGGCCGCGCCGTTGGCGGCGTCGTTCGTCTTCTTCCCGTCGCCGTCACCGGAGGTGACGGCCCACAGGGTCAGCAGGGCGAGGAGCGCGATCAGGCACAGCGCGACCGCCCTCCGTCGCCAGTAGATGGTGGAGGGAAGCGGCCCGACCGGATTGCGCAAAGATCCCACGCCCCGAACCTTACGAGAGATCCCGCCCAACTCCCGCCCCACCCGCCGCCCGAGAGCCCAAGTTTTGCCGATGATCACATCCTCCGGGAACGGGAACTTTCCACGCGGCGGCCGGAAATCACCGCTCTCGTCGCCCATCCCCCACTTTCGTCAGGGGTCGGTCCGTCCCTTGGCCCGGGGCGTGGCGGTCCGGATTCCGGTTAGCGTCATGTCCCATGGAAACCCTCCTCGACCTCTCCGACCGTCTCTACCTCGACGTCCTCGACTTCGCGCACTCCACACCGCACTGGTTCCAGTGGCTCGCCGAAGTGTGGACGGAGCTCGGACTGCTGCTCTTCGGCGCGCTGTTCCTGGCCGGCTGGTGGCGCTCGCGGACCGGGGCGAGCGGGGCGATGGCGGTCGCCTTCCTCGCCCCGCTCGCCACCGCCTTCGGATACGTGGTGAGCGAGGCGCTGAAGTCGCTGATCGACGAGGAACGCCCGTGCCGGGCCGTCGCCGGGGCACCCGCCGCGCTCATCGACTGCCCGGCGTACGGCGACTGGTCCTTCCCCAGCAACCACTCCGCGATCGCCGGAGCCGCCGCGGTCGCGCTCGCCCTCTCCTGGCGCGGGATCGTCTGGCTGACCGTGCCGATGGCCATCCTCATGGCCTTCTCCCGCGTCTTCGTCGGCGTCCACTACCCGCACGACGTGACCGCGGGCCTGCTCCTCGGCGGCCTGGTCGCCTTCCTCTTCATGCGGGCCGCGCGCCGGCCGATGACGGCGCTGGTGGAGACGGCCCGGTCCAGCCGGAGCGCGGCGGTCGTGTGGTGCGCGGGGCGGGGGCCCGCGACCCCTGCGCACGCCTCCGCGCGCCCCGAGCGCCGCTCTCGCGCGCGTCACGGCGCGTACTGATCGTCTCCGGGACGTGCCAGGATCGGGGGTGCCATGACTTCCATCGATGCCCCCGCCTCCCTGTCCCTCCCCGCCGCCCCCCGCGCCGCCGCCGGCACGGCCTCGGCCGGCACGGCCTCGGGCCGTACGACCGCCGCCGGCAGCGGCGCGGCGCCGGCCGTCGTCGACCCGGCCGAGCTGCACGGGCCGGTCCTCGCCTGGTTCGACCGGCACGCCCGTGACCTGCCCTGGCGCCGCCCCGAGGCCGGTGCCTGGGGCGTCATGGTCAGCGAGTTCATGCTCCAGCAGACGCCCGTCGTGCGGGTGCTGCCGGTGTACGAGCAGTGGCTGGCGCGCTGGCCGCGCCCGGCCGACCTGGCCGCCGAGCCGCCCGGCGAGGCCGTCCGCGCCTGGGGCCGGCTCGGCTACCCGCGCCGGGCCCTGCGGCTGCACGCGGCGGCCGTGGCGATAAGGGACCGGCACCGCGGCGACGTGCCCAGCGACCACGGGCAGCTCCTCGCGCTCCCCGGCATCGGCGAGTACACGGCCGCCGCCGTGGCCTCCTTCGCGTACGGGCAGCGCCACGCGGTCCTCGACACCAATGTGCGCCGGGTCCTCGCCCGCGCGGCGAGCGGCGTCCAGTACCCGCCGAACGCCACCACCGCGGCCGAGCGGCGCCTCGCCCGCGAGCTCCTCCCCGACGACGAGGCCACCGCCGCCCGCTGGGCCGCCGCCTCCATGGAGCTGGGCGCCCTGGTCTGCACGGCGAAGAACGAGGACTGCGGGCGCTGCCCGGTCTCGGACCGGTGCGCCTGGCTGCTCGCCGGCAAGCCGGCCCACGACGGCCCGCCCCGCCGCGGCCAGACCTACGCGGGCACCGACCGCCAGGTCCGCGGCCGGCTCCTCGCCGTGCTCCGTGACGCCCCCGGCCCCGTCCCGCAGTCCGCGCTCGACGCGGTCTGGGACGAGCCGGTGCAGCGCGGCCGGGCCCTGGACGGCCTGGTCTCGGACGGTCTGGTGGAGCCGCTGGACGGCGGCCGGTACCGGCTTCCGCTGACCTGAGGTACCCGCCGGGACCCGAGACACCCGCCGGCGCGGGGAGGCCCGGTCTACCCACCCGCCGCCTCCCCGAAACACCCGCCCGGCGGCCGCTGTTACACAACCGATGGGTAGCCGTGCGTCCACCGACGGCTGCCTCGCACAGGCCCGTGACAAGCGCTCCGTAGCGTCGTCGACGACACGGAGGACAAGCAGGTCACGGGGATGTGGAGGCAGCCGGGATGAGCCAGGGCGAGGTGCTCGACTTCGAGGAGTACGTCCGCACGCGGCAGGACGCGCTGCTGCGCAGCGCGCGCCGGCTCGTCCCGGATCCGGTCGACGCGCAGGACCTGCTCCAGACCGCGCTGGTCCGCACGTACGGCCGCTGGGACGGGATCGCGGACAAGTCGCTGGCCGACGCGTACCTGCGCCGGGTCATGATCAACACGCGGACGGAGTGGTGGCGGGCGCGCCGCCTCGAAGAGGTCCCGACCGAGCAGCTGCCGGACGCGCGCGTGGAGGACCCGACCGAGCAGCACGCCGACCGGGCCCTGCTCATGGACGTCCTGAAGGTGCTCGCGCCCAAGCAGCGCAGCGTCGTGGTGCTGCGGCACTGGGAGCAGATGAGCACGGAGGAGACCGCGGCGGCCCTCGGCATGTCGACGGGTACGGTGAAGTCGACGCTCCACCGCGCGCTCGCCCGGCTCCGCCAGGAGCTGGAGAGCCGCGACCTGAACGCCCGCGCCCTGGGGCGGCCCGTGGAGCGGACCGGTGGACAGCGGCCGGCCACGGCGGCCGTGCGAGGTGACGAGGGGGGACCCGAGCGGTGCGCGGCCTAGACGACGGCGACGTCGACGGCGTCAGAACCCACGACGGAAGAACCGGCGCCGGCGGGACCGGCGCCGGTTCCGGCGGTGGGGCGGCGCGGGCGGTGGGTCCCAAGGCGGCGGGTGTCACGGCGATGGCCGGGCTCGCCGCCCTCGGCCTGTTCGTGGCCGCGTGCTCCACGGGCGGCACCGGCTCCCGTGACGAGGGCGCGGCACGCGCCGACGCGACGGCCGCCGCCGCCCCCACGCCGTCCGCCGCCGCCTCGGGCTCCGGCGCGGACCCGGGAGCGGCGAAGGCGGCGCCCCGGGTGGACCCGGTGGCGCTCCTCAAGGGCGATCCGAAGATCGGGGCGCGGGTGAAGGCCGACCTGAAGCCGTGCGTGGCCGACGCGTACCCGGTGGACACCTCGTACGGCAACCTCACCGACGGCTCCGTGCCGGACGTCGTGGTCAACGTGATGACCTGCGGCGACGCGGTCGGGATCGGTACGTACGTGTACCGCGGCAAGCCCGGCGGGGGCACCGGCGCCGACGGCTACGAGAACGTCTTCATGGCCGAGGACGCGGCGGTCTACGGCACCATCGACCGCGGCGACCTGATCGTCACGAAGCAGGTGTACGCGGAGGGCGACCCGGTCGCCTACCCGTCGGGCGAGGACGTGATCACGTACCGCTGGTCGGGGAAGAGGTTCGCCCAGCACGACTGGGTGCACAACGACTACAGCCGCGGCGTCGGCGAGGGCGGCGACGGGACCGGCGAGGTGCCGGAGCCGGTGCCCAGCCCGTCCGCCGCCGCCGGCTGACCGGCGCTCCTCCCCGTCCCCCTCCCGCCGTTCCGTCCCACCCACCACCGCCGAAGGATCCGCACGATGGCCGAGACCCATGTCCTGTTCGTCGAGGACGACGACGTCATCCGTGAGGCCACCCAGCTCGCCCTGGAGCGGGACGGCTTCCGCGTCACCGCGATGCCCGACGGGCTCTCCGGCCTGGACGCCTTCCGCGCCCACCGGCCGGACATCGCGCTCCTCGACGTGATGCTGCCGGGCATGGACGGGGTCAGCCTCTGCCGCCGCATCCGCGACGAGTCGACCGTTCCGGTGATCATGCTGTCGGCGCGCGCCGACTCCATCGACGTCGTCCTCGGCCTGGAGGCCGGGGCGGACGACTACGTCACCAAGCCCTTCGACGGCTCCGTGCTGATGGCCCGCATCCGGGCCGTGCTGCGCCGCTTCGGCCACGCGGCCGGCAACGGCGCGGGCGACGCGGACGGGGCGGCGGCCGGCGACGGCGGGCCGCTGGTCTTCGGCGACGGGGACCTGGAGGTCGACACCGAGGGCATGGAGGTGCGCCGGGGCGGTACTCCGGTGGCGCTGACGCCGACCGAGATGCGGCTGCTCCTGGAGTTCTCCTCGGCGCCGAACACCGTGCTCTCCCGCGACAAGCTCCTGGAGCGGGTCTGGGACTACGGCTGGGGCGGCGACACCCGGGTCGTCGACGTCCACGTGCAGCGGCTGCGCGCCAAGATCGGCCAGGACCGGATCGAGACGGTCCGCGGCTTCGGCTACAAGCTCAGGGGCTGATCGGTGAGAGCGCTTCCGCTCCGCACCGGCGTCCGCTGGAAGATCGCCCTGGCCATCGCGGCGGTCGGCGCGCTGATCGCGGTCACCCTCAGCGTGGTCGTGCACAACGCCGCCCGGATCTCGATGCTCGACAACGCGCGCGAGGTGCAGATGGAGCGGCTGCTCTTCGCCCAGCGCCTCTACGAGACCTCCAAGCCGAAGGAGCCGCGCTTCGGCGCCAAGATCAACGACCCGGCGCTGCCGGACCAGCTCGACGAGCTGATGCGGGACCAGCGGCGGGGCACGTACGTGCAGGAACACCGGCACGGCGGGCCGCCGGACGTGTGGGCGGCGGTGCCGCTGGCCAACGGCGACGTGCTCTCGCTGCACATCCCCTTCGCCGACCGCAGCGCCACGATCATGAAGGACCTCGACCGGGCGCTGGTCATCGGCTCGGTCTCGGTGGTCTTCGGGGGCTGCGCGCTCGGCATCCTCGTCGGCGGGCAGCTGTCCCGGCGGCTGCGGAAGGCCGCGGCGGCGGCCGGGCGGGTCGCCCAGGGCAACGGCGACGTCCGGGTGCGGGACGCCGTCGGCGGAGTCGTACGCGACGAGACCGACGACCTGGCGTGGGCGATCGACTCGCTCACCGACGCGCTGAACGAGCGGATCGAGGCCGAGCGGCGGGTCACCGCGGACATCGCGCACGAGCTGCGCACCCCGGTGACCGGGCTGCTGACGGCGGCCGAGCTGCTGCCGCCGGGCCGCCCGACCGAGCTGGTACGGGACCGGGCGCAGGCGATGCGGACGCTGGTCGAGGACGTCCTGGAGGTGGCCCGGCTCGACGGGGCCTCGGAGCGGGCGGAGCTCCAGGAGATCGCGCTGGGCGAGTTCGTGGACCGGCGGGTGCGGTCGATGTTCCCGGACGCGGAGGTCCGGGTGGTCCACGAGTCCTGGGTGTCGACCGACCCGCGCCGCCTGGAGCGGATCCTCGGCAATCTGCTGGCGAACGCGGCCAAGCACGGCAGGGGTCCGGTGGAGGTCACCGTCGAGGGCCGGGTGGTGCGGGTGCGGGACCACGGCCCCGGTTTCCCGGAGGCGCTGCTCCGCGAGGGCCCGAGCCGCTTCCGTACGGGCACGAGCGACCGCGCGGGCCAGGGCCACGGCCTGGGCCTGACGATCGCGGCCGGTCAGGCGCGGGTCCTCGGCGCCCGGCTGACCTTCCGGAACGTCGCCTCGGAGGGCTCGCCGGAGGGTGTCGGCGGGGCGGTCGCGGTGCTGTGGCTGCCGGACCACGCGCCGACGAACACGGGCAGCTTCCCGATCCTGCGGCTGCCGGTGTAGACGGGGTACGCGCGCGTGGGGCCCGGATTCGAGGAATCCGGGCCCCACGCGCGCGTGCCGACGGGATCAGACCGTCTCGGCGACCTTGGCCGTGCCCTCGTCGGCCGGCTTCTCCGCCGTCGCGGGGCCGGCGCCGCGCAGCGCCACCTCCTTGACGAAGAAGGCGAGGACGAAGCCGGCCACCGCGACCGCCGAGCCGACGAGGAAGGCGGAGTGGGTGCCGGCGGCGACGGCGTGCTGATAGGCCTCGCGCAGCGCCTCCGGCAGCTTGGCCAGGCTCGCGGCGTCGAGCTGGGCGGTCCGCTCGGTGAGGGCGGAGCCGCCGCCGGCGGCCATCTCGTCCTGGACCCGGCTGGTGAAGAGGGCGCCCATGATGGCGACGCCGAAGGAGGAGCCGAGGGTCCGGAAGAGGGTGGTGGAGCTGGAGGCCACGCCCATGTCCTTCATCTCGACGCTGTTCTGCGCGACGAGCATGGTGATCTGCATGAGGAAGCCCATGCCGGCGCCGAGCAGGGCCATGTACACGCCGGAGAGCAGGCGGCCCGTGCCGGTGTCCATGGTGGAGAGCAGGAAGAGGCCGGCGATCATCAGGGCGCCGCCCGCGATGGGGAACACCTTGTACTTGCCGGTGCTGGTGGTGACGCGGCCGACGACCAGCGAGACGACCATCATCGACAGGAGCATCGGCAGGAGCAGCAGGCCGGAGTTGGTGGCCGAGGCGCCCTGCACGGACTGCTGGAAGATCGGCAGGTAGAGGACGGCGCCGAACATGACGAAGCCGGTGATGAAGCCGATCAGCGACATGAGCGTGAAGTTGCGGCTGCGGAAGATGTGCAGCGGCATGATCGGGTCGCTCGCGCGGGTCTCCACGTACAGGAAGGCGGCGAGGGAGAGCGCGCCGCCGGCCGCGAGGCCGACGATGGTGGCCGAGCCCCAGGCGTACTCGGTGCCGCCCCAGGTGGTGACGAGGACGATCGCGGTGATGCCGACGGTCAGCAGCGCGGCGCCGAGGAAGTCGATCCGGGTGCCGGCCGCCCGCCGCTTCTTCGGCAGGTGGAGGACGGCGGTGACCATGGCGAGGGCGACGGCGCCGAGCGGCAGGTTGATGTAGAAGGACCAGCGCCAGCCCCAGTGGTCGGTGATGGTGCCGCCGACCAGCGGGCCGCCGATCATGGCGAGGGCCATCACGCCGGCCATCATGCCCTGGTACTTGCCCCGCTCCCGGGGCGGGATCAGGTCGCCGATGATCGCCATGACGCCGACCATGAGACCGCCGGCGCCGAGGCCCTGGACGGTGCGGAAGCCGATGAGCTGGCCCATGTCCTGGGCCATGCCGCTGAGCGCCGAGCCGATCAGGAAGATCACGATCGAGGTGAGGAAGACGCCCTTGCGGCCGTACATGTCGCCGAGCTTGCCCCAGATGGGGGTGGAGGCGGCGGTGGCCAGGGTGTAGGCGGTGACGACCCAGGAGAGGTGCTCCAGACCGCCGAGCTCGCCGACGATCGTCGGCATCGCGGTGCCGATGATCATGTTGTCCAGCATCGCGAGGAGCATCGCGATCATGAGGGCGAGGAGGACCACGCGCACGCTGCGCTGCGCCTCCGGCTCCCCCTGCGTCTGTTTCGATGGTGCGGTGTCCGTCATGGCCGTCCCCTTACTTGCCGCCCGGCTAGTTACTACACTGGGGACGGTAGGCGCGTCACTTGCCGGTCGTCAAGTAAGTTTTGTGGAAAGTGGGAGTGAACAGCCATGGCCCGAGGCAACACCCGCCAGCGCATCCAGGACGTGGCTCTCGAACTCTTCGCCGAGCAGGGATACGAGAAGACCTCGCTCCGGGAGATCGCGGAACGCCTCGACGTCACCAAGGCCGCGCTGTACTACCACTTCAAGACCAAGGAAGACATCATCATCGGGATCTTCCAGGATCTGACGCGCCCGATGGACGAGCTGCTCGCCTGGGCCGCCGAGCAGCCGCGCACCCTGGAGACCAAGCGGGAGATCCTGCGCCGCTACCAGCTCTGCCTGCTCGCCGCGACCCCGCTGTTCCGCTTCATGCACGAGAACCAGGCGACCGTGCGCGAGCTGAGCATCGGCCTCACCTTCAAGGAGCGGCTGCTCGCGCTCTACGAGTTCATCGAGCAGCCCGAGGCCCCGATGAAGGACCGGGTCCGCGCCATGAGCGCGGTCTTCACCCTGCACGCGGGCACCTTCTTCATGCAGAACGAAGAGGACGACCCCGAGGAGAGGCAGGAAGCCGTCCTCGAGGTCGCCCTCGATCTGATCGAGCAGGCCCACCGGGCCTGACACGCGTCAGCGTCAGATGGTCACGCCGTGGGTCCGCAGGAACGCGGCCGGGTTGATGGCGGAGCCGTAGTTCGGGGTCGTACGGATCTCGAAGTGCAGGTGCGGGCCGGAGGAGTTGCCGGTGTTGCCCGAGAGGGCGATCTGCTGGCCGGCGGCGACCTTCTGGCCGATGTGGACCTTGATCTTCGACAGGTGGGCGTACTGCGAGTACGTGCCGTTGGCGTGCTTCACCACGATGGCGTTGCCGTACGCGGGGCCGTCGCCGCCGCCGTTCGGGCCGGCCTTCACGACGGTGCCGGCGCCGGCGGCCTTGACCGGGGTGCCGGTCGGGACGGCGAAGTCCTGGCCGGAGTGCTTGTGGGCCCACATGGCGCCGCCCTGGTTGAAGCTGGCGCTGAGGGCGTACGAGGCGACCGGCTTGACCCAGCCCTTGGCCTTCTTCGCGGCGGCGGGCTTGGCGGCGGCCTTCTTGGCCGCGGCCTTCACCTGGGCGGCCTTGGCGGCCTGCGCCTTGGCGGCCTTCACCTGGGCGGCGGCCTTGGCCTGGGTCTCGGCCTGCGCCGCGACGGCGGCGGCCGCGGTACCGGCGACCGGGGCGGCCTTGCTCTCGGCGGCGAAGGCGGACCCGGCTCCGGCCACCAGCGTCGCTCCCAGACCCGCGGTGGCGAGGGCGACGGCGGTGGTGCGGACGGCGGGGTTCATGACGCGCTTCGACATACGGGGGAAGACCTCCGGGAAGAACGGGACCCGACGCGATCGGTGCGTTGCGCCGGGCTGGCTGTTCCTTGGTAACCCGCCACCCAGGTCATCCCAAAACACCCCATCTACGACACGAGGTCGTAGCGATCTCCCCAGGAATACGACCCTTGACGCCCGGGACACCCACCCCTCAAATCGGACATAACAACCCAAGATTCCGGGTTTAAGCCCATGTCGCCGGGGCCCGGAAAGGCCCGAAAGGCGGCGCCCCGCCCGATTCGAGCCGCTCGGGACCTCCGTCCCGATGGTTGCCCCCTGAACGTCCCGATTCACCCCTTATCGACACTACGATCCCGTCTAGTACCCCTCGAAAGCCCTGTGCCGCTTGTCACCGCGCACCCCCTGCCACTGCGACCTGGGTCACGCAACCCGAGCCGCCCGGAGACCGTCCCGCACTACGCTGACGGCATCCGGGGACGTACGGGGGGACAGACATGGAACCGGCACTCATCGGCACGCGCCTCGCGTCGGCCGCGATCGGTCCGCTGCTGAAGAAACTGCTGGCCGGCGACGTACCAGGGGCCGGGCTCACCGGCGCGGACCGCCCCGTGCGGCTCGCCTCCCTCCTCTCCTTCCGCGGCGAGAAGCGCACCCTCACCGAGAAGGACGTCGCGAAACTGGCCGCGACGCTGGTGGCCCGCACCTGCGAGGGCCCCGGCGAGCGGCCCTTCCCCGCCGACGAGACCGAGGCCGTCACCGACGCGCTCACCGCGAACCTGCTGGCCCTCGGCGACCTCGACATGGACGACGTCCAGGCCGTCCACCTCGGCCACGAGGCCCTCGCCCGGCGCCTGCGCGCCGCCGCGCCCGCCCCCGACGGCCTCTCCGCGGACTCCGTCCACTACCTGGAGACCGCCACGGCCTGGGCCTGCCGCCACCTCCTGGAGTTCTTCACCAGCCGCCCCTCCTTCGTCGCCCGCACCCTGGTCGAACAGACCCGCGGCCAGGCCGCGCTCTCCACGAAGCTCGACGCGGTGGCCGCCGCGAACCCCGGCCCGCTCGCCGAGGACGCCGCCTTCGAGCGCCGCTACCTCGCCCACCTGGCGAAGAAGCACGGCCGGCTGACGATCTACGGCATCGACCTGCGCGACTCGTCGGCCGAGTGGCCCCTCGACATCGCCTACCTCTCGCTGGAGGCGGCCGGCCAGGACCTCCACCCCCCGCGCGACCACGCCGCAGGGCCCGTCCGGGCCGACCTCGCCCTCGCCCGCCACGACCGGGTCCTCCTGCGGGGCCTCGCCGGCTCCGGCAAGACCACCCTCGTCCAGTGGCTGACTGTCTCCGCGTCCGCCCCCGGCCACGCGGAAGGCATGGCCTACCTCCACGGCCGCATCCCCTTCGTCCTCCCCCTGCGCACCCTCACCCGGCACGGCGAACGGCTCCCCGCCCCCGACCGCTTCCTCACCGCCACCGGCTGCCCGCTCACCCCGCCCGACGGCTGGGCCGACCGGGTCCTCGCGGCCGGCCGCGGCCTCGTCCTCGTCGACGGCATCGACGAGATCCCCGAGGCCGAACGCGGCCGGGCCCGCGACTGGCTCCGCGACCTCACCGGCGCGTACGAGGGCAACCGCTGGCTCGTGACCTCCCGCCCCACCGCCGTGGACGGCGACTGGCTCGCCGGTGACGGCTTCACCGAGCTGACGCTCTCCCCCATGACCCGGGCCGGGGTCGCCACCTTCGTACGCCGCTGGCACCGGGCCGCCGGGCCCGACGCCGCCCCGTACGAGCAGCCGCTCCTCGACGCCCTGCGCGGCGACTCACCCGTCGCCCAGCTCGCCACCAACCCCCTCATGTGCGGTCTCATCTGCGCCCTCCACCGCGACCGGCGCGGCTACCTGCCGCGCGGCCGCAAGGCGCTCTACGAGGCCGCCCTCGCCATGCTGCTCTCCCGCCGCGACCGCGAACGGGACATGGGGACCCCGTACGGCATCGCCCTCGACGAGGCCCCGCAGATCCAGCTCATCCAGCGCCTCGCGTACTGGCTCACGCGCAACGGCCGCACCGAGATCGACCGGGCCCGCGCCGAGACGATCGTCGCGGAGGCCGTCCCCGCCGTGGCCGCCGACTGCCCTCCCGATCAGGTCTTCACCCATCTCCTGCACCGCAGCGGACTGCTCCGCGAGCCGACCGCCGACACCGTCGACTTCGTCCACCGCACCTTCCAGGACTACCTGGCGGCCAAGGCGCTGGTGGACAACTGGGACATCGGCGTCCTGGTCGAGCACGCCTCCGACGACCAGTGGGAGGACGTCATCCGCATGGCCGTGGGCCACGCCCGGCCCCGCGAGTGCGCGGAGATCCTCCGCGAACTCCTGAGGACGGCGGACGCGGCGGAGAAACGCGCGACGCAGCTGCGCGTCCTGGTGCTCGCCGCGACGGCCCTGGAGCACGCCACGGAGGTCTCTCCCGAGATCCGCGCGGAGATCCTGGCCCGGACGGCCGAGATCGTGCCGCCCCGCTCCTTCGACGAGGCCCGCCAGCTGGCGACGGTCGGCCCCGCGGTGCTGCGCCTGCTCGGCGGAGCCGGGGAACTGGACGAGCGGTCCGCCACCTACTGCGTGACCGCGGCCTCCCACATCACGGCCGAGGCCGCCGTCCCCTATCTGGCCCGCTTCGCCGGCCACCCGTCGTTGATGATCCGGTCCCAGCTGGTCCACGCCTGGTCGCGCTACGACACCCGCCTCTACGGCGAGGAGATCGTCGCGCGTCTCGATCCGACGGACCTGCGGTACAGCGTCGCCGGCGACGAGCAGGCGGACGAGCTGCTCCGGCTGGGGCTGCGTCCGTCCCGGCTGGACATCCGCGAGGGGCTCTCGGACGCGGCACTCGCCCGGCTTCTCGCCGCCTGCGACCCCGTCACGCTCCACCTCCAGCGCGCCGGCGGGCGGGCCGACCTCTCCGCCCTGTCCGGCCTGACGCGCCTGACCTCCCTCACCCTGGAGACGGACGACGACACCGTGTGGTCCGTCGGCGACCTGCCCGCGGCCGCCCCGCTCGCCCACGTCGAGCTTCCTGAGAGCTGGCCGAGGGAGGGGCTCGCCGGCCTCGCCCGGCTCGGGAACCTGACCTCGCTCCACCTGTTCCAGACGGACCCGCTGGACGCCGGCACCTGGCGGGCCCTCGCCTCCCTCCCGGCGGTGCACACCCTCTCGCTGACCGAGACCGACCTCCAGAGCTGCCCCGAGCACCTCGCTCTCGACGGCGTACGGACGGTCCGGCTCGCCTACTACGACGCGCCCGCGCTCGACGAGCTGCCCCGGATCTTCCCGTCCATGGAGGAGCTGGAACTCCTCAACGAGGGAGGCGCCGTCCCGGACGTCGCCCCGCTCGCCGTCCTCCGCTCCCTGCGGCAGGTCCGCACGGACAGCACCGTCACGGGCGCCGAGGCGCTGGGGGCCTGGGTCGGGCGGTACTGACCCCACGCGAAGGGGCGGCCCCGGAACCGTGAGGGTTCCGGGGCCGCCCCTTTACGTACTGCTACCGCTTACGCGTCCTTGGACAGGTTCGGGCCCGTGTCGCCCGCCGCGACCGGGGGAGCGTCGGGCAGGGCCGACTTCTCCTCGCCGCGGAAGGTGAACTTCTGCTCGTCGCCCTCGCCCTCGGTGTCCACGACCACGATGTGGCCGGGACGCAGCTCGCCGAAGAGGATCTTCTCGGAGAGCGAGTCCTCGACCTCGCGCTGGATCGTCCGGCGCAGCGGCCGGGCGCCCATGACCGGGTCGTAGCCCTTCTTGGCGAGGAGCTCCTTCGCGGACTGGGAGAGCTCGATGCCCATGTCCCGGTCCTTGAGGCGCTCGTCCACGCGGCCGATCATCAGGTCGACGATCTGGAGGATGTCGTCCTGGGTCAGCTGCGGGAAGACGATGATGTCGTCCACACGGTTGAGGAACTCGGGGCGGAAGTGCTGCTTCAGCTCCTCGCTGACCTTCGCCTTCATCCGCTCGTAGTTGGACTTCGTGTCGCCCTGGGCGGCGAAGCCCAGGTTGAAGCCCTTCGAGATGTCCCTGGTCCCGAGGTTGGTCGTCATGATGATGACCGTGTTCTTGAAGTCCACGACCCGGCCCTGGGAGTCGGTCAGGCGACCGTCCTCCAGGATCTGGAGCAGGGAATTGAAGATATCGGGGTGGGCCTTCTCGACCTCGTCGAAGAGGACGACGGAGAACGGCTTGCGGCGCACCTTCTCGGTGAGCTGGCCGCCCTCTTCGTAGCCGACGTATCCGGGCGGCGAACCGAAGAGACGCGAAACCGTGTGCTTCTCGCTGAACTCCGACATGTCGAGGGAGATCATCGCGTCCTCGTCGCCGAAGAGGAATTCGGCGAGGGCCTTCGAAAGCTCGGTCTTACCGACACCGGACGGACCGGCGAAGATGAACGAGCCACCGGGACGCTTCGGGTCCTTCAGGCCGGCACGGGTACGGCGGATGGCCCGCGAGAGGCCGATGACGGCGTCCTTCTGGCCGATGACGCGCTTGTGGAGCTCGTCCTCCATGCGGAGCAGACGCGAGGACTCCTCCTCGGTCAGCTTGAAGACCGGGATGCCGGTGGCGGTCGCGAGGACCTCGGCGATCAGCTCGCCGTCGACCTCGGCGACGACGTCCATGTCGCCGGCCTTCCACTCCTTCTCCCGCTTGGCCTTCGCGGCGAGGAGCTGCTTCTCCTTGTCGCGCAGGGACGCGGCCTTCTCGAAGTCCTGCGAGTCGATCGCGGACTCCTTGTCGCGGCGGACGCCGGCGATCTTCTCGTCGAACTCGCGGAGGTCCGGCGGCGCGGTCATCCGGCGGATGCGCATCCGGGAGCCGGCCTCGTCGATCAGGTCGATCGCCTTGTCCGGGAGGAAGCGGTCCGAGATGTACCGGTCGGCCAGGGTCGCGGCCTGGACGAGGGCCTCGTCGGTGATGGAGACGCGGTGGTGCGCCTCGTACCGGTCGCGCAGGCCCTTGAGGATCTCGATGGTGTGCGGCAGCGACGGCTCGGCGACCTGGATGGGCTGGAAGCGGCGCTCGAGGGCGGCGTCCTTCTCCAGGTACTTGCGGTACTCGTCGAGCGTGGTGGCACCGATGGTCTGGAGCTCGCCGCGGGCCAGCATCGGCTTGAGGATGCTGGCGGCGTCGATCGCGCCCTCGGCGGCGCCCGCACCCACGAGGGTGTGGAGCTCGTCGATGAACAGGATGATGTCGCCGCGGGTGCGGATCTCCTTGAGGACCTTCTTCAGGCGCTCCTCGAAGTCACCGCGGTAGCGGGAGCCGGCGACCAGCGCGCCGAGGTCGAGGGTGTAGAGGTGCTTGTCCTTGAGGGTCTCGGGCACCTCGCCCTTGACGATGGCCTGCGCCAGGCCCTCGACGACGGCGGTCTTGCCGACGCCGGGCTCGCCGATGAGGACCGGGTTGTTCTTGGTGCGGCGGGACAGCACCTGCATGACCCGCTCGATCTCCTTCTCGCGCCCGATGACCGGGTCGAGCTTGGACTCGCGAGCGGCCTGCGTGAGGTTGCGGCCGAACTGGTCGAGGACCAGGGACGTCGAGGGGGTGCCCTCGGCAGGGCCGCCGGCGGTGGCGGCTTCCTTGCCCTGGTAACCGGAGAGCAGCTGGATGACCTGCTGCCGCACCCGGTTGAGATCGGCGCCCAGCTTCACGAGGACCTGGGCGGCGACGCCCTCGCCCTCGCGGATCAGGCCGAGCAGGATGTGCTCGGTGCCGATGTAGTTGTGGCCGAGCTGGAGGGCCTCGCGGAGCGAGAGCTCCAGGACCTTCTTGGCGCGAGGGGTGAAGGGGATGTGGCCGGACGGGGCCTGCTGGCCCTGGCCGATGATCTCCTCCACCTGCTGGCGGACCGCCTCGAGCGAAATCCCGAGGCTCTCCAGGGCCTTAGCGGCGACACCCTCACCCTCGTGGATAAGGCCCAGAAGGATGTGCTCGGTGCCGATGTAGTTGTGGTTGAGCATCCGGGCTTCTTCCTGAGCCAGGACGACAACCCGCCGCGCGCGGTCGGTGAACCTCTCGAACATCGTTAATCGCTCCTCAGAGCGGTCAGTCAGTTAGGGGTCGATCCCCTCCCTGTCCTTCCGCAGCTTAGTCCCGCAAGCGGGGACCGCTCATTCCAACTGCCGACATCCGTCCGGATCACCCCCTTGTCCCTGGGGTGCCTCGCTGCCGAACAGCCGACAAATGCTCCAACTCGATGGTGCGAGACGATGTTCCCGCAGGCCAAGTAGTTACCCCCGCCTTGAGTACGCCGATGGCGAACGCGAGACGGACCGGCCGTACGAGTCACCCCTCTCCACTAGGAATGTCTTACCCGTAGGGTCCGACACTCCATGCGGCACACCCGGGTTCCCTCCGCTACCAGCGAACAGAGTTGCGTCGCCGAATGCGCTCGTACGCCCCATTACCGGACACCTCGGGTACCCGGACCGGAACGTTACGTCACCGGTGGCGCACGGGGCCGTAACCAACTCGGCCCCCCGGGAGTTCCCCGGGCATGGCCCTCACCGTCCCGTCTCCCCGCTCGCCGCTCGACGGCGGCCGGGAGCTCGCGCTCTGGTACGAGCGGGAGCTGGGGTGGGCGACGGTGCCGGGTCCGCCGGCGCAGCTGGTGACGGGGCTCCGCTTCGACGTCCTCGAACTGCCCGCCGCGGCCGGCCGGGGGGTGCTGCGCCGGGTGGGCGCGGCGACCGGTCCGGTGGCCCTCCTGGGGCGCCGGATGCGGCTGCTCGTGGCCGCGGGGAGCGCGGAGGAGCTGCCCGGCCTGCTGGAGTGGCTGGAGTGGGGCGGGATCTCACTGGACCTCGTGGCGCTGGGCGCCGACGGCCGGATGACCGCTCCCCCGCCGCCGGGGCGGGGCGGATCCGGCGCGCCGGGCGTCGGCGCCTGGCTGCGGGCCCCCGAGCCGGGGCGCGAGGTGGAGTCCTCGCTGCCGGCTCCGCGGTCCGGGCCGTGGGGCCGTGCGGAGGCCCCGTGTCTGACGCGCCTGGTGGCCGCGGCCGCGGTGGAGTGCCACCGGCTGCGGCTGCTGAGCGCCCGGGCCGGCGGACCGGCGGGCCGACGCGGGACGCCTCAGCGGTTCGCGTCCTCGTAGGCCGCCTTGACGTGGGCGGGGACGCGGCCGCGGTCGTTGACCTCCATGCCGTTCTCCTTGGCCCAGGCGCGGATCTTCGCCGTGTCCTGGCTGCCGGAGGCGGCCACGCGGCCCTTGCCGCGGCCCGCGGTGGTGCGGCCGCCGGTGCGGCGCCCGCTCGTGGTGTACGGCTCGAGCAGGCCACGGAGCTTCTCCGCGTTGGCGGTGGTGAGGTCGATCTCGTAGGTCTTGCCGTCCAGCGCGAACGTCACGGTCTCGTCCGCCTCGACGCCGTCGAGGTCGTCGACAAGAAGGACCTGAACCTTCTGTGCCACCGGATTTCCTTTCATCGAAAATGCAGTACGCGGAAAGGAAACCGCTTTTCCCGGAAAAACACAAACCCCTGGGAGAGGTTCAGATCCCCGGGAACGCGGGAAACATGCGCGATTCGGACATAGGGTTCCACCGGGGTTCCAGCGGGGTTCCGCCGGGGGGATAGGTCACAGGTGCAGAAGCATCCGGCTGTTGCCCAAGGTGTTCGGCTTCACTCGTTCGAGACCGAGGAACTCGGCGACACCCTCGTCATAGGAACGGAGGAGCTCGGCGTAGACATCTCCGTCGACGGGGGTCTCACCGATCTCGACGAAGCCGTGCTTCGCGAAGAACTCGACTTCGAAGGTGAGACAGAAAACCCGGCGCACACCGAGCCAGCGCGCGGTCTGCAACAACTTGGTGAGCAGCTGATGACCGACGCCGGCGCCCTTGAACTCGGGATCGACGGCGAGCGTGCGGACTTCCGCGAGGTCTTCCCACATGACGTGGAGTGCGCCGACTCCGACGACCTCCGCGTCCTCGTCGCGTTCCGCGACCCAGAACTCCTGGATGGCCTCGTAAAACGTCACCGTCGCCTTGTCGAGGAGGATGCCGCGGCGCGCGTAGGGGTCGACCAGACGTCGCACGGCGGCGACGTCGGAGGTGCGGGCACGGCGTACGGTGACGGCTTTCGACATGGGGGGACGGTACCGCTAGGAGGGCGCCGGTCCGCCCTCGCCCTCCTCGGGCGGGGCGGGGAGCGGGTTGTCGCGCTGGACGATCCGGATGGCGTCGTTCAGGGACTCGCGCTGTTCCGGGGACATCATCCCGAAGAAGGCGACGAGGGCGGCGGCGGGGTTGTCGCTCTGCGCCCAGGCCTCGTTCATCAGGGCGGCCGAGTAGGCGGCGCGGGTGGAGACCGCCGTATATCGATAGGCGCGGCCTTCGACTTCCCGGCGCACCCAGCCCTTCTGATGGAGATTGTCCAAGACGGTCATGACGGTGGTGTAGGCGATGGAGCGTTCCTGCTGGAGGTCTTCCAGGACTTCCCGGACGGTCACCGGGCGGTTCCATTGCCAGATGCGCGTCATGACGGCGTCTTCGAGTTCTCCCAAGGGGCGCGGCACAGGCTCACCCTAGTGGGAGGTAACGGGAATAACGGTTATTGGCGGTCGAAGCGCGGCCGTAGCGCGCGACGGCCCGTCGTCATGCGCCGCAACGCCTCATCACACGACAAAAGGGGCGCCGACCGCTGACGGTCGTACGCCCCTCGGGGTCCTGCGGGTGCTACGCGTCGGGGCCGTCCGGCTGGCGGGCGGCCTCCGCACGGGCCAGGGCCGCGTCGACCGCGGCGTCCTCCTTGGCCTTGTTGGGGCCGCCCTGCGTCTTGACGATCACGACGATGAGGGCGATGAAGAACCCGGCCATCACGACGGGCGGCACGAGCGCGGAGACGTAGTCCATGCCGACCAGAGTAGCTAGCCCGCGACCCGTTCCTCGGGTGGGGGCGGGGGAACCGGGCGGCGGCGTGGCGGGAAGACCTCGGAGGGCTTGGGGACCGGTCGCTCGGAGGGGGTCGGGGTCGGCGGCTTGGGACGGGGCTCCTGGGCGGCGCGGCCGCCGGGCAGGGAGAGCAGCCGGGCGCGGGAGGCGGACGGGACGCTCGCGGTGGCCTGGGAGACGCGGGCGAGACGGGCCCGCACGGAGCGCTCGGCGAGGACCTGGCAGCGGTCGAGCAGCCGGGCGGCGGCCGGGTTGGCGCGCAGGGCGCGCAGGGCGGCGAGGTCGTCGGCCCCGGGGTCGTACCCGCCGGCCAGGGCCTCCTCCAGGAGCTCCAGGTAGCCGGTGAGCGAGCCGGGGAGACTCTCGCGGTAGCGGACCAGGTCGGCGAGGAGGAAGGCGCGCAGCCGGCCTGCCTCGCACACCGCCTCGTCCACGGAATCGGCCAGACGGAGGGCGTCACGGACGTCCTCGTCCGGGAGGGGGACGGGGTGGAGGGCGTTGGCGAGGGCGCGTCGGAGCACACGCAGCTCGTCCGCGCTGAACGCCATGCCGCCGCGGGATCCGTAGGGCGTGGGCATGGGGCGACGATACGCGCTAATCGGACAAATTTCGCTTAGCGATCATCCGGCGCGTCGGTACGGGACCCCTTCCACCTGCGGAGACGTCACCCGCCCGCGAGGGCCCCGTCGCGGTCGCGACCACGCGCGCGCGACGGGGGCGGGTGGGTCACATGCGGGAGACGTTGCGTTCGTAGACCAGGCGGAGGCCTATGAGGGTCAGCCAGGGTTCGTGGCGGTCGATCTCGGCCGAGTCGCGGAGGACCATCGGGGCCAGGCCGCCGGTGGCGATCACCGTCACCGCCGAGGGGTCGCCCTTCGGGCCGACCAGTTCGCGCTTCATCCGGGCGACGACCCCGTCGACCTGGCCCGCGTACCCGAAGACGATGCCGGACTGCATCGCCTCGACCGTGTTCTTCCCGATCACCCCGCGCGGCCTGACCAGCTCGATCTTGCGGAGCATCGCGCCCTTCACGCCCAGCGCCTCGACCGAGATCTCGATGCCGGGGGCGATCGCGCCGCCCGCGTACTCCCCGCGCGCGGTCACCGCGTCGTACGTGGTCGCCGTGCCGAAGTCGACGACGATCGCCGGGCCGCCGTAGAGCTCGACGGCGGCGACCGCGTTGATGATGCGGTCCGCGCCGACCTCCTTCGGGTTGTCGGTGAGGATCGGCACGCCCGTCTTCACGCCGGGCTCCACGAGGACCGCCGGCACGTCCCCGTAGTAGCGGCGGGTCACCTCGCGCAGCTCGTGCAGGACCGACGGGACCGTGGCGCAGATCGCGATCCCCTCGATCCCGTCGCTCAGCTCCGCGCCGAGCAGCGGGTGCATGCCCATGAGGCCCTGGAGCAGGACCGCCATCTCGTCGGCGGTCCTGCTGGGATCCGTGGAGATCCGCCAGTGCTCGACGATCTCCTCGCCGTCGAAGAGCCCGAGGACCGTGTGCGTGTTGCCGACGTCGATGGTGAGGAGCATCAGTCGCGCACCTCGCGCAGGTCCAGGCCGATGTCGAGGATCGGGGAGGAGTGCGTGAGACCGCCGACCGCCAGGTAGTCCACGCCGGTCGCCGCGTACGCCGCCGCGTTCTCCAGCGTCAGCCGGCCGGAGGACTCCAGGGCCGCGCGGCCGCCGACCAGGGCCACCGCCTCCTCGGTCTCGTCCGGGGTGAAGTTGTCGAGCAGGATCAGGTCGGCGCCCGCGTCGAGGACCTCGCGGACCTGGTGCATGGTGTCGACCTCGACCTCGATCGGCAGCTCGGGGAAGGCCTCGCGGACGGCCTGGAAGGCCTCGGCGACACCGCCGGCCGCCACCACGTGGTTGTCCTTCACCAGCGCCGCGTCCGACAGCGACATCCGGTGGTTGACGCCGCCGCCGCAGCGGACCGCGTACTTCTCCAGGGCGCGCAGGCCCGGCGTCGTCTTGCGGGTGTCGCGGACCCTGGCCTTCGTGCCCTCCAGGACGTCCGCCCACGCGCGCGTGGCGGTGGCGATGCCGGAGAGGCGGCACAGGATGTTCAGCGCGCTGCGCTCGCCGGTGAGCAGGTCGCGGGTGCGGGCGGTGACGCTGAGCAGCAGGTCGCCGGGCTCGACGCGCTCGCCGTCCTCCCGGTGCCGCTCGACCTCGAACTCCTCGGTGCAGACGATCGACAGGACCGCCTCCGCCACCCGCAGACCGGCGACCACGCCGGCCTCCCTGGCCACGAAGTCGGCGGTCGCGACGGCGTCCTCGGGGACGGTCGCCACGGTCGTCACGTCGACGCCGCCGTCGAGGTCCTCGGCGATCGCCAGGTGGGCGATGTCCTCGACCTGTACGGGGTCGAGGCCGGCGTCGGCGAGCAGCTGGGCGAGCGCGGGGTCGAGCCCGCACTCGTACTCCTCGGCGTCGCCGCAGCCGCAGCCGTCGCCGCAGCCGCCGGACTCCTCGTACGAGCTGATCTGGATGAGAGGGACGTCCACGGGCTCGGGACGGGATTCCTCGGGCGTGCTCACGGCTGCTGCTCCCTGGGGGTGACGGGGCTTCGGGGGATGACGGGGATGAGGGAGGTCGAGAGGCCCCGGGTCACGGGGCTTCGGGGATCACGGGGCTGCGGGGGTCACGGGCGGGAAGTCCGCGCCCTCGGTGACGCGGACCACCGGGCGGCGGTCGGCGGCGATCCGGACGACCAGGTGGCGGCGCCACCTCTCGTCGTCCCGGTCCGGACGGTCCTCCCGCCAGTGGCAGCCGCGGGTCTCCTCGCGGGCCAGGGCGGCCGCGGCCAGGACCCGGGCGACGCACAGCAGGTTGGTGGTCTCCCAGGAGTCGACGCCCGGCTCGGCGGCCTTGCGCTCCTCCTCGGTGTCCTGCCGGAGCGCCTCCAGGGCGTCGCAGGCGGCCGTCAGGGAGGCGGCCGAGCGCAGCACGCCCGCGTCCCTGGTCATGATCCGCTGGATCTCGCGGCGGATCTCGGGCGCGACGAGGGTCAGCACCTCGCCGTTCTCGTTCCGGGCCACGCCCTCGCGGTGCGGGCCGTGCTCGGCGATGTCCGCGGCGATCCGCTCGGCGAAGACCAGGCCCTCCAGGAGCGAGTTCGAGGCCAGCCGGTTGGCGCCGTGCACGCCGGTGCAGGCGACCTCGCCGCAGGCGTACAGGCCGGGGACGGTGGTGCGGCCGTCGAGGTCGGTGCGGATGCCGCCGGAGGCGTAGTGCGCGGCCGGGGCGACCGGGATCGGGTCGGTGACCGGGTCGATGCCGTGCGAGCGGCAGGCGGCCAGGATCGTGGGGAAGCGGTGCTCCCACATCTCGGCGCCGAAGTGCCGGGCGTCGAGGTACATGTGCTCGGCGCCCTGCTCCTGCATGCGGCGGGTGATCGCCTTGGCGACGATGTCCCGGGGCGCGAGCTCGGCCAGCTCGTGCTGCCCGAGCATGAAGCGGACGCCGTCCGCGTCGACCAGGTGGGCGCCCTCGCCGCGGACCGCCTCGGAGACCAGCGGCTGCTGGCCCTCGGCGCCGGCGCCGAGGAAGAGCACCGTCGGGTGGAACTGCACGAACTCCAGGTCGGAGACCTCGGCGCCGGCGCGCAGCGCGAGGGCGACGCCGTCGCCGGTGGAGACGGACGGGTTGGTGGTCGCGGAGAAGACCTGGCCCATGCCGCCGGTGGCGAGGACCACGGCGGGGGCGCGGACGGCGCCGACGCCGTCGTGCTGGCCCTCGCCCATGACGTGCAGGGTGACGCCGGCCGTGCGGCCCTCGTCGTCCTTGAGGAGGTCGAGGACGAGCGCGTGCTCGATGGTGCGGACCCCCCGCTCGCGGATGGCCTCGACCAGCGCGCGGGAGATCTCCGCGCCGGTGGCGTCGCCGCCCGCGTGGGCGATCCGGCGGCGGTGGTGGCCGCCCTCGCGGGTGAGGGCGATCTCGCCGTCGTCGGTGCGGTCGAAGTCGGCGCCGGTGGCCATGAGGCGGCGGACGGCGTCGGGGCCCTCGGTGACGAGGAGGCGGACGGCCGGCTCGTCGCAGAGGCCGGCGCCGGCGACGAGGGTGTCGTCCAGGTGCTGCCCCGGGGTGTCGCCCTCGCCGAGCGCCGCGGCGATGCCGCCCTGGGCCCAGCGGGTGGAGCCGTCGTCCAGGTTGGCCTTGGTGACGACGACCGTACGGAGCCCGGCGGCCGTGCAGCGCAGGGCGGCCGTCAGTCCGGCGACGCCCGAGCCCACCACGACGACGTCGGCGTCGATGGCCCAGCCGGGCGCGGCGGCGTGCAGTCGTATTCCGGTCACGAGGCGGCTCCCTGGGTGGCTCCGAAGGTCAGCGGGATGTTGTCGATCAGCCGGGTGGTGCCCACGCGCGCGGCGAGCGCCAGGATCGCCTCGCCCCGGTGGCCGTCCTCGACCTCGGTGAAGTCGGCGGGGTCGATCAGCGCCAGGTAGTCGAGGACGAGCGGCGGCTCGGCCTTCGCGGCCTCGTCGAGGACGGCGCGGGCCGCGGCCCGGACGGCCTCGGCGCCGCCGCCCTCGGCGGCCTGCGCGACCGCGTGCGCGTCGGCTGCGGCCCGGGCCTCGCCGAGCCGGGACAGCCCCTCGGCGCGGTTCTCGGCGCGCCCCTGGGCGCCGGGCAGGGCGACGGCGCGGGCGTGCAGCGCCTCCTGCGCGGCAAGCCGGTCGCGGGCCGCGAACAGGGCCCGGGACAGGGCGAGGGCGGTGTGCCGCTCGGCGGCCGACAGGTAGCGGTTGCGGCTCGACAGGGCGAGGCCGTCGTCCTCGCGGACCGTCGGGACGCCGACGATCTCGACCGGGAAGTTCAGGTCGCGCGCCATGCGCCGGATGACGGCCAGCTGCTGGGCGTCCTTCTGGCCGAAGAAGGCCAGGTCGGGCCCGGTGAGGTGGAGCAGCTTGGCGACGACGGTGAGGACGCCGTCGAAGTGCCCGGGCCGGGAGGCGCCCTCCAGGCGGTCGCCCATGGGCCCGGCGGTGATCCGGACCTGCGGCTGCCCGCCGGGGTAGACCTCGTCGACGGAGGGCGCGAAGACGGCACTGGCACCGGCGGCGAAGGCCAGCTCCAGGTCGGCGTCGAGGGTGCGCGGGTAGCGGTCGAGGTCCTCGCCCGCGCCGAACTGGAGCGGGTTGACGAAGACCGTGACGACGACGAAGCCGTCGGCGCCGACCCGCTCCCGGGCGGCCCGGATCAGGGTGGCGTGGCCCTCGTGGAGGGCGCCCATGGTCATGACGACGGCGTTGTGCCCCGGCGGACCGCCGGAGCCCGCACGCGCGCGTGCCAGTTCCGCGACCGTGGAGACCAGCTCCGCCGGCGCGTGACGCCCGGGGTTCTTCCGGTCGGTCAGGGTCATCGGTCGTCTCCTCGCGGCCCGTCGGCGGGGCCGGTCGTGTCGGCGGGGCCGGTCGTGTCGGCGGCGGGGTCGGCGGCGAGGACGCCCAGCAGGTCCTGGGCCAGCTCCGGCTTGAGCAGGCCGTGCGCGAGGGCCCGGTCGGCGGTCGTCCGGGCCATCGCCAGGTAGCCGGCGACGGTGCCGGGCGCGTGCTTGCGGAGCTCGGCGACGTGGGCGGCGACCGTGCCGGCGTCACCGCGCGCGACGGGGCCGGTCAGGGCCGCGTCGCCGGACCGCAGCGCGTTGTCGAGCGCGGCGCCCAGGAGGGGGCCGAGCATCCGGTCGGGGGCGGCGACGCCGGCCGTGCGGAGCAGCTCCATCGACTGGGCCACCAGGGTGACCAGGTGGTTCGCGCCGAGGGCGAGGGCCGCGTGGTAGAGCGGCCGGGCCTCCTCGGCGATCCACTCGGGCTCCCCGCCCATCTCGATGACCAGCGCCTCGGCGGCGAGCCGCAGCTCCTCCGGCGCGGTCACCCCGAAGGAGCAGCCGGCGAGCCGCTGCACGTCCACGGCGGTGCCGGTGAAGGTCATCGCCGGGTGCAGGGCCAGCGGGAGCGCGCCCGCGCGCCGGGCCGGGTCCAGGACCCGGGCGCCGTACCGCCCCGAGGTGTGCACGATCAGCTGGCCGGGCCGGACGGCGCCGGTCCCGGCGAGCCCCTCGACGAGGCCCGGCAGGGCGTCGTCCGGGACGGTGAGCAGGACGAGGTCGGCGAGCGCGAGCACCCGCGCGGGCTCCACGACCGGCACGTCCGGCAGCAGCGCGGCGGCCCGGCGCCGGGAGGCGTCGGAGACGGCGGAGACGGCGACGGGGCGGTGTCCGGCGAGCCGGAGGGAGGCGGCGAGCGCGGGGCCGACGCGGCCTGCGCCGACGACCCCGACGGTCAGCCGGGCGGGCCGGTCCTCGGCCCTGGGCTCTGGCGCTGCGGGTGCGTTCACGGTGGTTACGGGCCTTCCGTTCCAGTCCTCGGCGGGTACCGGACGATTTCTCGTCATGCTACGCCAGCGTTTCGCCCCTCCTCCCGGCCGCCCGAAACCCGCAGGCGGGGGTGCGGGGGGCGGTGTGATGATCGCTCCATGAACAGGGATCAGCTGCCACCGGAGACGCCCGAAGAGGTGACCGGAGAGGTGACCGGAGAGGTGACCGGAGAGGTGACCGGAGACGTGACCGGCGCGGTGTCGGACGAGGTGACCGGGAAGGTTCTTGACGAGGGTGCGGCGCGGCGGTACCGGACCCAGGTGTGGGGCGGGGCCGCGCGCTCGCTGTGGCGCCCGTCCGTGGACGGCACGGTCGGCGGGCGGCTGCGCGAGCTGGCCGACTGGACGGACGCGGCGGACCTCGCGGACGCGCTCCCCGACACGTACGGCGACGGTCTCGTGGAGGTCCTGGAGCGGCGGGTCGCGGAGGAGCTGGGGATGGAGGCCGCCGTCTTCTTCCCCAGCGGCACCATGGCCCAGCAGGTGGCGCTGCGCTGCTGGGCCGGGCGCACCGGAAGCCCGGTCGTCGCGCTCCACCCGCTCGCCCACCCCGAGGTCCACGAGGACGACGCCTTCGGGACCGTGTCGGGGCTGCGGACGGTCCACCCGACGGACGCGCCCCGGCTGCCGACGGCCGAGGAGGTACGGGACCACCCGGAGCCCTTCGGGACGCTGATGCTGGAGCTGCCGCTGCGGGACGCGGGCTTCGTGCTGCCGTCCTGGGAGGAGCTGACCGCGACCGTCGAGGCGGCCAGGGAGCGGGACG
Organism: Streptomyces sp. NPDC007863; assembly: GCF_040633895.1. NCBI lineage: Bacteria > Bacillati > Actinomycetota > Actinomycetes > Kitasatosporales > Streptomycetaceae > Streptomyces > Streptomyces sp. NPDC007863. The sequence continues at coordinate 45,258 of NZ_JBEYEI010000005.1, forward strand.
CGGTGGTCCACTTCGACGGCGCCCGGCTGTGGGAGTGCCCGACGCACTTCGGGCGTCCGCTCGCGGAGATCGCCGGGCTCGCGGACAGCGTGTACGTGTCGTTCTACAAGTCCCTCGGCGGGATGTCCGGGGCCGTGCTGGCCGGCCCCGAGGAGCTGGTGGCGGAGGCCAGGATCTGGCTCCACCGGTACGGGGGCCTGGTCTTCCAGCAGTACCCGACCGCGCTGTCGGCGCTGCGCGGCCTGGAGACCGAGCTGCCCCGGCTGCCCTCGTACGTGGCCCACGCGCGCGTGGTCGCGGAGGCGCTGCGCGAGGCGTTGGCGGAGAAGGACGGTCCCGGCTGGTTCCGGGTCCATCCGGAGGTGCCGCACACCCACCAGTTCCAGGTGTGGCTGCCGTACGAGCCGGACGTCCTGACGGCGGCGGCGCTCGCGCTGACCGAGCGGACCGGTGCCTGTCTCTTCCGCCGCTGGTTCGCGCCGGGCGCGGGCGGCCCTCCGGGGACCGCCGTCACCGAGGTGACGGTGGCCGCGGGGGGCCTGGAATGGACGGCCGAGGACGTCAGGAAGGCCGTACGCGACTTCCTGGCGCTCGTCGAGAGCTGAGGCCCGGGGCCGGGGCCGGGGCGGGGCCGGGGCAGGGCCGGGGCCGGGGCCGAGGCCGTACAAAACCGCTCGGCTCGTCTCACGGGCGCCGTACGCGTGCCCGTTCGCGGAGGTCGTGCGACCGGCGCCGACCGCCGGGGCACGGTCAGGGGCGGTCCGTGGGTCCGCCCCGCGGACGGCGGAGGCCGAGGCCGAGGCGGGTCAGGAGGGCGGCGAGGGCGGTGCCGAGGGGGCCGGCCGCGGGGCGGCCGGCGAGCACGCGCGCGAAGCGGCGGTGGTCGCGGAGCTCGCGGAGCACGGCCAGGTCGTGGGTGCCGGGGGCGGGCGGCGCGGGCTCGCCCCGCCGCACGGCCCGGTAGCTGTCGAAGAGGTGCTGCTGCAGCGCGTCCATGGGCTCACCCTGGGCCCGCCCCGGCCCCTCCCGCGCGCCGATTGACGGCCCTCGTCAATCGGCGCGACGGCCGCCCGGGGACATCCCGCACCATGGGGGCGTGAGCGTGACCATCGACATCACCGGCGTGCCCCCCGAGCGGATCGCCTTCAGCCCCTCGCCGCTGGCCGAGCTCGGCAACGCCGTCCACGTCCTCGCCGAACCGGGCCACCACCCCGCCCACCACGCGTGGGCGACGGCGACCAACGCCGCGCTCGAACCCGGCCTCGCGGACCGCCTCCTGGAAGCCGACTTCATGTGGCGGTCGACCCGCTCGGACTTCCTGCTGCCCGCCCGGCCGCGCGAGACCCTGGCCGAGGAGCTCGACGACCTCGACCGCATCGACGACGAGACCTTCGTCGGCGCCGCCCTGGAGATCTCCTGCAGCCCCCGCTACGCCCGGGGCGGCATCCCGTCCCCGCTGGTCGACGAGGGGTCCCGGCGGCGCGCCCTGGACCTGGCCGCCGCGCGCGGCCCGCGCCAGGCCGCGTTCGCGGAGCGGATGATCTCCGCGCCCACCGCCACGCGCGCGTGGATCCGGCGGCTCCTGGAGGACTGCGACGAGGCCTTCTTCGCCGACACCTGGCGGCGGGTCCGGGTGCAGCTCGCCGCCGACGCCCGCCACAAGACGGAGCTGATGCGCCGCAAGGGCCTGGCCGACGCCCTCGCGGACGCCTCCCGGGCGCTGTGCCTGGAGGAGGACCACGAGGGCACCCGGATCGTGGTCGACAAGCTGGTCGAGGCCCGGACGGAGGCCAGGGCCGGGGCCCTGACGCTGGTGCCCAGCGCCTTCGGCCGGCCCCACCTCATGGCCCTCTACACGCCCGGCTGGCAGCCGGTGATCATGTATCCGGCGGCCAGCCGCGAGGTCGGCGGCCTGGAGTCCGTCGGCACCGTGGGGCTCCGCCTCGAAGCGCTCGCCCACCCGGTGCGGATGCGGATGTGCCGGAGCCTGGCGCGCGGCCCGTACTCGACGAGCGAGCTGGCGGACACGCACGGCATCACCGCTCCCGAGGTCTCCCGCCACCTGGCCGTCCTGCGCAAGGCCGGCCTGCTCACCACCCGCCGCCGGGGCCGCTACGTCCTGCACCAGCTCGACTTCTCCGTCGTCGCCCGCCTGGGCAGCGACTTCCTGGAGTCGGTGCTGCGCTGAGCCGCCCCCGGCGCCGGGGCTCCGCCCGTTCAGCCCTTGGCGCCGCCCGCGCGGACCAGGCCCGTCTCGTACGCGAGGACGACGACCTGGACGCGGTCGCGCAGGCCCAGCTTGGTGAGGATGCGGCCCACGTGCGTCTTGACCGTCGCCTCCGACAGGACGAGACGGGCGGCGATCTCGCCGTTGGACAGGCCCTGGGCGACCAGGAGCATGACCTCGCGCTCGCGCTCGGTCAGCCTCTCCACCTCGCGGTGCTCGGGCTCGCGGCCGGAGGACGGCAGCATCGGGGAGAAGCGGTCCAGGAGCCGGCGGGTGGTCGAGGGGGCGACGACGGCGTCGCCGCTGTGCACCGAGCGGATCGCGCCCAGCAGCTCGCCCGGCGGCACGTCCTTCAGCATGAAGCCGCTCGCGCCCGCCTTCAGGCCGGAGAAGGCGTACTCGTCGAGGTCGAAGGTGGTCAGGATGAGCACCTTCGGGGCGTCGGGCACCGCGCAGATCCGCCGGGTCGCCTCGACCCCGTCGAGGCGCGGCATCCGGACGTCCATGAGGACGACGTCGACCTCGGTGGTCCGCAGCACCTCCAGGGCCTCCGCGCCGTCGCCCGCCTCGGCCACGACCTCCATGTCCGGCTGGGCGGCGAGCACCATGCGGAAACCGGTGCGCAGCAGCACCTGGTCGTCGACGAGCATCACGCGGATGGACATGGGGTTCCTTCGGTGGGTGGGGACGGAACGGGACTCGCGGACTCTCAGTGTGCGGGCTTGAGCGGCAGCAGGACGCTGATCCGGAAACCGCCGCCGGGGCGCGGCCCCGCGTCCAGGGTGCCGCCCACCATGCCCACCCGCTCCCGCATGCCGATGAGACCGTGACCGCGCCCGTCGGCGCCGCCGTCCTCGTACATCTCCTGGGGCGCGCCCCGGCCGTCGTCCTCGACGAGCAGGCCGAGGCCGTCGTCGAAGTAGACGAGCCGGACGCTGGCGCCGGCGTCGGGGCCGCCGTGCTTGCGGGTGTTGGTGAGGGCTTCCTGGACGATCCGGTAGGCGGTCAGGCCGACGCCGGTGGGCAGCTCGCGCGGGGTGCCCTCGACGGCGAGGTCGACGGTGAGCCCGGCGCCCCGCACCTGCTCGACGAGCTCCTCGATCTGCTCCACGTCGGGCTGCGGGACGTACTCCCCCGCCTCCTGGTGCTCGCCGGTGCGCAGGATGCCGAGGAGGCGGCGCATCTCGGCGAGCGCCTGCCGGCCGGTGGTGGAGATGGTCTCCAGGGCCTGCTTGGCGGTCTCCGGGGAGGAGTCCATGACGTAGGCGGCGCCGTCGGCCTGCACCACCATCACCGACACGTTGTGCGCGACGACGTCGTGGAGCTCGCGGGCGATCCGGGCCCGCTCGGCGGCCACCGCGACCTTGGCCTGGGCCTCCCGCTCCCGTTCGAGCCGGGCGGCCCTCTCCTCCAGCTGGGCGAAGTACGCGCGGCGGGTGCGCAGCGAGTCGCCGAGGACCCAGGCGAGGGCGAACGGCACGGCCATGATCACCGTGAAGAAGACCCGGGCGGGCACCGAGACCGTCTCCTCCAGCGGCCACCTCAGCTGGGACAGCGGGGCGGCGCACAGTCCGCCGACGAGCGCGAGCCGGGAGGCCCAGCGGGGGCCGTCGTGCGCGGCGACGGTGAAGATGATGACGAGCATGGCGAAGTCCGCCATGAAGGTCTGGATGTCGAGGACCAGCTGGACGACGCCGAGGGCGACGGCCAGGACCAGCATCTTCTCGGGCGCCCGCCGTCGCAGGGCGACGACCAGGGAGAAGAGCGTGGCGACCGCCCCGTAGCCGGCGGCGTGGTCGAGGGCCGGGGACATCGACCCGATCCACAGCACGGACAACCCGAGGAGGACGACGGCCCAGAAGACGTCGACGCCCGTCGGGTGGCTGCGGATGAAGTCGTAGAGGCGCTGCACGTAACCCAGAGTAGGGAAAGCCCGGGGGCGGGGGATCAACCGAGCGGTCGATCCTTGCGGCGGGACCCGTACACCCCGGGGTGGAGACTGGGGCGCGTGACGGATGACGGGACGGACGGGGTGACGGGCGGGACGGGACGGCCGCGGGGCGGCCGGGAGCCGGGCGGCCGGGAGTGGCGGGGGTGGCGGGAGGCCACCGAGGAGGCGCTGTACGGCCCCGGGGGCTTCTTCCTGCGCCCCGAGGGCCCCGCGGGCCACTTCCGCACCTCGGTGCACGCCTCGCCGCTCTTCGCGGCGGCGGTGGCCCGGCTGCTCGTCGCGACGGCGGAGGAGCTGGGGACCGACGAGGTCGACCTGGTGGACGTGGGCGCGGGCCGGGGCGAGCTGCTGACCGGGGTGCTGGCGGCGGTCCCGGCGGGGCTGCGGGTGCGGGCGCACGCGGTGGAGCGGGCCGCCCGGCCGGACGGGCTGCACGCGCGCGTGGAGTGGACCGACCGGCTCCCCGAGGGCGTGCGGGGCCTGCTCTTCGCGAACGAGTGGCTGGACAACGTGCCGGTGGACGTCGCCGAGGTGGGCGAGGACGGCACGGTCCGATACGTGGAGGTCCGCGCCGACGGCGCGGAGCGGCTCGGCGCCCCGGTCACGGGTCCGGACGCGCGGTGGCTGGCCCGCTGGTGGCCGCTGGCCGAGCCGGGCGGGCGGGCCGAGATCGGCCGGCCCCGGGACGAGGCATGGGCGGCGGCGGTCGGCTCGCTGGCGGCGGGCCTGGCGGTGGCCGTGGACTACGGGCACGTACGGGACTCCCGGCCGCCCTTCGGCACGCTGACCGGCTTCCGGGCGGGGCGGGAGGTCGCGCCGGTCCCGGACGGCACCGGCGACCTGACCTCCCACGTGGCCCTGGACGCCTGCGCGGCGGCGGTCCACGCGCGCGTGCCGGCGGAGCTGACGACCCAGCGGGATGCGCTGCGCGGCCTCGGGGTCTCCGGCGCCCGCCCGCCCCTCGCGCTCGCCTCGACGGACCCGGCGGCGTACGTGCGGGCGCTGACCGGTGCCGGCGAGGCGGCCGAACTGACCGCGCGGGGAGGCCTGGGCGACTTCCTGTGGCTGAGCCAGCGGGTGTGAGCCGGCGGGTGCGGGCGGCCCTGTGAACGGTCCCGGTCATCCACAGGGCCGGGGTTGTCCACAGGCCGGGCCCTGGCCCGTCGGCGGGCCGTGCGGCGGGGGATACTGTCCGGCATGACGGAGACCACGGTCGGCATCGGCGGCGCGGCGGAGAGCACCGACATGGTGCTGAACATCGGCCCGCAGCACCCCTCCACGCACGGCGTGCTCCGGCTGCGGCTGGTGCTCGACGGCGAGGTGATCCGGCACGCCGAGCCCGTCGTCGGCTACATGCACCGGGGCGCCGAGAAGCTCTTCGAGGCGCGCGACTACCGCCAGATCGTCATGCTGGCCAACCGCCACGACTGGCTGTCCGCCTTCTCCAACGAGCTGGGCGTGGTGATGGGCGTCGAGCGGATGCTCGGCATGGAGGTGCCGGAGCGGGCGGTCTGGCTGCGGACGCTGCTGGCGGAGCTGAACCGGGTCCTGAACCATCTGATGTTCCTGGGGTCCTATCCGCTGGAGCTGGGCGGGATCACGCCCGTCTTCCACGCCTTCCGGGAGCGCGAGGAGCTCCAGACGGTGATGGAGGAGGTCTCGGGCGGCCGGATGCACTACATGTTCAACCGGGTCGGCGGCCTCAAGGAGGACCTGCCGGCGGGCTGGCTCGGCCGGGCCCGGCAGGCGGTCGCGGACGTGCGGTCGCGGATGGACGTCTACGACCGGCTGGTCCTCGGGAACGAGATCTTCCGGGCCCGCACGCGCGGGGTCGGCGTCCTGGCCCCCGAGACCGTGCACGCCTTCGGGGTGTCCGGGCCGATCGCCCGCGCCTCCGGCGTCGACTTCGACCTGCGGCGCGACGAGCCGTACCTGGCCTACGGGGAGCTCCAGGACACCCTGCGGGTCGTGGTCCGCCGGGAGGGCGACTGCCTGGCCCGCTTCGAGTGCCTCCTCGACCAGACGCACAACTCCCTGGAGCTGGCGGACGCCTGTCTGGACCGGCTCGCCGAGCTGCCGCAGGGGCCGGTCAACCAGCGGCTGCCGAAGGTCCTGAAGGCGCCGGAGGGGCACACGTACGCCTGGACCGAGAACCCGCTGGGGCTGAACGGCTACTACCTGGTGTCGAAGGGCGAGAAGACCCCGTACCGGCTGAAGCTGCGCTCGGCCTCGTACAACAACATCCAGGCGCTGGTGGAGCTGCTGCCGGGGACGCTGGTCGCGGACATGGTCGCGATCCTGGGGTCGTTCTTCTTCGTCGTCGGCGACATCGACAAGTGACCGCCCGGGGCGCTCAGCCCCGGCGCATCACCACGTAGTCGCGTTCCTCCCGGCCGGGGCGGCGGCGGTCGACGACCCGCCAGCCCCAGCGGGCGTACCGGTCCGTCAGTTCCGGCACGTCGAGGGTCATCAGCAGGGCGGGCCCGGCCCCGGCGTTCACCAGCAGGGCGTCGTGGAGGGCCCGGCCGAGGCCGCGGCCCTGGTGGGCGGGGGCGACGAGGAGTTCGGCGAGCTCGAAGGCGGGCTCCGCCCCGGAGAGGGCCGTGCCGGTCCACCCGGCGGCGAGGCCGAGGAGTTCGCCGTCGGGCCCGAGGGCCGTCACCGCGTGGAAGCCGTCGCCGCGGGCGGCCGATTCCAGGAGCCGGTCCGCGGTCCGTACGGCGCCGAGCGGGGTGTCGTGCCAGGGGGCGCCGGCGAAGGCCTGGGCGCACAGGGCGATCAGCTCGTCGCGGCGGGCCGGGACCTCCTCCGGCGGGAGGAGGCCGAGGCGGTGGGTCACTGGTTGACGGCGCCGCGCAGCTCGGCGAGGTCGAGCTGCTCGGTCTCGTCGTGCGCGGTCAGGTCGATGACCTGGCCGATCGGTCCGGCGGCGGAGGGGCGGGGCACCACGGGCTCCTCCTCGGCCGGAGCCTCCGCGGCCGGCTCCTCGTCGGCGCGAGCGGGGCGGGGACCGACGGCGGCCGAGGCCGGGACCGGGGTGAGGGCGGGGCCCTGCGCCGGGAGGGCGGCGGCGCGGGCCTCCTCCAGGACCTCCTCGCCCACCACGTCGGCGAGGTCGGTGTCCTGGACGGCCTCGATGGCCGCCTTGTGCGTGCCCGCCTGCGGATCGGACGGCGCACCGGCCTGAGCGCCGGTCTGCGGGCCGGCCTGCGTGCCGAAGAAGTCGAAGCCGCCCTCGGTGCGCGGGGCGGGACGGCGGGCCGCGTACGGGGCGATCGCGCTGGCCGCCGGGACGGCCGGGGTCCGGTCCGGGGCCGCCGGGGGCAGGGCCTTCGCGGTGGCGGCGGGGGCGAGCGCCGCCGGGGCGTCCTGGCCCGCCGGGTGGGCGTGCTCGGCGGCGTGCCGGCCGCGCGGCTCCTCGGTCTGCGCGGCGCGCTCGGCGAGGTCGCGGGCGCGGGCCGCCTCGGCGGTGCGGCGGGCCTGCTGGGCGGCGGCGTTGCGCGGCAGGTCGCGCAGGGCCTGGGCGGCGCGGCGGTACGCCTCCGGGGTGGGCGTCGACCCGGCGGCGGGCAGCTCCTTGGGGGCCTCGGCGTTCGCCTGGGCCAGGACGCGCCGGCCTTCGAGGGCGCTGGCGCGCTCGGTCTCCGCGGTCGCGTAGCGGCGCAGCAGGTCGGCGTGCTCGCCGCGCAGCCCGGCCAGTTCGACGCGCTTGGCGCGGAGCTTGGCGTCGAGGCGGACGCGCAGGGCGCGGGACTCCTCCAGGTCCGCCTCCAGTTCGGCGAGGCGCTCCTCGGCCTTCCACTGGTCGGCGGTGCGGGCGCGGGTCAGTTCCGCGACCTGGCGGCCGGCGCTGCGGTCCCAGCCACGCATGAGGACGGCACCGGTGACGGCGGCGGCCGACGCCGCCACGGCGAGCAGCCGCACGACCACGAGTTCCCCGGGGATCCAGGCCGCCGCGGCGCAGACGACCGCGGCGCCGGCGACCGCGGAGGGCGGCATCAGCTTGTGCAGAGGCGGGGAATGACGGTGGCGTCCACGTGGCATGGCCTGAAATTTACCGTGCGTAGGCGCGGCGTGGGGGGTCGGCCCGGCAATCATTTGGCCACTTCTCGACAACGGAATCGGGCAGACCTCGTTCCGCTTCCGCTTCGGGCCGACTTCCCCTCTCCGGCGACTACTTGCCGACCAGCCCCTTCTCCTTCAGATAGGCGGCGGCGACGTCCTCCGGCTTCGCCCGCTCGGCGTCGACCTTGCGGTTGAGTTCGGCGAGATCCACGGTGGTCAGCACCTTGGTGAGCTTGTCGAGGGCGGCGGCGACCTCGGGCGCGCCGGCCTCCTTCGCGTTCACCACCGGTAGCACGTTGTCCGCGTTCTGCAGGTGCTTGTCGTCCTCCAGGAACACCAGGCCGAAGCCGTCGATCGTGGCGTCCGTGGTGGTGGTGAGGACCAGCTGGTCCACGCCGTCCTTGACGGCCTGCTTGGCCTGCGGGGTGCCGACGCCCTTGGGGTCGACGCCGGTCACGTCGATGCCGTAGGTCTTCTTCAGACCGGGGGCGCAGAAGGGGCGGACCGCGCATTCGTCGCCCGCCGCGATCTTCACCTTCAGCTTCGCCGCGCCGAGATCCGAAAGGGTCTTCAGCTTGTTCTTCTCGGCGAATTCCTTCGACACCGCGAAGGCGTTCTGGTCGACCGCCCCGCCGACTTCCAGGACCTTCAGTCCGCGCGGCTCCGCGAGCTTCCGCAGCGCGTCCACGGTGGCCTTCGCGTCACCGGAGGCGACCGGCTTCTCCTCGGGCGCCTTCGGGCCGTTCGCCTTCGCGTTGAGGAATTCCGCGAGCGTCGCCGCGTATTCCGGTACGACGTCGATCTCGCCCTTCTCCAGGGCGGGCTCGTACAGCTCGCGGTTCTTCACGGTGGTGACCGAGGCCGAGTAGCCGGCGTCGCGCAGCAGCTGCGCGTACAGCTCGGCGAGGACCTTCGACTCGGTGAAGGCGGCGGCGCCCACCACCAGGGTGCCCTTGTCGCCGCCGGAGCCGCCGGAGCTCGTCTCCTTGCCCTTCTCCAGGCTGTCGCCGCCGCACGCGGTGAGCGAGACGGCCAGCACGGCGGCGCCAAGGAGAGCGCCGGTGGCGCGCGAGATCCTGTTCACGTCTTTCCGTCCTTCTCTTTACGGTGTACCGAATACGTCAAGTCCGAGGCGGCCGGGGCACCAGGAGCCGGTCCACGCCGACCAGCACCCCCTCCACCACGAGCGCGAGCAGCGCCACCAGGACGGCGCCCGCGACCACCTGCGCGGTGTCGTACAGCGCGAAGCCCGCGGTGATGATCCGGCCGAGGCCGCCCTGGCCGACCATGGCGGCGATCGTCGCGGTGGCGACCACCTGCACGGCGGCGGAGCGTACCCCCGTCATGACCACCGGGGCCGCCAGCGGCAGCTCGACCCGCCCGAAGACCTGGGCACCCGTCATCCCCATGCCCCGGGCCGCCCGGACGGCCGACCGGTCGACCTCGCGCACGCCCACGTACGCGTTGGTCAGCAGCGGCGGTATCGCGAAGAGGACCAGCGCGGTCACGGTCGGCACGTAGCCCGCGTTCCGCAGCGGGGAGACCATGAAGAGGGCGAGGACCGCGAAGACCGGGACCGCCCGCCCCACGTTCGACACGTTCACCGCGAGGGCGCCGCCGCGCCCGAGGTGGCCGAGCCAGAGGCCAAGGGGCAGCGCGACCGCGCCGGCGATCAGCAGCGCAAGCCCGCTCACGTACACGTGCTCGGCGAGGCGCGCCGCGATGCCCTCCTCGCCGGTCCAGTGCGCGCCGGTGGTGAGCCAGGTCCACGCGTCCGTCACGACCCCCACCTCACTCACCCCCCGGCGCGCCCTGGGCCCTCGACCAGGGCGTGAGCAGCCGCTGGAGGCCCAGGAGCAGCAGGTCGGCGGCGACGGCGAGCAGCACGCAGAGCACGGAGGCGGCGAGCACCTGCGCCTTGAAGAAGGTGGGCAGGGCGTCCTCGATGAGATTGCCGAGGCCGCCGCGGCCGACGACCGAGCCGATGGTCGTGAGCGCGATGGTGGAGACCGTGGCCATCCGGACGCCGGCCATCAGGACCGGCAGCGCGAGCGGCAGTTCGACCTGACAGAGCAGCCGCCAGGGACCGAAGCCGAGGCCCCGGGCGGCCTCCCGGGTCTCGGCCGGCACGGCTTCGAGTCCGGCCAGCGCGTTCCGCACCAGGATCGTCAGGGCGTACAGCACGAGACCGGTGACGACGAGCGCGGAGGAGAGCCCGAAGACGGGCAGCAGCAGCGAGAACATGGCGAGCGACGGCACCGTGTAGAGCAGGGTGGTGAGCCCGAGGACGGGGGTGGCCAGGCGCGGGCGGGCCCGGACCAGGAGGGCCAGCGGCACGGCGACGAGCAGCGCGATCGCCACCGAGGCGGCGGTGAGGCCGATGTGTTGGACCAGGGCGTCGGTCAGCTCCTCGCGGCGGGTGCGCAGATACTCCCCGCAGATCCAGTCGTTGGCGACCAGACAGTTCGGTGCGCTCATCCGGACCTCCCCCAGGCCGCCGCCGCTAGAACGTGTGTCTGACGACGACCCTAACCCGCCCCACCGACGAAACGGCCGGTCCACGGCCCTGTGGCGCCCATCCGCCACCTCGCCGCAACACCTCCTTCACACAAGCCGGATGACGAGGGGACACAATGGGCCCATGATCCGGTTCGAACAGGTGACCAAGCGCTATCCGGACGGCACCACCGCGGTCGACGACCTCTCCTTCGAGGTCGCCGAAGGTGAGCTCGTCACGCTCGTGGGCCCCTCGGGCTGCGGCAAGACGACCACGATGATGATGGTGAACCGGCTGGTCGAGCCGACCGCCGGCCGCGTCCTCGTCGACGGCCACGACATCGCCGGGGTGGACCCCGTCGCCCTCCGCCGCAAGATCGGCTACGTCATCCAGCAGGTCGGGCTCTTCCCCCACCGCACGGTCCTCGACAACACCGCGACCGTCCCCGCCCTCCTCGGCTGGAAGAAGGCCGCCGCACGCGCGCGTGCCGCCGAACTCCTCGAACTCGTCGGCCTCGACCCCGCCGTCCACGGCACCCGCTACCCCGCGCAGCTCTCCGGCGGACAGCGCCAGCGCGTCGGCGTGGCCCGCGCGCTCGCCGCCGACCCGCCGGTCCTCCTCATGGACGAGCCCTTCGGCGCCGTCGACCCCGTCGTCCGCGAACGGCTCCAGAACGAGTTCCTCGCCCTCCAGGCCACCGTCCGCAAGACCGTCCTCCTCGTCACCCACGACATCGAGGAGGCCGTCCGGATGGGCGACCGCATGGCCGTCTACGGACAGGGCCGCATCGAGCAGTTCGACACCCCGGCCACCGTCCTCGCCTCCCCCGCCACCCCGTACGTGGCCGACTTCGTCGGCGGCGACCGCGCCCTCAAGCGCCTCGCCGTCACCCCCGTCACCGCCGACGACCTCGACCCGCTGCCGGACGACGCGGCGCGGGACGGGGACCCCCGCTCCGTCCCCCTCGGCGGCAGCCTCAAGGAGGCGCTCGCGCTGCTCCTCCAGGACGACTCCGGACACCTGACGGTCACCGGCGCGGACGGCCGGGCGCTCGGCACCCTCACCCCCGCCGGAGTCCACCGCGCCCTGCGCCGCAGCACCGCGTAGGTCAGTCCGCCCGCAGCTTCCCGCTCATCCACACCAGGCCGGGCGGGATCTCCCGGTTCCACGTGGTGAAGTTGTGCCCGCCGCTCTCCAGCGTGATCGAGGAGACCCGCGCCGGGCTCTTCACCTTGCGGACGAACTCCCGGGTCCCCTTCAGGTTCCCCTCGCCCTGCTTCGACGTCGTCACCAGGAACGACGACGCCGGCTGCGGCCGGTGGTCCAGGCTCCACAGCAGGTCCGACCGGCGCCTCAGCTCCCGGTCCCCGTGGAAGAGGTCACCGGTCGTCACGTCCTCCGCCGCCCGGTAGTACGCCGAGAACCCCGCCCCCGCCACGAACCGGTCCGGGTGGTGCAGCGCGATCTTCAGCGCGCAGTAACCCCCCGTCGAGTTCCCCATGAACCCCCAGTTCCGCGGCTTCGACCCCACCCGGTACGACTCCGAGACCGCCCGCGGCAGATCCTCCGCGAAGAAGGTCTCCGTCTTCGGGCCGCCCGGCACGTCCACGCACTCGGTGTCCCGCGGCGGCGCCACCGTCGGGCGCAGCATCACCAGGACCATCGGCTGCATCCGCCCCTCCTTCGCCTGGAGGTACGCCGTCCGGGGGTACTTCAGCCCCTTGATCAGGTTCTCCGCCGTGCCCGGATACCCCGTCAGCACCACCGCCGCCGGGAACGACCGCTTCGCGTACCGCTCCTGGAAGTACTCCGGCGGCAGATAGACGAAGGCCGGCGAGGTGATCCCCGACCGGTCGCCCCGCACCACCACCTCCTGGATCTGCCCGCCCACCGCGGGCCGCGCCCCGCCCGGCACGTCCACGGCCCGCGTCCCCACCACCCGGACGTCCTTCGCGGCGGCGCCGTGGTCGACGACCACCCCCATCTCCTGCTCCTGGCCGAACAGATCGGCCCAGGAGCCGTAGAAGAGGAAGGAACGGTTCGCCGCCAGCCCCACCGCCGCGAACAGCGCCAGCTGCGTCGCGAACAGCAGCCCCACCCTGCCGAGCACCGGCCGCCACCCCCGGCGGGCCAGCCGCGGCCACAGCACCACCGTGACCGCGAACAGCGCGAGGGCCGCCGCCACCGCCGTGACCAGCGCCGCGCCACTCGTCAGACCCATCAGACGTCCGCACCTTCCCGCATACGACTTCCCGGACGTCCCGACGACTTCCTGAGAATTTCCTGTGCCCGAATGAACCCGCCCCCGCGCAGCCCCGTCCTAAGGAGCGCCCCGAACAGGGCCGAAAACGACCACGGAAGCACGGGAAGCGCAGGAAGCGATGTCTGTCACGGTAGATGGGGACAAAACATCATCGGTTCCGGTTCGGGTCCGCCGAATTCTCCGCGGCCCACGACCGGAACGGGTCCCCTCCCTCATCGGCACGGCCTGCACCCTCGTCGGACTCCTCGACATCGCCGCCGGAGTCTTCCCCCGCTTCCGCGCCAGCCGCGTCCACGCCCTCGCCGAAGTCCTCCCCGGCACCCTCGGCCCCCTCTCCGCCGCCGTCTCGCTCTCCGCCGGCGTCCTCCTGCTCCTCCTCGCCCACGGCCTCAAACGCCACAAACGCCGCGCCTGGCGCGCCGTCGTCCTCCTCCTGCCGCTCGGCGCCGTCGCCCAGTTCGTCTGGCGCCACTCCGTCCTCGGCTCCCTGCTCTCCCTCGCCCTGCTCGCCCTGCTGCTGCGCCACCGCGACCAGTTCGCCGCCCTCCCCGACCCCCGCAGCCGCTGGCGGGCCCTCGCCAACTTCGTCGTCCTGGGCGCAGGTTCCCTCGCCCTCGGCCTCGTCGTCGTCAGCGCCCACCCCCGCCGCGTCGTCGGCGACCCCAGCCTCACCGACCGCCTCGAACACGTCCTCCTCGGACTCGTCGGCGTCGAAGGCCCCGTCGCCTACACCCACGGCGTCGACTGGACCGTCGGCTACTCCCTCGGCGCCCTCGGCATGCTCACCGCCCTCACCACGCTCTACCTCGCCCTCCGCCCCGAACACCCCGCCGCCCGCCTCACCGCCGACGACGAGACCCGGCTCCGCGCCCTCCTCGACCGCCACGGCGACCGCGACTCCCTCGGCCACTTCGCCCTCCGCCACGACAAGGGCGTCGTCTTCTCCCCCAGCGGCAAGGCCGCCGTCTGCTACCGCGTCGTCTCCGGCGTCATGCTCGCCAGCGGCGACCCCATCGGCGACGTCGAAGCCTGGCCCGGCGCCATCGAACGCTTCATGGACGAGGCCCGCGCCCACTCCTGGACCCCCGCCGTCATGGGCTGCTCCGAGACCGGCGGCCAGGTCTGGACCCGCGAGACCGGACTCGACGCCCTCGAACTCGGCGACGAGGCCGTCATCGACGTCGACGCCTTCTCCCTCTCCGGCCGCGCCATGCGCAACGTCCGCCAGATGGTCAAGCGGATCGAACGCGGCGGCTACACCACCCGCGTACGCCGGGTCCGCGACCTCTCCGACGACGAACTCGACCGCATCCGGAAAGCCGCCGCCGCCTGGCGCGGCACCGACACCGAGCGCGGCTTCTCCATGGCCCTCGGCCGCATCGGCGCCCCCGGCGACGGCGACGCCGTCATAGCGACCGCCCACCTCGCCGACCCCGACCGGCCCGACGGCCCCTACGGCGACCTCAAAGCCATGATCCACTTCGTGCCCTGGGGCCCCGACGGCATGTCCCTCGAACTCATGCGCCGCGACCGCTCCGCCGACCCCGGCATGAACGAACTCCTCATCGTCGCCGCCCTCCAGGCCGCCCCCGGCCTCGCCATCCGCCGCGTCTCCCTCAACTTCGCCATGTTCCGCTCCGCCCTCGCCCGCGGCGAACGCATCGGCGCCGGACCCGTCCTCCGCCTCTGGCGCGGCCTCCTCCTCTTCCTCTCGCGCTGGTTCCAGATCGAGTCCCTCTACAAGTTCAACGCCAAGTTCCAGCCCCGCTGGGAACCCCGCTTCGTCGTCTACCGCGCCGGCCGCGACCTCCCCCGCATCGGCCTCGCCGCCATGCAGGCCGAAGGCTTCCTCACCCTCGCCCTGCCCCGCCCCTTCACCCGCCGCCGCCCCGCCAGGACCCCCCGCCCCTGCGCCCACGTCGTCCCCCAGCGCACCGCCCGCGAAGAGGTCGGCGCCGCCTGAGACCGCCCCCGCCCCCGCCGGGCCCTACGCTGGTCGTATGAGTACGACGATCGACCGGGGCGCTCCCCTCGGCCTCCCCGAGTGGGACCGCTGCGCGGTCATGGGCGTGGTCAACGTGACCCCGGACTCCTTCTCCGACGGCGGCCGCTGGTTCGACACCACCACCGCCGTCAAGCACGGCCTCGACCTCGTCGCCCAGGGCGCCGACCTCGTCGACGTCGGCGGCGAGTCCACCCGCCCCGGCGCCACCCGCGTCGACGAGGAGGAGGAGCTCCGCCGGGTCGTCCCCGTCGTCCGCGGCCTCGCCGCCGAAGGCGTCACCGTCTCCGTCGACACCATGCGGGCCTCCGTCGCCGCCGCCGCCGTCCAGGCCGGCGCCGTCCTCGTCAACGACGTCAGCGGCGGCCTCGCCGACCCCGGCATGGTCCCCGCCGTCGCCGCCGCCGAGGTCCCCTTCGTCGTCATGCACTGGCGCGGCTTCAGCGAGAACATGAACAGCCTCGCCGTCTACGACGACGTCGTCACCGAGGTCGTCACCGAACTCCGCACCCGGATGGAGGCCGTCGTCGACGGCGGCGTCGCCCCCGAGCGGATCGTCCTCGACCCCGGCCTCGGCTTCGCCAAGCTCGCCCCCCACGACCTCGCCCTCGTCGCCCACCTCCCCGAACTGCGCGCCCTCGGCCGCCCCCTCCTCGTCGCCGCCTCCCGCAAACGCTTCCTCGGCCACGTCCTCACCCGCGGCCCCGGCGCCACCCCGCCGCCCGCCCGCGAACGCGACGCCGCCACCGCCGCCGTCTCCGCCCTCGCCGCCCACGAGGGCGCCTGGGCCGTCCGCGTCCACGAGGTCCGCGCCACCGCCGACGCCGTCCGCGTGGCCCGCGCCGTCGAAGGAGCCCGGTGACCACCGGACGCGAAGCCGACCTCGCCGCCGTCGAGGCCGTCAACACCGCCTTCTACGCCGCGATGGAGGAAGGCGACTTCGACCGCCTCGAAGACCTCTGGCTCGACGACGGCGCCACCGGGATCTCCTGCGTCCACCCCGGCTGGCCCGTCCTCACCGGCCACGGCGAGGTCCTCCGCTCGTACGCGCTGATCATGGCGCACACCGACTACATCCAGTTCTTCCTCACCGACGTACGGGTCTCCCTCGCCGGCGACACCGCCCTCGTCACCTGCACCGAGAACATCCTCAGCGGCGGCCCCGCCGAGGACGGCGCCGAGCTCGGCCCCCTCGTCGGCCAGCTCGTCGTCGCCACCAACGCCTACCGCAGGACCCCCGAAGGGTGGCGGATCTGGTCCCACCACGCCTCCCCCGTCATCGCCGAAGCCGACGCCGGCACGCCCCCCGCGGCCCCCGACGACGACACCGGACCCTCCATCTGACGGCCCCGACAGCAAGCGCTGTCGGTGCCCGCAGGTAGATTCGATGGAGGACACCCGGCCGTCCGCACCCGGCTGCGTGCCCGCCACCTACGACAGCAGGAGTGATTCGCGTGGATCGTGTCGCGCTGCGCGGCCTCAAGGCCCGAGGTCACCACGGCGTCTTCCCCAAGGAGCGCGAGGAGGGGCAGACCTTCATCGTGGACCTGGTCCTCGGCCTGGACACCCGCCCGGCGGCCGCCGACGACGACCTCACCAAGACCGTCCACTACGGCGTCGTCGCCGAGGAGGTCGTCGACGTCGTCCAGGGCGAGCCCGTGGACCTGATCGAAACCCTCGCCGAGCGCATCGCCCAGCAGTGCCTCAGCCACGCGGGCGTGCAGGAGGTCGAGGTGGTCGTCCACAAGCCGGACGCCCCCATCACCGTCCCCTTCGACGACGTCACCATCACGATCACCCGGAGCCGACGATGAAACCGAGCCAGAGCGACCCCACCGTCCAGCCCGTGCCGGCCTCCGTCGTCGCGACCGTCGACGCCGCCGACACCACCCTCTCCAACCCCCGATGGGCCGTCGTCGCCCTCGGCGCCAACCTCGGCAACCGCCTGGAGAACCTCCAGGGAGCCGTCGACGCCCTCGCCGACACCCCCGGCCTCCGCGTCAAGGCCGTCTCCCCGGTCTACGAGACCGCGCCCTGGGGCGTCGAGCCCGGCAGCCAGCCCTCGTACCTCAACGCCGTCGCCGTCGTACGGACCACCCTGCCGCCCTCCTCCCTCCTGGAGCGCGCCCAGGCCGTCGAGGAGGCCTTCCACCGCGTCCGCGACGAGCGGTGGGGCGCCCGCACCCTCGACGTCGACATCGTCACCTACGCGGACGTGGTCTCCGACGACCCCGTCCTCACCCTCCCGCACCCCCGGGCCCACCAGCGCGCCTTCGTGCTGGCCCCCTGGCACGACGTGGACCCCGAGGCCCAGCTCCCCGGCCACGGCCCCGTGGCCGCCCTCCTGGCCGCCCTCGGCCGCGAAGGCCTGACACCCCGCCCCGACCTGGAACTCCGTCTCCCCGAGTAATCGTTACGCTACGTGGCAGACCACCCGCGACCACGTGAAGGACACCCGGTGAAACAACTGCGGCTCAAGGTGCTCGCCGGACTCTTCCTGGTCGCCGGCATCCTCTCCTGGGGTGGCGCCCGCCTCTGGGACTCGGTCGGCACGCTCCCCAGCGTGCCGCTCGCCGCGCCCATCGTCCTGGCCGTGATCGCGGTGGTCCTCACCGCCACCGCCCTCTCGATCCGGGTCCGCCTCAAGGCCCAGCGCGAGCGCCGCCCCGGCGCCAAGGGCGTCGAACCCCTGATGGCCGCCCGCGCGGTCGTCTTCGGCCAGGCCAGCGCCCTGGTCGCCGCCCTCGTCGCCGGCCTCTACGGCGGCGTGGGCGTCTTCCTCCTCGGCTCCCTCGACGTCCCCGCCCGCCGCGACCAGGCCCTCTACGCCGCCGCCGCGGTCGTCGCCGCCTTCGGCGTCATCGCCGCCGCCCTCTTCCTGGAACGCGTCTGCAAGCTCCCGGAGGACGACGAAGGCCCGGGCGGAGCCCGGGCCTGAGAGCGTCGCCGGCGCGCGTCAGCGCGCCATGACGAGGCTCATCGCCTCGGCACGGGTCGCGGGGTCGCGCAGCTGGCCGCGGACCGCCGAGGTGATGGTCTTGGCGCCCGGCTTACGGATGCCGCGCATCGACATGCACATGTGCTCGCACTCGACGACCACGATGACGCCGCGCGGCTCCAGGATCTCCATCAGAGAATCCGCCACCTGAGTGGTGAGACGTTCCTGCACCTGGGGCCGGCGGGCGTAGACGTCCACCAGCCGGGCCAGCTTCGACAGGCCCGTGATCTTGCCCGTGGTGGACGGGATGTACCCCACGTGGGCCAGCCCGCGGAACGGGACGAGGTGATGCTCACAGGTCGAGTACACCTCGATGTCCTTGACCAGCACCATCTCGTCGTGGCCCAGGTCGAACGTGGTCGTCAGGACGTCCTCGGGCTGCTGCCACAGCCCGGCGAATATCTCCTTGTACGCCCGCGCCACGCGCGCAGGCGTCTCCCTGAGGCCCTCGCGGTCCGGGTCCTCGCCGACCGCGATGAGGAGCTCTCGTACGGCGTTCTCGGCGCGCTTCTCGTCGAACTCGCCGATCGTGCCTTCGCCGTCCAGCGTCACCGGGTCGGTCATCTGTGCCTCGTTCCGTCTGGTCTGACATGGCGCGCAAAAAGCCGCGCCCCCACAGGCTAGAACCTGTGGGGGCGCGGCTTCCATTCCGGGGGGCCGGGGCTCAGGGCTCCGGGGTGTCCTCGGGGGCGATGTCGATGCCCTTGGTGGTGTCCACCGAGGCCGTGCCGTTCGCGCTGTTCGTCAGGGCCAGCTCCTTGGGGGAGAGGACCGGCGGGCGCGTGGACGGGGTGCGGCGGGCCGAACCGGTCCAGGCCGGGCGGGCCGGGCGCTTGACGATCGGGGCGAAGATCTCGGCGATCTCCTCCTTGCCCAGGGTCTCCTTCTCCAGGAGGGCCAGGACCAGGTTGTCGAGGACGTCGCGGTTCTCGACCAGGATCTCCCACGCCTCGTTGTGCGCGGTCTCGATGAGCTTCTTGACCTCTTCGTCGACCAGCGCGGCGACCTCTTCCGAGTAGTCGCGCTGGTGGGACATCTCGCGGCCGAGGAAGGGCTCGGTGTTGTCGCCGCCGAACTTGATGGCGCCGAGCCGCTCGGTCATGCCGTACTGCGTGACCATCGCGCGGGCGGTGGCCGTGGCCTTCTCGATGTCGTTCGCGGCGCCCGTGGTCGGGTCGTGGAAGACGAGCTCCTCCGCGGCGCGGCCGCCCAGCATGTAGGCGAGCTGGTCGAGCATCTCGTTGCGCGTGGTGGAGTACTTGTCCTCGTCCGGGAGGACCATCGTGTAGCCCAGGGCGCGGCCGCGGGACAGGATGGTGATCTTGTGGACGGGGTCGGCGTTCGGGGAGGCCGCCGCGACCAGGGCGTGGCCGCCCTCGTGGTACGCGGTGATCTTCTTCTCCTTGTCCGACATGATCCGGGTCCGCTTCTGCGGGCCCGCGACCACACGGTCGATCGCCTCGTCCAGAGCCTTGTTGTCGATCAGCTTCTGGTCGCTGCGGGCGGTGAGGAGCGCGGCCTCGTTGAGGACGTTGGACAGGTCCGCGCCGGTGAAGCCGGGGGTGCGGCGGGCGACGGCGCCGAGGTCGACGTCCGGCGCGACCGGCTTGCCCTTCTGGTGGACCTTGAGGATCTCCAGGCGGCCCTGCATGTCGGGGCGGTCGACGGCGATCTGCCGGTCGAAGCGGCCCGGGCGCAGGAGGGCGGGGTCGAGGATGTCGGGGCGGTTGGTGGCGGCGATCAGGATGACGCCGCCCTTGACGTCGAAGCCGTCCATCTCGACGAGCAGCTGGTTGAGGGTCTGCTCGCGCTCGTCGTGTCCGCCGCCGAGGCCGGCGCCGCGGTGGCGGCCGACCGCGTCGATCTCGTCGACGAAGACGATGGCCGGGGCGTTCGCCTTGGCCTGCTCGAAGAGGTCGCGGACGCGGCTGGCGCCGACGCCGACGAACATCTCGACGAAGTCGGAGCCGGAGATCGAGTAGAAGGGCACCCCGGCCTCGCCGGCGACGGCGCGCGCGAGGAGCGTCTTGCCGGTTCCGGGCGGGCCGTAGAGCAGGACGCCCTTGGGGATCTTGGCGCCGACGGCCTGGAACTTGGCGGGCTCCTGGAGGAATTCCTTGATCTCGTGGAGTTCCTCGACGGCCTCGTCCGAGCCGGCGACGTCCGCGAAGGTCGTCTTGGGCGTGTCCTTGGTGATGAGCTTCGCCTTGGACTTGCCGAACTGCATGACGCGGGAGCCGCCGCCCTGCATCTGGTTCATCAGGAAGAGGAAGACGACCACGATGAGGACGAAGGGGAGGAGCGAGAGCAGGATCGAGACGAAGGGCGACTGCTTCGTCGGGGAGACGGTGTAGCCCTTCTCGATCTGTCCGGCCTCGAACTTCTCCTGCAGCTTGTCGGCGAGGTCAGCGCCCTGGGTGCCGATGTAGCTGGCCTGGACCTTGCTGCTGCCGTCGATCTTCGTGTCGCCGGTGAGCTCGATCTTGACGATCTGCTCGTCACCGGTGGTGATCTTTGCCTGCTTGACCTGGTTCTTGTCGATCGCCTGGACGACCTTGCCGGTGTCCACCGTCTTGTAGCCCTCGGACGAGCCGACGACCTGCATCAGCACGACCACGGCGAGGACGGCCAGCACGATCCACATGACCGGCCCACGGAAGTATCGCTTCACGTCCATCCATACGGAGCGAGAATCGCCCCGTCCCTCCTGCCCGTAGGTAAATGCCGCTGTATGAGAAAAGCTGTGCGAAAAGCACGGTGTGAGAAAAGCTGTTCTTCGGACGGTACCTCAGCATCGTCGCCCGCGACCGCCTTCCCGTGGTTCAACGGGGGGAAGGCGGTGCGGGTTCCCCGCCGCGCGGGGGTCGCTCAGCCGCCGTAGACGTGCGGGGCGAGCGTGCCGACGAACGGAAGGTTCCGGTACTTCTCGGCGTAGTCGAGGCCGTAGCCGACGACGAACTCGTTGGGGATGTCGAAGCCGATCCACTTGACGTCGATGGCGACCTTGGCGGCGTCCGGCTTGCGCAGCAGGGTGCAGACCTCCAGGGAGGCCGGCTCGCGCGAGCCGAGGTTCGACAGGAGCCAGGACAGCGTCAGGCCGGAGTCGATGATGTCCTCGACGATCAGGACGTGCTTGCCCTTGATGTCGGTGTCGAGGTCCTTGAGGATGCGGACGACGCCCGAGGACTGGGTGCCCGCGCCGTAGGAGGAGACGGCCATCCAGTCCATGGTGACGGGGGTGGACAGGGCGCGTGCCAGGTCCGCCATCACCATCACGGCGCCCTTGAGGACTCCGACGATGAGCAGGTCCTTGCCCGCGTATTCCGCGTCGATCTTGGCCGCCAGCTCGGCCAGCTTGGCGTCGATCTCTTCCTTGGTGATGAGCACCGACTGGAGGTCGGTGCCCATGTCCTTCTCGTTCACCCGGGTCACTTTCGTTGCAGCGTGCGTCAGCCTTGCCGGATGACCAGTCTGCCACCCTGGCGGCGGGCTTCGACGCGACCGGGCAGGTTGATGGCGCCCTGACCGCGCCAGCCGGTGATGAGCCGGTCGAGTTCTTCGATGTGGCGGGCGAAGAGGGAGCCGGCCGGGGCGCCCTCGGCGATGACGGCGCGGCGCAGCACGCGGCGGCGTACGGCGGGGGGCAGTCCGAAGAGCTTGGCGCATTCGAGGGCGCCCGCCTCGTCGCGTACGGCGTTCTCGGCGTCGGCGGCCCAGGTGTCGAGGGCGTCGGCGTCGTCGCGGGAGAGCTGGGCCGTCCGGGCGAGGGCTTCGACGACGCCCTTGCCGAGGGCCTTCTCCAGGGCGGGGAGGCCTTCGTGGCGCAGCCGGGAGCGGGTGTAGGCCGGGTCGCTGTTGTGGGGGTCGTCCCAGACGGCGAGTTCCTGGGCGATGCAGGCCTTGCGGACGGTCTGGCGGTCGAGCTGGAGGAAGGGGCGGCGGTAGCGGCCCTGTGTTCCGGAGACGGCGGCCATGCCGGAGAGGGAGCGGATGCCGGAGCCGCGGGCGAGGCCGAGGAGGACGGTCTCGGCCTGGTCGTCGCGGGTGTGGCCGAGGAGGATCGCGGTGGCGCCGTGGCGCTCGGCGGCGGCGTCGAGGGCGGCGTAGCGGGCGTCGCGGGCGGCGGCCTCGGGGCCGCCTTCGCGTCCGACCGTGACGGCGACGGCTTCGACGGGGCCGAGGCCGAGGGCGGTCATGCGGTCGGCGACCTCGTCGGCGCGGCCGGAGGAGCCGTCCTGGAGGCCGTGGTCGACGGTGATGCCGCCGGCGCGGACGGGGAGTTTGCGGGCCTCGAAGGCGAGGGCGGAGGCGAGCGCCATGGAGTCGGCTCCGCCGGAGCAGGCGACGAGCACGAGGGGGTGCGTGTCGCGGGGGGCGGCGGGGTCGGCGGGGTGCTCGGTGAGGACGTCGTGGAGTACGCGGCGGACCGCCAGGCGTATCGCCGCGACCGCAGGATGGGGACCCATGGTTCGGTGCCCTTCGTGGATGGGGTGGGGTGCCTCGGTCGGAGTCTTAACGGTCGGAATGGGGTGTTCGGTCACTCAGAGTGCGTCGATGGTGACAGAAACGTGGCCCTTACCCGAGCATTGCACGCCTCACCCCACGCTCAGGGTCCCTCGGATGGGTGATTGGTGGCGCGTTCCGTCGCGTTTCGGTGCCGTCCGCCGCTTCCGCCCCAGGAGTCTGCCTTACGGTGCTTCGCCGCCTCAGGATTCCGCCCTGCGGTGGACCCGGGCGATCCAGTCGGCGGGGGCGGCGATCTCGCTCTTGGTGGGGAGGGTGTTGGGGGAGGTCCAGACGCGGTTGAAGCCGTCCATGCCGACCTGCTCGACGACGGCGCGGACGAAGCGCTCGCCGTCGCGGTACTGGCGGAGCTTGGCGTCGAGGCCGAGGAGCTTGCGCAGCGCGAGGTCGAGGCGGGAGGCGCCGCGGGCGCGGCGGGCCTGGAACTTCTCGCGGATCTCGGCGACGGAGGGGACCACCTGGGGTCCGACGCCGTCCATGACGTAGTCGGCGTGGCCTTCGAGGAGGGACATGACGGCGGTGAGGCGGCCGAGGATCTCGCGCTGCTCGGGGGTCTGGACGAGTTCGACGAGGGAGGGGGAGGGGTCGCCCTCCTCGGCCTCGGGGCGGCCGCCGGCGAGGCTCTGGGCGGCTTCGCGGAGGCGTTCGACGAAGGTGCCGGGGTCGACCTCGGTGGCGGCGAGGAATGACTGGATCTCGCCCTGGAGGTGGTCGCGGAGCCAGGGGACGGCGGTGAACTGGGTGCGGTGGGTCTCCTCGTGGAGGCAGACCCAGAGGCGGAAGTCGTGGGGGGAGACGCCGAGTTCGCGTTCGACGTGGACGATGTTGGGGGCGACGAGGAGGAGCCGGCCGCCGCCTTCGGGGGCTCCGGGGAGGTCGCGGGTGACGGGGGCGAAGGTCTCGTACTGGCCGAGGATGCGGGAGGCCAGGAAGGAGAGCAGCATGCCGAGCTCGACGCCGGTGACCTTGCCGCCGACGGCGCCGAGGACGGTGCTTCCGGGGCTGGTGGTGCGGCGCTCCTGCATCTTGCCGAGGAGCGGGGTGAGGAGTTCGCGGAAGCCGGCGACGTTGGCCTTGATCCAGCCGGCGCGGTCGACGACGAGGACGGGCGTGTCGTGGGCCTCGGTGCCCTCGGGGAGCATCCGGGTGTAGGCGCGGACGTGCTCCTCGGCGGCCTTGGCGTGGCGGCGGAGCTCGGCGACGACGGCGCGGGCCTCGTCACGTCCGACGTCGGGGCCGGGGCGGACCAGCCTGGTCGCGGTCGCCACCGCGAGGTTCCAGTCGACCATTCCGGACGTGCCTGCACCACCGATGCTCGTCATGGGTCAACGGTACGGGTTCGGGCCCGGTTCGGGTCCGGTCCGGAGGGTGGCGCCGGGGGTCGGTTCCGGTCGGTCTCGGGGGTCACTTCTGGCCGGTGAGGGCGGCGGAGAGGCGGTCGAGGGCGGGCTGGGCCAGGTCCGGGGAGGGGGTGCGGCCGGCGAGGAACGCGAAGGCGAGGAGGCGGCCTTCGGCGGTGACCACGGTGCCGGCGAGGGTGTTGACCCCGGTGAGGGTGCCGGTCTTGGCGCGGACGAGGCCGGCGCCGGCGGGGGCCTGGCCGTAGCGGCCGGCGAGGGTGCCGGTGAAGCCGCCGACGGGGAGGCCGGTGAGGAGCGGGCGCAGTTCGGAGTCCGACGCGGCGCGGGAGAGGAGGGTGGTGAGGAAGAGCGCGGAGACGCGGTCGCGGCGGTCGAGGCCGCTGCCGTCGGCGAAGCGGGCGCCGGTGACGGGGAGCGCGCGGTGGGCGAGTTCGGCGCGGACGGCCTTCTCGGCGCCGGCGAAGGAGGCGGGCTGCTTGCGGGCGAGGGCGGTCTGCCGGGCGAGGGCCTCGGCGAGGTCGTTGTCGCTGTGGGTGAGGGTGCGCTCGACGAGGTCGGCGAGGGGGGCGGAGTCCGTACGGGCGAGGGGGGCGCCCTTCGGGGTGCGGCCGGGGGCGGGGGCGCCGGTGACCTTGACGCCGGCGTCGGCGAGGTGGGCGGCGAAGGCGGTGGCGGTGTCGCGGGCGGGGTCGCCGGAGCGGGGGGCGGGTCCGGTGGTGCTGTCGTCGAGGCGGCCGCCGCGGGTCATGAGGGCGGTGACGGGGGCGAGGTTCTCGTTGGGGCCGATCGGGTGGAGGACGGGTCCCCGGTAGAGGCCGGTGTCGTAGGCGAGGCGCACGGAGGTGTGGCCGCGCTCCCTGAGGGCGCGGGCGGTGTCGCCGGCGAGGGCCTTCAGGCGGGTCTCGTCGAGGGTGGGGTCGCCGCCGCCGGTGAGGGTGACGGCCTTGCCGTCGGGGGTGGCGGTGACGGTGGTGGCGATCCGGTGGTCGGTGCCGAGGGCGGAGAGGGCCGCGGCGGCGGTGGCGAGCTTGACGGTGGAGGCGGGCGTCATGGGGGTGACGGCGCCCTCTCCGTACAGCTGTCTGCCGGTGGCGGCGTCGACGACGGAGGCGGTGCGGGCGGTGCCGAGGCCCGGGTCGGCCAGGAGGGGGACGAGGGTGCGGGCGAGGTCGGCGGGGAGGGTGCCGTCGTCCGGTCCCGAGATCCGGGCGAGGACGTCGGGGGCGCTGGGCGCGGGGGCCGGTTCGGGGCGCTGGGGGGCGGCGGGGGCGGCGGCCGGGGCGGGGGTCTGCCCGGGGGTCTGCCCGGGGTGACGCTCGCCACCCGCCGCGGGGGCGGCGGCGCGGGCCCGCTCGGCCGTACGCTGGCCTCCGTCCCAGGGGCCTGCCGCGGTCGCCGCCGCGGCGGCGAGAGCCAGACCGAGCACGGCGGAGCCCGCCGTGAGCTGCCACACCCTCGGCTCCGGCATTGCTGACCAGCCCCTTTCGCGATCACGTACCTGCGTGAGAGACACTTAATCACCGCGCGCCGTCGCGAGCATTCACTTGTGTTGATTCAGGAGGAGCCACCCGTGGAGTTCGACGTTCTCATCGAGATCCCCAAGGGATCGCGGAACAAGTACGAGGTCGACCACGAGACCGGTCGTATCCGTCTGGACCGTCGCCTCTTCACGTCGACGGCGTACCCGACCGACTACGGCTACGTGGAGAACACCCTCGGCGAGGACGGCGACCCGCTCGACGCGCTGGTCATCCTCGACGAGCCCACCTTCCCGGGCTGCGTCATCAAGTGCCGCGCCATCGGCATGTTCCGCATGACGGACGAGGCCGGCGGCGACGACAAGCTGCTGTGCGTGCCGGCGACGGACCCGCGCATGGAGCACCTGCGCGACATCCACCACGTGCCGGAGTTCGACCGCCTGGAGATCCAGCACTTCTTCGAGGTCTACAAGGACCTGGAGCCGGGCAAGTCGGTCGAGGGCGCCGACTGGGTCGGCCGTGAGGCCGCCGAGGCCGAGATCGAGAAGTCGATCCAGCGCGCCAAGGAGCAGGGCGCTCACTGACGCCCCGGTCCGATGGACCGCATGAAGGCGGTGCACCCCCCGGGGTGTACCGCCTTTCGCGCATCCGCCTTTCGCACGTCCGTCTGACGCCCATACTGGAATCCACGATTCCCTGGGTGTGAGCGGAGAGAGAGTGGTGGCGGAGCCGGCGGGCCCCGAGGAGGCTCCGGAGGACCGGAAGCCCCTGTCGGACGAGGCGACCTCGGAGTTCGCCCTGCCCGAGGGGATGGTTCCGGAGCCGCCACCGGAGCCGGAGGGCTCGGCGTTCGTGGTGCCGGAGGGGCTGGCCGCCGAGCCGGCGTCCCCCGAGCCGGAGGGCTCCGCCTTCGCGACGCCGTCGACGTACTCCGCCAAGGACTCCCCGCCGGCCTTCACCCCGGCGTACGGGGTCCCCCTGGCGCGGCTGCCGCACAACGCCCCGTGGCAGGACCGGATGCGGACGATGCTGCGGCTGCCGGTGGGTGACCGGCCGGTGCCGGAGGCGCCCGCGTCGAAGGACGAGACGGGCCCCTCGGTGCCGCGCGTGCTCGACCTGACGCTCCGCATCGGCGAGCTGCTGCTCGCGGGCGGGGAGGGCGCGGAGGACGTCGAGGCGGCGATGTTCGCGATCTGCCGCTCGTACGGCCTGGACCGCTGCGAGCCGACGGTGACGTTCACGCTGCTGTCGATCACCTACCAGCCGTCGCTGGTGGACGACCCGGTGACGGCGAACCGGACGGTACGCCGCCGGGGTACCGACTACACCCGTCTGGAGGCCGTCTACCAGCTGCTCGCGGACATCAACGCGCCGGCGCACGAGGTGTCGCCGGAGGAGGCCTACCGGCGCCTGGCGGAGATCCGGCGCAACCGGCACCCGTACCCGGGGTGGGTGCTGACGGCCGCGGCGGGCGTCCTCGCGGGGGCGGCCTCGACGCTGCTCGGCGGCGGTCCGTGGGTCTTCTTCGTGGCCGCGCTCGGCGCGGTGCTCGGCGACCGGCTCGCGTGGCTGTGCGCGGGGCGCGGGCTGCCGGAGTTCTACCAGTTCCTGGTGGCGGCGATGCCGCCGGCCGCGATGGGGGTGCTGCTGACGCTGCTCCACGCGGATCTGCGGCCGTCGGCGGTGATCACCGGTGGCCTGTTCGCGCTGATCCCGGGGCGGGCGCTGGTGGCGGCGGTGCAGGACGGCCTGACCGGTTTCTACATCACGGCCTCGGCGCGGCTCCTGGAGGTCGCCTACTTCTTCGTGGCGATCGTGGTGGGCGTGCTGTCGGTGCTGTACGTGGCCGTGCAGTTCGACGCCCAGCTCAATCCGGAGGGGGCGCTGAGCCCGGCCGAGCGGCCGGTGACGCAGATCGTGTCGTCGATGGTGCTGTGCGCGACCTTCGCCATCCTGTTGCAGCAGTCGCGGGGGACGGTGCTCTTCGCGACGCTGAACGGCGGGGTGGCCTGGGTGGTGTACGCGTCGATCGCGGTGACCGCGGAGGGGTCGACGGTGATGGCGACGGCGTTCGCGGCCGGCCTGGTGGGTCTCTTCGGGCAGCTGATGGCCCGCTACCACCACACGTCCTCGCTGCCGTACGTGACGGCGGCGATCGGGCCGCTGCTGCCGGGTTCGGCGACGTACTTCGGGGTCCTCGCGATCGCCCAGAACAACCTGGACCAGGGCTTCGCCTCGCTGGCGAAGGCGGCGGCCCTGGCCCTGGCGATCGCGATCGGGGTGAACCTGGGAGGCGAGCTGGCCCGCCTCTTCATGCGGGCTCCGGGCGCCGGATCCGCCCGCAGCGCGGCGAAGCGGACCCGGGGCTTCTAGCCGGGGGACTAGCGGGGGGTGTGCGGCGGCGGGTTCTGGCCGTCGTAGCCGGCCTGACCGTCGTAGCCGCCCTGACCGTCGTAGCCGGCCTGCCCGTCGTACCCGCCCTGGCCGTCGTAGCCGCCGTAACCGGGCTGCGCGGGCTGCTGGCCGTAGCCGGGCTGCTGCTGGGCGGGCTGCCGGCCGTAGCCGTAGCCGGGCTGCTGCTGGGCATAGGCCTGGCCGTCGTAGCCGGCCTGACCGGCGTACCCGGCCTGGTTGCCGTATCCGTAGCCGCCCTGATCGGCGTAGCCGCCGCCCTGGTTGCCGTACCCGCCCTGGTGGCCGTACCCGCCCTGCTCGCCGTAGCCGTCCTGGGTGCCGTGGCCGTAGCCCTGGCCGGTGTAGCCGCCCTGGTTCGCGTAGCCGTCCTGGTGGCCGTAGC
The DNA here is from genome assembly GCF_040633895.1 of Streptomyces sp. NPDC007863. Taxonomy (NCBI): domain Bacteria; kingdom Bacillati; phylum Actinomycetota; class Actinomycetes; order Kitasatosporales; family Streptomycetaceae; genus Streptomyces; species Streptomyces sp. NPDC007863. Next base: position 73,421 of record NZ_JBEYEI010000005.1, read on the forward strand.
CGTCCTGGTGGCCGTACCCGCCCTGGCCGCCGTAGCCGTCCTGGCCGGCCTGGTCGCCGGGGGGCGTCGGGTCGGCGGGGGCCGCCGGGGCGGCGGGGGGCGTGCCCTCGGCGGCGGCCCGGGCCGCGGCCTTCTTCGACTGGGAGCGGGCCTTGAGGTACTCGATCACGATCGGGACGACCGAGATGAGGACGATCGCGATGAGGATCGCCTCGATGTGCCGGTGCACGAAGTCGATCTTGCCGAGGGAGGCGCCGAGCAGGGTCACGCCCGCGCCCCACAGCACGCCGCCGATGATGTTGAAGGTGATGAAGGAGCGGTAGTTCATCCGGCTGACGCCGGCGATGATCGGCGTGAAGGTGCGGATGATCGGCACGAAGCGGGCCAGGATGAGGGACTTCGGGCCGTGCTTCTCGAAGAACTCGTGCGCCTTCTCGACGTTCTCCTGCTTGAAGAGCTTGGAGTCGGGGCGCCGGAAGAGCGAGGGGCCGACCTTCCGGCCGAAGAGGTAGCCCACCTGGTCGCCGAGGATCGCCGCGGCCACGACCAGCGTGCAGACCAGCCACAGCGGGGAGTCGAGCTTGCCCGTGGTGACGAGGAGGCCGGTGGTGAAGAGCAGCGAGTCGCCGGGGAGGAAGAACCCGATGAGGAGACCGGACTCGGCGAAGACGATGGCGAGGACGCCGATCAGGCCGAAGGTCTGGATCAGGTAGTCCGGATCCAGCCAGCTCGGTCCGAGGGCAAGCGTGTTCACGGTTCCGGGCTCCTGCGGTTCGGGGTGGGGGCATGTCGAGGTGCGGGCGGGACATGCCTGCGGCGCGCCCCAAGCTATCAACGCGGAAGGGTGGGCCCCGGTTCCATCGGGTGGCCGGGGATGCGGGACGGCCGGCTTCCGGCGACCCTGGGTGACCAGGAGGTGATGGCCGATGGGCATCGAGGAGTACGGAGGCGGTCAGGGACCGCACCCCGATGTGCTGGTGGTGACGACGAACGACGTCCCAGGCTACGAGGTACGCCAGGTGATCGGCGAGGTCTTCGGATTGACGGTGCGCTCCCGGCACCTGGGCAGCCAGATCGGCGCCGGTCTGAAGTCGATGATCGGCGGCGAGCTGAAGGGCCTGACGAAGACCCTGGTGGAGACCCGCAACCAGGCGATGGAACGCCTGGTGGAGCAGGCCAGGGCGCGCGGCGCCAACGCGGTGCTGATGTTCCGCTTCGACGTGACCGAGGCGGCGGACGTCGGCACCGAGGTCTGCGCGTACGGCACCGCCGTCGTCATCGCGCCGCGGGCCTGACCCCGGGCGGTACGGGAGGCGGCGGCGGTGGGCCCCGGCGAGGGCCACCGCCGCCGCCACCGCCGCCGCCGGCCCCGGTCCTGACGTGACGTGAGCTACACGCCCGCATGCCCGGCCTTTCGAGGTGTTGTGCGGCATTTGCTCACTTATGGTGGGGCGGTGGCCACCGATCATGACGCGACCGCCCCCGTCGAAGCCCCGGTACGGATCCTGCTCCCACAGGTGCTGCCCGCCCTCGTGGTGGGCGTCGGATCGGGCCTCCTCTTCCTCGGCATCAGCACGCTCGCCGAGGAGCTCCAGTCGGTGCTCTGGGAGACCGTGCCCGACGCCCTGGACATCGGCCGGTACTCCTCGCTGTGGATGATCACCGTCCTCACCGTCACCGGAGTCGCCGTCGGACTGGTCGTCTGGAAGGCGCCCGGGCACGCCGGGCCCGACCCGGCCTCCGAGGGGCTCGGCGGGCCGCCGCTGCCGCCCCTCGTGGTGCCCGGCCTCCTCGTCGCCTCCATGCTCGCGCTCGCCGGCGGCGTCAGCCTCGGCCCCGAGCAGCCGACGATCGCCGCCGCGATCTCCCTGGCCGCCTGGCTGGGCCTGCGGGCCGCGCCGGACGTGCCGGGCGCCTTCTGGGTCTCCCTCGCCGTCGCCGGCACCTTCGGCGCCCTCTTCGGCACGCCCGTCGCCGCCGCCCTCGTCCTCTCCGAGGCGCTCACCGGGCAGCCCGGCCGGGGCTCCCTGTGGGACCGGCTCTTCGCGCCGCTCCTCGCCGCCGGCGCCGGCGCGATGACCACCCAGCTCCTCTCGGACCCCAGCTTCGCCATGGGCCTGCCGCCGCTGACCGACCCCGGCTGGGAGGACCTGCTCGCCGCCCTCGTCGTGGCCACCCTCGGCGCCCTCTTCGGCCTCCTCGGCTGCTACGCCTTCCCCCCTCTCCACCGGGCCTTCGGCAGGCTGCGGCACCCGATGCTGATGCTGCCCCTCGGCGGACTGGTCCTGGGCCTGCTCGGCGCCCTCGGCGGGCACCTGACCCTCTTCAAGGGCCTCCACGAGACGAAGGAGCTCGTCGGCTCCATCGGGGTGTACTCCTCCGGGGAGCTGGCGAAGCTGGCCGTGGTGAAGCTCGCCGCCCTGCTGGTGGCCGCCGCCTGCGGCTTCCGCGGCGGCCGGGTCTTCCCCGCGGTCTTCCTCGGCGCCGCCTTCGGCCTCGTCGCCCAGGCGCTCGTCCCCGAGATCCACCCGGCGGTCGCCGTCTCCTCCGCCGTCCTCGGCGTCCTCCTCGCCACCACCCGGCAGGGCTGGGTGAGCCTCTTCATCGCCGCCGTCATCGCCTCCTCCCCCGCGATGCTCTCGCTGCTCTGCCTGGCCACCCTGCCCGCCTGGCTGGTCGTCACCGGCCGCCCGCAGCTCGAACTCGACCACCAGGGCAAGTCCCTCCGCTGAACCCCCGCCCGTCGCCGCCCGTCGCCGCCCGCAGCCGCCCTCAGCCGACCGCCGACCGCCGACCGCCGACCGCCGCAGAAGGAGCACCCCGATGGCCCCCCTCCACAAGGGAACCGACGTCACCGACAGCGAGCACTTCCGCCGGCTCGCGCTCAACCCCTTCTTCGGCGAGGCCGACCCCGTCGGCGGGATGACCGAGGCCCCGCCGCGGCACCGGATGCCCGAGGGGCCGCTGGCGCCGTCCAGCGCCTACCAGCTGGTCCACGACGAGCTGATGCTGGACGGCAACTCCCGGCTCAACCTCGCCACCTTCGTCACCACCTGGATGGAACCCCAGGCCGGTGTCCTCATGGCCGAGTGCCGCGACAAGAACATGATCGACAAGGACGAGTACCCGCGCACCGCCGAGCTCGAACGCCGCTGCGTCGCCATGCTCGCCGACCTCTGGCACGCGCCCGACCCGGCCGCCGCCGTCGGCTGCTCCACCACCGGCTCCAGCGAAGCCTGCATGCTGGCCGGCATGGCGCTCAAGCGCCGCTGGGCCAAGAAGAACGCCGACCGCTATCCGGCCACCGCCCGCCCCAACCTGGTGATGGGCGTCAACGTGCAGGTCTGCTGGGAGAAGTTCTGCGACTTCTGGGAGGTCGAGCCCCGGCTCGTCCCCATGGAGGGCGACCGCTACCACCTCGACGCCGCCTCCGCCGCCGCCCTCTGCGACGAGAACACCATCGGCGTCGTCGCCGTCCTCGGCTCCACCTTCGACGGCTCCTACGAGCCCGTCGCCGAGATCTGCGCCGCCCTCGACGAGCTCCAGGCCCGCACCGGCCTCGACGTCCCCGTCCACGTCGACGGCGCCTCCGGCGCCATGGTCGCCCCCTTCCTCGACGAGGACCTGGTGTGGGACTTCCGGCTCCCCCGCGTCTCCTCGATCAACACCTCGGGCCACAAGTACGGACTCGTCTACCCCGGCGTCGGCTGGGCCCTGTGGCGCGGCGTCGAGGAACTCCCCGAGGAGCTGGTCTTCCGGGTCAACTACCTCGGCGGCGACATGCCGACCTTCGCCCTCAACTTCTCCCGCCCCGGCGCCCAGGTCGTCGCGCAGTACTACACCTTCCTGCGGCTGGGCCGGGAGGGCTACCGGGCCGTCCAGCAGACCAGCCGGGACGTCGCCCGCGGCCTCGCCGAACGCATCGAGGCCATGGGCGACTTCCGTCTCCTCACCCGCGGCGACCAGCTGCCCGTCTTCGCCTTCACCACCGCCCCCGACGTCACCTCCTTCGACGTCTTCGACGTCTCCCGCCGGCTGCGCGAACGCGGCTGGCTGGTGCCCGCCTACACCTTCCCCGCCCACCGCGAGGACCTCTCCGTCCTGCGGATCGTCTGCCGCAACGGCTTCTCCGCCGACCTCGCGGGCCTCCTCGTCGAGGACCTGCACCGCCTCCTGCCCGAACTCCGCAGCCAGCCCCACCCCTTCACCCGGGACAAGGCCGCCGCGACCGCCTTCCATCACTGACCGGGATCGTCCTCCGCGCCGCACGCCAGCCGGAACTCCGACCAGCGGACCCCGTCGCGCGTCAGCTCGTACCGGCAGCGCGCGTCCTCCCGCAGGAGTCCGGCGCCGGTGCGGCGGACGTACGCGGTGCCGTCGTCCAGCTCCCGGAAGGTGCGGCCGCCGTCCAGGCTGACGTGTCCGGACCCCTGGGCGGCGAGTTCGACCCGGCCGCCGGGGCCCGGCACCGGCAGCCCCGCCAGGGAGCGCGGCTCCCCCTCCGGGCCGGCGGTCCACACCCGCCGCCAGCTCCCGCCCCCGTCCGCGGAGCGGTACAGCGCCCGCAGCGGGTCGGGTACCGGCTCGCCGCCCGGCACCTCTCCCACCTCCGCCGCGTACACCGCGTCCGGGCCCACCACCACCGCCGTGCGCCGGGGCGGGGTGCCGGCCGGGCTCGGCAGCGGGCTCACCGACCAGCTGCGGCCCGCGTCCCGGGAGACCGCGACCGCCGGCCGCCCGGTGCCCGGCACCACGCCCGACGCCCACCAGGACCCGTCCGGCTCCACGACCTCCGCCGGCCGGGGGTGCGCGCCGAGCCCCGGCTGTGCCACCAGCTCCCGCCGCCGCCCGTCCCGGGGCGAGATCACGACGAGCCGCTCCCGGTCGCACCGCTCCGCCGGCGCGCCCGGGTCCGTGGCGCACTCGGCGGTGAGCGCCGCGCCCTCGGGGATGTCCGGGGTGCGGCCGGCGAGGCGCGGGTCGACGCTCCGCCAGCTCCGTCCGCCGTCCCCGCTGAACCAGCCCCGCGACGGCTCCTCGCCGCCGCCGTCCTCGATCAGCGCCCGCCCCGGGCCGAGCGTCCGCAGCCGCGCCGACACCCCGGCCGTGCCGCGCAGTTCGGGCAGCGGCGAGGCGCGCAGCTCCCAGCGCTCCGCGCCCCGGTCGAGGACCGCGATCCGCTGGCGGCAGAAGCCGTTCGCGGGCGCGGCCGGGTCGCTCACGCACTCGGCGAGCAGGGCGAAGCCGCTGCCGTCGGCGGCGAGTTCGAGTCCGGCGACCCAGCCGGGCAGTCCCGCGCCGTCGCCGATCCGGGGCGGGGCGCCGAACGCGCCGTCGTCGCCGGGCCGTTCGCCGCCCGGGTCCGGCTCCGGGCCTCCGGTGCAGGCGGCGAGCGTCCCGGCCAGCAGCAGTGCGGCGAACGCGCGGAGCGGAGCCGGCGCCCGGGAAACGGGAACGCGCATCGGACCTCCCCCTGTCCCTCGGGCGCCATTCTCCTCCGGACTCCCCGGATACGACCCCGGGTTCACCGCCCCGGTTCACGGCCCCGGGTTCACCGCCCCGGTTCACGGCCCGGGGTTCACCGCGCCCGGGGGTTCACCGCGCCCGGGGGTTCACCGCCCGAGCCGGCGGAACCTCCGTACCGCCAGCGGGAAGAACACCGCGAGCAGGGCCAGCGGCCACAGCACCGCCGCCGTCACCCACCCCGGCTCGCCGCCCGGGTTGCCGAAGAGGTCCCGGACCGCCGTGGCCGTCGCCGACATCGGGTTCCACTCCACGGCCGCGCCCAGCCAGCCCGGCATGGAGTCCGGCGAGGCGAAGGCGTTGGAGAGGAAGCCGACCGGCCAGACCAGGATCTGCACGGCCTGCACCAGCTCCGGCTTCCCCGCCACGAGCGCCAGGTGGATCCCGATCCACAGCATCGCGAAGCGCAGCAGCAGGAGCAGACCGAGGGCACCCGCGAAGGCCGCCGGGCCGCCCCGGGCGCTCCAGCCCATCGCGTATCCGACGCCGACCATCACGAGCAGTCCGGCCGCCGACTGGAGCATGTCGGCCGCCGCCCGGCCGACGAGGACGGCGCCGTCGGCCATCGGCATGGAGCGGAAGCGGTCGACGACCCCCTTGTCCAGGTCCCGGGTGACCGCCGTCATCGTCCCTTCGAGCCCGAAGACCATGGTCAGCGTGAGCATCCCAGGCACCAGGAAGTCGACGTACTCCCCCTGGACGGCCCGGCCGCCGCCGACCAGGTAGCCGAACATCAGCAGCATCATCACCGGGAAGACGAGCCCGACGACGACCGCGACCGGCTGCCGCGCCCAGTGGGCCAGCTCGCGGCGGGTCATCGTCCAGCAGTCGCTCAGCGCGTACGCGGCGCTCATGCCGCCACCTCCTTCTTCCCGCCGGTCAGGCGCAGGAACGCCTCGTCCAGCGTCGGGCGCCGCAGCGCCACGTCCTCGGCCTCGATCCCGGCCGCCTCCAGGGCCCGTACGACCTCCGCGAGCGAGGCCATCCGGTCCCGTACGGGCGCGCTGATCAGCCGCCGGTCCCGGTCGACGTCCGTCTCGTCGGCGCCGAAGGGCAGCGCCCGTACGGCCTCGTCGAGGCGGTCGGCCTCCCGGACGACGACGTCGATCCGGTCCCGGCCCGCCCGGGACTTCAGCTCCCCGGGGGTGCCCTCGGCGACCACCCGGCCGTCGTCGACCACCGAGATCCGGTCGGCCAGCCGGTCCGCCTCCTCCAGGTACTGGGTGGTCAGGAGCACGGTCGTCCCGCCGTCGACGAGGGAGCGCACGGCCTCCCAGACCTCGCCGCGCCCGCGCGGGTCGAGTCCGGTGGTCGGCTCGTCCAGGAAGAGCACCTCCGGCTCGGTGATGAGGGAGGCGGCGAGGTCGAGCCGCCGCCGCATGCCGCCGCTGTACTGCCGGACCGGCTTGCGGCCGGTGCCGGCGAGCCCGAACCGCTCCAGGAGCGCGTCGGCGCGCAGCCCCGCGCCCCGGGCGCCGAGGTGGAAGAGGCGGCCGAACATCTCCAGGTTCTGCCGGCCGCTCAGCTCCTCGTCGAGCGCCGCGTGCTGCCCGAGCAGCCCGATCCTGCGGCGGACCTCGGCGGCCTCCTTCCGCACGTCGTGGCCCGCGACCCGCACCCGGCCCCCGTCGTGCCGGAGCAGGGTCGCCAGGACCCGTACCGTCGTGGTCTTGCCGGCCCCGTTGGGGCCGAGCAGGCCGTGGACCGTGCCGCGCCGGACGGCGAGGTCGAGGCCGTCGAGCGCCCGCTTGTCCCCGTACCGCTTGCGCGCGCCCTCCATGAGGATCGCGTCTCCACCCACGGACATCCGTTTCCTCCCGCTATCGCTCTAGTCAAATTTGATCAGCACCGGAGCGGAGAGGGTATGCCCGCCGAAAGGGCTAGTCAAACTTGATTAATCCTGTTCGGCGTCGCCGGTCGCGTACGGGTTCTCCTGCCCCTCCGCGAGGACGCCCACGAACGGCTCGCCCTCCCCCGCGAAGGTGTACGCCCCGCCCTCGATCCGCTCGATCAGCCCGAGCGTCCACTCCCGGCCGGCGTCCGCCGAGTGCACCCAGAGGTGCATGATCTCGCCGATGTGCCCGAGCTGCCCCGGGCCGCCCTCCGGCGTGTAGTACTCCGTCACCGAGGTCCGCCAGGCGTCGAGCCCGCGCAGCCGCTCCCGCAGCAGCTCCACCGCCTCCGCCCGCGGCAGGTCCACGACGAAGCCGACCGCCGCCGACAGCACGTCCATCTGCTGGTCGTAGGTGGCCAGCGCCTCCCGGAGCAGCCGCAGGTACTCCTCGCGGCCCGCCTCGGTGATCTCGTACTCGACCCTGGGCGGACCGCCGACCGTACTCGGCGCCAGCTCCTCGGCGCGCAGCAGTCCCTGCTTCGCCATCTGCTTGAGCGCGTGGTAGATCGAGCCCGGCTTGGCGTTGGACCACTCGTGCGCGCCCCAGTACTCCAGGTCGTTGCGCACCTGGTAGCCGTGGGCGCGGCCGTGCTGCTTCACCGCGCCCAGGACGAGAAGGCGGATCGCCGACATGCCCACGTACCCCTCTGGTCGATTCCGACCAGAGTAGGCGGGTCACGGCCCCGCGGTACGCCCGCTCTCCTCGGCGATCAGCGCGAAGGAGACCTTGCCGTCGAGGGACTCGCGGATCACGTCCGCGTGCCCGGCGTGCCGGGCCGTCTCCTGCACGAGGTGGAGCAGCATCCAGCGGACCGACACCCGCCCCTCCGCCGGGAACCAGGGCGCGGGCGGCAGCGGGAAGGTGTCGTCCAGGCTCGGGACCGTACGGACGAACTCCTCGGTCTCCTCGGCCACGCCGTCCCAGAAGGCGAGGATCCCGGGGATCGTCTCGCCGTCGACGAGCCGGAAGGCCTCGCCCCAGGTCTCCTGGCTCCGCTGCTTCTCGTTCGGCTTCTCCTGCGCGAGCCGGAGCCAGTTCAGCTCGACCTCGGCCACGTGCTTGACCAGGCCGGAGAGGCTCAGCTCGCTGGCGCTGGGCCGGCTCGCCGCCTGCTCCTCGGTGAGGCCGAGGAGGGCGCGGCGGAGCGCGGCGCGCTGGACCTCCACGAAGTTGAGGAACGCGCCGCGCTCGTCGCCGGGGGCCTCCGAGGGAACAAGAGCCACCATGATGGGTCCGCCTTCCGTCCGTATCTCTGCCACTGTCGCTGTCGCTGTCGGGCAGGACCCACGTTACGGACGGAGTAGGACAGAAACCGTCCTAGAAGGGGAACCGGCTCCGGCCGTGCTGGATGGAGATCCACTTCTGGGTGGTGAAGGCCTCGATCATCGCGTCGCCGTTGAGCCGGCCGATGCCCGAGTGCTTCTCGCCGCCGAAGGGGACGATCGGCTCGTCGTGCACGGTGCCGTCGTTGATGTGGATCATGCCGGTGTGGATGCGCTTGGCGACCCGCACGCCCCGCTCCACGTCGGCGGTGTGGACGGCGCCGCTGAGCCCGTACGGGGTGTCGTTGGCGATCCGCACGGCCTCCTCCTCGCCGTCGAAGGGCAGGATCAGGGCGACCGGGCCGAAGATCTCCTGGGAGAGGACGGGGGCGCCGGCGGGGATGCCGGTCAGCACCGACGGGGAGACGACGTTGCCCTCCACCCCGCCGCGCAGCAGCGCGGTGGCGCCGGCCGCGACGGCCTGCTCGACGGCCCCGTCGACCGACTCGGCCTGCTGGGAGTTGATGAGCGGGCCGATGTGGGTGGCGGGGTCGGCCGGGTCGCCGACGCGCAGGGTCTTCACCTTCGCCACGAACTTCTCGGTGAACTCCGCCTCCACCCGCCGGTCGACCAGGACCCGGTTGGCGGCCATGCAGACCTGGCCCTGGTGCACGAAGCGGCTGAAGACGGCGGCGTCGACGGCGTAGTCGAGGTCGGCGTCGTCGAGGACGATCAGGGCGCTGTTGCCGCCGAGTTCGAGGACGGCGTGCTTGAAGTTCCGGGCACAGACCTCGGCCACGTGGCGGCCGACCTTGTCGGAGCCGGTGAAGGAGATGACCTTCGGGACCGGGTGGGTGAGGAGCGCGTCGCCGATCTCGGCGATGTCGGTGACGACGACGTTGAGCAGACCGGCCGGGAGGCCCGCCTCCTCCAGGATCTTCGCGACCAGCGTGCCGCCGCAGACCGGCGTGTTCTGGTGCGGCTTGAGGACGACGGCGTTGCCGAGCGCGAGCGCGGGGGCGACCGACTTGAGGGAGAGGAGGAAGGGGAAGTTGAAGGGGGAGATGACGCCGACGACGCCGACCGGGAGGCGGTAGACGCGGTTCTCCTTGCCGTCGACCGGCGACGGCAGGATGCGGCCCTCGGGGCGCAGCGCCAGCTGGACCGCCTCGCGCAGGAACTCCTTGGCGAGGTGCAGCTCGAAGGCGGCCTTGAGGCGGGTGCCGCCGAGCTCGGCGACGATCGTCTCGGCTATCTCGTCCTCGCGGTCCTCGACGATCCGCAGGGCCCGCTCGAAGACGAGGCGGCGGGCGTAGGGGTTGGTCTCGGCCCAGGCGGTCTGCGCGCGCTCGGCGGCCCGGTAGGCACGGTCCACCTCCTCGACGGTGGCCACCGTGATCGAGGCGAGCTTCTCCCCGGTGTACGGGTTGAAGTCGATGATGTCCCAGGAGCCGCTGCCCGGCTTCCACTCGCCGTCGATGAACTGGTGGGCCAGGTCGGTGAAGTGCGACATGGACGGTGAACCCCTCTGCCGGCTGCCGGTCACCCGGGCGCGCGCGGGCGCCCGGCCGCCGGGGCTACTGATGCGCCGTCATCGTACTGATGTATCAGGAGAGTTGGAGGAGACCCCGGAGAAGATCACGGCTTTCGGCCGGATCCGGACTGTCCTTCGCCAGCTTCTCCATCACCGTGGCGTACTGGGCGACCTCCTCGCGCTTGTCGAGGTAGAGGGCGCCGGTGAGCTGCTCCAGGTAGACGACGTCGGAGAGGTCGGACTCAGGGAAGCTGAGCATGGTGAAGGCACCGCTCTCGCCGGCGTGCCCGCCGAAGCTGAAGGGCATCACCTGGAGCGTCACGCCGGGCTGCTCGGAGACCTCGATGAGGTGCTTCAACTGCCCCCGCATGACGGCCCGGTCGCCGTAGGGGCGGCGGAGCGCGGCCTCGTCGAGGACGACGTGGAAGTGCGGGGCGCGCTCGGAGACGAGGACCTTCTGGCGTTCGAGGCGGAGGGCGATCCGGCGGTCGATCTCGGCGCGCGAGGCACCGGGCATGCCCCGGGAGACGACCGCGTGGGCGTACTCCTCCGTCTGCAACAGGCCGTGCACGAACTGCACTTCGTAGACGCGGATGAGGGAGGCGGCCGCTTCGAGGCCGATGTAGGTCTGGAACCAGCCCGGCAGGACGTCGCCGAAGCTGTGCCACCAGCCGGCGAGGTTGGCCTCGCGGGCGAGACCCAGGAGCGCGCCGCGCTCGGTCTCCTCGGTGACTCCGTAGAGAGTGAGCAGATCCTCTATGTCCCTGGCCTTGAAGCTCACCCTTCCCAACTCCATGCGGCTGATCTTGGATTCGGAGGCGCGGATCGAGTAGCCGGCGGCCTCGCGGGTGATACCCCTCGATTCGCGCAGGCGCCTCAGCTGGGAGCCCAGCAGAATCCGTCGGACGACGCTCCCGCCCGCTCCGTTCATTTCGCCTGCGGTCACGGCTCCAGCCTTCCCTTCACGGTGACGAGCCCCCGTTCGAGCCCCGGATTCTGCCATCAAACGCTTCAGCGCGTACACATCCGATTACGGAAGGGGATGCGCAGGGGTGAGATCCGGACGGAAGGCGGCGCGCCCCTGTCAAGAAGATTTCCACAGATTCGCCACAGGGTCGGACAGGTCCGGCACCCGCCCCTCGCGTGCACGTGCATCTGCCCTTGCATCCCGTCGGCGCATTCGGAACCATGGACCCCGCGCAGCCGCGTACTCGTTCGCGTTGTCGTGTTGTCGCAATGTTTCGCAATGTTTCGCACTGCTTGCACCGTTGTCGCACCACCACCGCGATTCCCGGGAGTGCCTCGCATGGGGACGAATGGATCGACCGTGCTCGAGCCTTTACGGCAGGGTCTCCCGCCGATCGATCCCGGCGCCGTCTCCACCTCCGCCTCCTGCGCCCTTCCCGCACGGTACGAAGCCGTGCGCGGGGCACGGAAGTTCACCAGCGCCACGCTGGACAGCTGGGACCTCGCCGACCGCTTCGACGACGTGGCCCTCGTGGTCTCCGAACTCGTCACCAACGCCCTGCGGCACGCCGTCCCCGACGGCGGCACCGAGGACCCGCAGACGCCGCAGGTGCGCCTGCACCTGATGCGCTGGGCCTCCCGCCTGGTGTGCGCGGTGCGCGACCCCAGCCGGCAGAGCCCGGAGGCGCGCGAGGGCGAGGAGGACTTCTCGGCCGAGTCGGGCCGGGGCCTGTTCCTCGTGGAGTCGTTCAGCGACAGCTGGGGCTGGCACCCGCTCGCCGGGACCCTGCAGGGCAAGGTGGTGTGGGCGCTGTTCCGGGTCGGACCGGAGGAGTAGGGACGTCCCGAACGCGTGGAAGGGCCCCGGCGGATGACCGCCGGGGCCCTTCCCTTTGTCAGGTGTGGGGGCCGTCGGGTCAGACGAGGTGGTCGAACTCCCCGTCCTTGACACCCAGCAGGAGCGCCTCGATCTCGGCCGGCGTGTAGACGAGCGCCGGGCCGTCGGGGTGGCGGGAATTGCGCACGGCAACGTTTCCCCCCGGCAGTTTGGCGAACTCGACGCAGGAGCCCTGGGAGTTGCTGTGCCTGCTCTTCTGCCAGACGACGCCTCGCAGCTCCGTCGCCGCCATGCCGTTGTACGCGTGGTGCGCGTGGTGCACTGGTAGCTCCCCGAGTTGCTTGGTACAGGTGTCAACTTCCCCGGATCATAGCTGCGTTCATATGCGGATGCATGAGCAGATGCACGTGCACGAGGCGTGGCGTAGCCGCTACGCGACTCAGCGTGCGACCGCGGGGAAGTCCCCCGTGATCTTCCCACCCGGGTGGACGGGAACGCGGGGGAGGTGGTTCCCCGCGTTCCCGTCCACCCGGCGCTCGGGCACCGCCCGCCCGGCCGCTCGGACCCCGTCCCCCGGCGGCTCAGGCCTCGGCGAGGGCCGCCGACAGGTCGTCCAGGGCGGCCAGGAGCAGCCGGGCCGCCTTGCGCAGCAGCGGGTCGGTGACCTCGGTGTCCCAGGCGGCGACGGTCTCGCGGAGGTCGTCCCAGGCGGGGACCCGGCGTTCGCGGACCGCCTTCGCGCCGCGTTCGGTGGCCTCGCGCAGCGCCTCCGCGAGGTCCGCGGCGGCCGGCAGGGGCGGGACGCCGGGCTCGGGGAGGTGGGCCTCCAGGAGCATGGCGGCCCGCCCGAACTCGGCGATCGCGTGGCCCGCGCCCTCGGCGGCGGCGTGCGAGAGCCCCCGGTGCCGCACCGGCTCGTGGGTGGCCCGGCCCAGGGCGTCGTGCCAGGCCACGCGCGCGGCGCGGGCGGAGAGCAGGGCCTCGCGGACGTCGGGGCTGCCGGGGCCCGCGGGGTCGGCGTACCGGGCGGCGACGGCGGCGGCGGCGTACCGCCCCGAGGTGGTGAGCCAGTCGGCGAGCCGGCCGCGCAGCCGGGGCGTCTCCCAGGCGGGGTAGACCGCGTAGGAGAGCATCGCGAGGAGGCCGCCGAGGAGGGTGAGCAGGACCCGGTCCCGTACGGTCTGGGCCGCCCCCGAGCCCTCCATGCCGAGCAGGAAGACGACGTACGCGGCGACGCAGACCTGGCTGACCGCGTACCCCGTCTTCATCAGCAGGTACATGCCGAAGGCGCAGAGCACGGCGAGACCGGCGGAGAGGTACGTCCCCGGGTGCGCGGTCTGCACGACGGCGGAGGCGAGCCCGACGCCGACGAGCGTGCCGCCGAAGCGGGCCACCGAGCGGGAGTACGTCTGCGAGAAGTCCGGCCGCATCACCATCACGGAGGTCATCGGCGCCCAGTACCCGTGCCCGAACGGCAGCACCAGGCCGAGGAGGTAGCCGGCGGCGGTGACCGCGGAGACGCGCAGCGCGTGCCGCAGGATCGCCGAGCCCGGCCTCACCTCGGCCCGCATCCTCGCGACGACGAGCGGCAGGAGCCGCAGGAGGGTGGGGCGGGCACGGGGAGCGGACGGGTGCGACGGCTCCGGGCCGGCCGTCTCCGTGCGGGGTTCCGCCGTCTCGACGACGTCGCCGAGGAGGGCCGCGAGGCGCAGGGCGACGCGGTGGGAGCGGTCGGAGAGGATCGTGCCGGTGTCGGGGGTGCGGAGGGCGGCGACGGCGGCCGGGGGCAGCCGGACGGGTCCGCCGTGCCGGATGGCGTGCGCGGCGGCGTCGAGGACCTCGCCCGCCGCGGCGAGCAGCTCGCGCACCCGGTCGCGCTGCGGCCCCTCCGCGGGGGCGCCGACGGCGGGGTCCGCGAGCGAGGCGAGGACGGGCCGGATCCGTTCGGCGAGCCGCCGGGGCCCGTGGAGTTCGACGGGCCGGCGGCGGGCCTGCCACGGGGTGACGGCGGCGGCGCTGCGGGCGGTCATCAGCGGCACCGGGTCGAAGGAGGCGACCGGGTCGTGGCGGAGCCGGCGGGCGTAGTCCGCCTCCGCGGCGAGCGCGTCGGCGAGCGCGTCGCGCTGGGCGCCCCAGGGCCGGACGGGCAGCAGCACGACGAGCGCGGCCTGCACGACCCCGCCGGTGAAGATCATGGCGGCGTGGCCGGCGGCGGTGGCGACGGAGGTCGGCAGGGTGACCGTGACCAGCATGATCGCGACGTTGGAGGAGGCGATGATGCCGGCGGTGGGCCCGGCGGCCCAGGCGAGCCCGGAGAGGAAGGTCCACAGGACCAGCAGGGCGAGGAAGAGGACGGTGTGCGCCCCGGTCAGGTACCCCAGGAAGGTGGAGACCGCGAGGCTGCCGCCGGAGGCGAGCGCGAGGGTGGGCCGGGGCCGCCACGACCGCTGGAAGGTGGCGATGGCGGCCTGGAAGGCGCCGAACGCGGAGGACGCGGCGACGGCCGGCCCGAAGAAGGCCAGCGAGAAGCCGACGACGAGCGCGAGCCCGAGCGCCCCGCGGGCCGCGACGACCGGAGCGAGCCGCCGCCGCTCGACGGTGAGTCCGGAGCGGGCGGTCTCCCTCAGCGCCCGGAGCCAGCTCATGATCCGAGCGTAGCGACGATCACCCCGTATGCCCCGCGACACGGCATTTCGCCCGGGGTTCAGCCCCTGTCGAGGCGGGCCCGGTCCGGGGTCAGGGTGGCGGACTCGGCGGCGGTGGCGCCGTGGTTCCAGCCGTCCTCGTCCCACATCGCGCGGACCCGGGTGGCCCTCGTCTCCGGGAAGAGCTCGTCCGTGCGGGCCGTCACCGCGGCCTCGCGGGAGGCGAGGACCGGGAGCAGCGTCGGGGCCTCGGCGGCGACCCGCCGCGAGGTCGCCTCCAGGCGGGCGCCGAGCCGGTTCGCGTACGCGAGCAGGAAGGACTGCCGGAAGGACTTGGTGCGCTTGCGGCCGCCCTTGCGCTGCTCGGCCTCCGCGCGGGTCATCGCGGCCGTCCCCTGCACGAGCAGCGAGGTGTACAGCAGCTCGACGGGGTCGAGGTCCGCCTCGAATCCGACGACGGTCGAGAAGCCGTACGTCTCGTTCCACACGGCCCGGCAGTGGTTGGCGCCCGCCACCGCGTCCAGCAGGATCGCCTTCGCCTGCTCGTACGGCGGCTCCACGCCGACCCGGATCGCCCCCGGCGTCCGCGGCGACGGCGCGCCTGCGGCGAGCCCGGCCTCGTCGAGGCTGTGGCGGGCCATCAGCTCCTGCGCCTTCGCGGTCAGCGCCTCGGCCTCCTCCGGGTAGCCGGTGGCCTCCGCCTTGGCGAGCAGCGCCCGGATCCGGGTGAGCATCCGCGGCTCCCCGACGGCCGCCGGCGGCAGCGTCTCGCCGGGCACGGGCCCCACCGCGTCGAGCCGGGGCAGCCGGACGAGCAGCCGGTACAGCTCCAGGACGGCGGTCGCGTACGAGAAGCGGTCGGCGGGCCCGGCGCCCTCCCCCGGCCCGTCGGTCAGCACGTCGATCTGCTCGCGCCAGCGCCGGGGCAGCGTCGCGTACCGCCCGGTCTCGGCCCGCACCAGGCCGCCGAGCAGCCGCAGGTGCTCCTCCGCCAGCTCGCGGCGGACCGTCCGGCCGAGGTCGGCGGGCTGCCAGCCGCGCTCCCACAGGGTCCGTACGAACTCCTCGCCGCGCCGCGCCAGCCCGGCGTCGGCCCCCGGGTCGGCGGCGAGCAGGGACGCGGCGGTGTCGAGGGACCGGTCGTCGCGGCTGTGCAGCGCCTCCGCCAACGCCCGCCCGACCGTGGACTCCCGCGCCTCCTCCTGCATGACCGCGCCCTCTCTCCGCATGGCCTGACGGCCTCGTGCCTCGTGGCCCCGTGACCGGGACCCGTCCTCCGATGGTCTCAGGGGGTGCGGGGGCGGGCGGAGGTCCGGGGGTATGTCCGGCCCTACCCCCGGACGCCCGGCAGACGGCGTGACCCGGGGGCGGGCGGAACGGTTCGCTGGAGCCATGACCAGGACCCTTTCTCCTTCCGCCCCCGCCGCCGCCGTGCGGCTCGGGGGGCTCGTCCGGCGGCACGGGGACGTCCGGGCCCTCGACGGCGTCGACCTCGACGTCGCCACCGGCACGTTCACGGCCGTCATGGGCCCCTCCGGCTCCGGGAAGTCCACCCTGCTGCGCTGCGCCGCCGGACTCGACCGCCCGGACGCGGGGCGCGTCGAGGTGGCGGGCACGGCCCTGGAGGGGCTGAGCGAGCGGCGGCTCACGCTGCTGCGGCGGGACCGGATCGGCTTCGTCTTCCAGTCCTTCAACCTGCTGCCGACGCTCACCGCCGCGCAGAACGTGGCCCTGCCCCTGCGGCTCGCCGGCCGCCGCCCGGCGCGCGGCGAGGTCCGGGCGGCGCTCGCCCGGGTCGGGCTCGCGGGGCGCGAGCGGCACCGGCCCGCCGAGCTCTCCGGCGGCCAGTGCCAGCGGGTCGCCATCGCCCGGGCGCTGATCACGCGCCCCTCGGTCCTCTTCGCCGACGAACCGACCGGCGCGCTCGACTCCACGACCGGCGCCGAGGTGATGGACCTGCTCAGGGCCCTCGTGGACGAGGAGGGCCGCACGCTGGTCATGGTGACCCACGACCCGCTCGCCGCCGCCCGCGCGGACCGGGTCGTCTTCCTCGTCGACGGCCGTCTGGCGGACGAGCTCGCCGCGCCGACGGCGCACGAGGTGTCGGCCCGGCTCGCGTCCCTGCGCCCCTCGGGAGCGGCGGGAACGGCGGGTGTGACGTGCTGAGCCTCGTCGTCGGGGGGCTGCGGACCAGGTGGGCGTCCCTCCTCGGCGGGTTCCTGGCGCTCGCGCTCGGGGTCGGGATGCTGACGGCGACCGGGCTCGGGCTCGCCGCCGCGCTGGACCCGCCGCCGCGCGCGCCCGAGCGGTTCGCGTCCTCGCCCGTCGTCGTCCTCGGACAGGACCGGCTGGCCGTGGAGGTCCGGCGCGGCCCCCGCACCGAGCTCACCTACCGGCCGCTCGACCGTCCACAGCCTGTGGACACCGGTGTGCTGCGCGCACTTGAAGCGCGCTGGACGCTGACGCGCACGGGACCCGGCGCCCCGGACGCCGTCGGGCTCGACGCGCCCGCCGCCGAGGTCAGGGCGGTCGTCGGCGACCGGGCGCAGGTGCTCACCGGCGACGGGCGCCGCCGCGCCGACCCCGGCCACGAGGACGACACCCGGGAACTCACCGGCCTGAACGCGCTCCTCGGCACCGCGGGCGGCGTCGCCGCCTTCGTCTCCGTCTTCGTCGTCGCCTCCGTCTTCGCCTTCTCCGTGGCGCTGCGGCGCCGCGAGTTCGGGCTGCTCCGCACCGCCGGCGCCACCCCCGCGCAGGTCCGCCGGCTGCTGCTCGCCGAGGCGGCGGTGCTCGGCGTCACCGCGTCCGCCGCCGGCTGCGCGCTCGGCGCCCTCGCCGCGCCGCCGATGGCACGGGCGCTGGTCGCCCGGGAGCTGGCACCCGCGTGGTTCGCGGGCGCGGCGGGCACCAGCGCCGGATGGCCGTACCACGTGGCCTTCTGGACGGGGCTCTGCGTCGCGCTCGCCGGCGCGGCCGCCGCCGCCCACCGCGCCGGGCGGACCGGCCCCACGGCCGTGCTGCGCGAGGCGGACGTCGACCGGGACGTGCTGCCGCCGGGCCGGGCGCTGCTCGGCGCCGGACTGCTCGCGGCCGGCCTCGGCCTGCTGGTCTGGACGTACGCGACGGAGCCCGAGGCGCTGCTGAAGCGGAAGACGTACACGACCCTGCCGATGCTCCTGATCGGCGGCGCGGCCCTGCTCGCCCCGCTCCTCGTGCGCCCCGTGGCCCGGCTGCTGCCGGTCCCCGGCGGCGGGGCGGTCGGGCTCCTGGTCCGGTCGAACGCCGCGGCCGCCGTGCGCCGCACCTCCGCCGTCGCCGCGCCCGTCCTGGTGACCGTGGCCCTGGCGGGGACGCTCTTCGGCGCCTCGGAGAGCGTGGCGCGCGCCAAGGAGACGGAGGCCCGGGAGCGGACGGCGGCGGCCTCGGCGGAGGCCGGCCCGACCTCCCTCTTCGTACGGGACGGGGCCGAGGCGGTCGTGAAGTACCGGGCCCGCGCGGTCGCCGACCCGGCGGCCTTCGCGGATCTGGCGCGGCTCCCGGTGGTCGCGGGCGACCTGCGGGACCTGGACGACCGGTCGATCGTCGTCAACGAGGAGTTCGAACGGCGGCGGGTCGGCGAGGAGGTCGAGGTGTGGCGGGCGGACGGCAGCGGGCCCGTACGGCTCCGGGTGGCGGCGGTCCTGGCGCGCGGCACGGGCGACAACGGCCCCTACGTGACCCGCGCCCAGGCCCCGGACACGGCACCCGGCCACGTGGAGCGGGGCAGCCTGAAGGAAGTCGGCTCCGCACCCGACCGCCTGACCCCGGGCTCCGCGCCGGACCGTCTGGAGCGGGGCGAGGCGCCCCGGCCCGTGAACCGGGCGGCCAGGACCGGCCTCCGTCTGCTCCTCGTCCTGACCCTCCTCTACACGGTGATCGCCCTGGCGAGCACCCTGCTCATGGCCACCTCGGTACGCGGCGGGGAGCTGGCCTCCCTCCGGCTGGCCGGCGCCACCCGCGCGCAGGCCCTGCGGGCGGTCACGGGCGAGGCGCTGCTCGCGGTGGCCGTCGGCACGGTCCTCGGCCTCGCGGTGACGGCAGCCGTCCTGGGGGCCCTGGGCGCCGCCCTGGGCGCGCTCTCGGCCCCGGTGACCCTGGCCCTGCCCTGGGCGGAGACGGGCGCGGCGGCCGCCGTCTGCGCGGTCGTGGCCGTCGCCGCCTCGGCCCTCCCCGCGTGGCGCCTCACCCGCTGACCGGGGAAGGTGGGACAGGGCGGTGGCCGGGGTCGGAGCCGGGCCACCGCCCACCCCCGGGCGGGCACACGGGACGGCGCGCTCGGCCGCGCCCGGGCTCCGGTGCCCGCACCCGCACCGGCATCCGCACCCGCACCCGCCGTACGGCGCACGACCGGTGCGGGTCCGTACGCGGGAGCGGAGGCACCCGCGGAGGGTGCCGGCGCGCTACGGAAGCAGGACCAGCTTGCCGCGGACGTGGCCGGCTTCGCTGAGCTCCTGGGCCCGGGCCGCCTCCTTCAGGGGCAGCGTGTCCGCGTGGCGGAGCCGCAGCGTGCCCGCGAGGACTCCCTCCGCCTGCGCCCGCAGCCACCCGCGCACCCGCCCGAAATCCGGCTCGGGCACGCTGAAGAGGACCCCGTGCTCGTCCGCGTCCGTCGCGGCGATGGTCACGACCCGCTCCTTCCCCGCCAGCTCGATCGCGAGCGGCAGCACCCCGTACCCCGCCGCGTCGAAGACCGCGTCGACGCCCCCGGGCGCCGCCGCCCGCACCCGGTCCGCGAGCCCGTCGCCGTACGCGACGGGGATCGCCCCGAGGCCGCGCAGGTAGTCGTGGTTCGCCTCGGACGCCGAGCCGACGACCGTGACGCCGGCGGCGACCGCCAGCTGGACGGCGATGGTGCCGACGATGCCCGCCGCGCCGTGCAGGAACAGCGTCTCCCCCTCCCGCACCCCGAGCTGCTCCAGGACCCGCGCCGCCGTCTCGCCGGCGACCGGCAGACCGACCGCCGCCTCCCAGGACAGCCCGGCCGGCTTCGGCAGTACGTCACCGGACTCGCCGCCGCCGGCCAGCGCGTACTGGGCGTACCCGCCGCTCTTCGCCCAGCCGAACACCTCGTCGCCGACGGCGAGTCCGGTGACGCCCTCGCCGACCGCGTCGACCGTGCCGGCCACCTCGATCCCCGCCACGGCGGGGAACGTCGTCGGGTGGATCTCCTTCATCAGACCGCTGCGCGTCTTCCAGTCCACCGGGTTGACGCCCGCCGCCGCGACCCGCAGCCGCACCTCGCCGGGCCCCGGCTCCGGCACCTCGGCAGCGGTCTCGTACCGCAGCACCTCGGGTCCGCCGAACTCCTCGAACACGATCGCGTCCATCGTCGCCGTCGCCATGTCGCCCTCCGTATCAGCGCGTTCGCTTCACCGCGTCCGCTTCTCGACGGGCTCAAGCCTCCGTCGGCCCGCGGCTGTTCCCCGCCCTCCCTCCGGCCAGTCCCACCTGTCCGAAAGACCAGCCGCCCTCCCCAAGTCCCTGACTAGGCTGGCGTCATGGACGTGCCCACGCTGACCGCCGCGTACGAGATCCTCCGCAGACCGCTCGACGGGGTCCTCGCGCAGCTCTCCGCCACGCTCGCCCCGGTCGTCCCGCACCTCGGCGCGGCCGAACTCTCCACGCACTGCGCGCACTCGCCGTTCAAGACGGCCGGCGGCGCGGCCGACGGACTCACCCCCGCCGACCTGGCGCCGCTGCTCGCCGCCGGGATCCCCGGCGAACCCTGGCAGGGGACGGTCCGGCTCTCCGGGCGCCCCCGCCCGGTCCTCGCGGTGACGAGCGACGCCACCGCCCGGCGCTCCCTCCTGGTCCTGCTCCGCGAGGACGGCTCCGCGCCCGCGGGACCGGACGGACTCGCCCTGGCGCAGGCCCTGTGGAACCTGGTGACCGGCCATCTCGACCGGTTCGCGGTCGAGGCCATGCCGGGGGCGCTGGCCCGCTCCCGCACCGCCGCCGACACCCGCGCGCGGGTCATCGCCGAGCTGACCACCTCCCACGCGGCGGCCGTCTCCGGCGTCCTGTCGGTGCTCCGCAGCCGGAACCTCGACGACGCGACGGCCCGCGCGGCCGCCACCGATCTCGCCGCCTCCGCGCTCCTGGAGATCCGGTCCGTGCGGCAGCGGGACCGCGCGGTCGCGGAGGAGTCGGCGCGCGCCGCCTTCGCCCGGCTCGCCGACGAGCTGCGGACGGTCTTCCGGCACCACCCGGCGCGGCTCGAACTCGGCCCGCCGGACAGCGACCTCTCGCTCCCCGCCGACCTCGCGCACAGCGCCCGCGCGATCGTCCGCGCGCTGCTGGCGATCGTCCTGGACCAGGACGGCGTGAACCGGGTGCACGTCGGCTGGCGGCTCACCGGGCAGGAGCTGCTCGCCACCGTCCGCGACGACGGCCCGGGCGCGCTCGCCGCCTGCGACGTCGGCGCGGGCACGGTGCGGGACCGGCTCGACGTCCTCGGCGGCCGGATCGACCTGGAGACCGTCCCCGGCTGGGGGACCACGATGACGGCGGTCCTGCCGCTGGCCACCCCGGACGCCCCGGCCGGGGCGGCGCATCCGCTGGCGACCCTGGGCGAGCGGGAGATCGAGGTCCTGCGCCACCTGGCCCAGGGGCACCGCAACCGCCACATCGCCGGGCAGCTGCACATCAGCGAGTCCACGGTGAAGTTCCACGTGGCGAACATCCTCGGCAAGCTCGGCGTCGCCTCCCGCGGCGAGGCGGCGGCCCTCTTCCACGCGGCGGCGTGAGGCACCTCCGGGTGCCGCGTGATCCGGATGTCGTGACCGTCCCCTGTCAGTGGCGGATGTCAGACTCGCACCCATGAGCGAGAGGTGGGCGCTGGCACCGGAGCCGGAAGGGGAGGGCGCGGTCCTCGTCCCGCTCCGGCCGGACGGCGCGCCCGCCGGGGAGGTGCGCCGCGAGCCGTCGCTCGTCGCCGCCGTCCGGGCCCGCCCGGAGGTGGCGCGCTGGGTGTGGCGGTCGACGGCCGAGGTCTATCCGCGGCTGCTCGCCGCCGGCGTCCGCGTCGAGCGGTGCTACGACGTGGAGGACGCCGAGCAGCTCCTCCTCGGCCACGAGGGCCGGCTCGGCGAGCCCCGCTCGGCCGCCGCCGCCTGGGCCCGGCTGCGGAACGGCCCGGTGCCGTCCGACCCGCCGCCGCGCACGGCCGAGCCCGGCTCCCAGGACTCGCTCTTCGAGCCGAGACCGGCCGTCTCCGTCCCCTTCGAGGGCCTCCTGGAGGTGTACGCGGAGCAGCAGCGCCGTCACGACCGGGCCGAGCACCCGGGCAGGATGCGGCTGCTGACCGCCGCCGAGTCGGCCGGGATGCTCATCGCCGCCGAGATGCACCGGGCGGGGCTGCCGTGGCGGGCCGACGTGCACCGGGAGCTGCTGCACGAGCTGCTGGGCGAGCGGTACGCGGGCGGGGGCGAGCCGCGCCGCCTCGCGGAGCTGGCGGACGAGGTGTCGGCCGCCTTCGGCCGCCGGGTCCGGCCCGATCTGCCCGCGGACGTGATCAAGGCCTTCGCGGGGGCCGGGATCCGGCTGCGGTCCACCCGCCGCTGGGAGCTGGAGGAGCTCGACCATCCGGCGGTGGCGCCGCTGATCGCGTACAAGAAGCTGTACCGGATCTGGACGGCGCACGGCTGGTCGTGGCTGGCGGACTGGGTGCGCGAGGGCCGCTTCCGGCCGGAGTACCTCCCGGGCGGCACGGTCAGCGGCCGCTGGACCACCAACGGCGGCGGGGCGCTCCAGATCCCGAAGGTGATCCGGCGGGCGGTCGTCGCCGACGCGGGCTGGCGGCTCGTCGTCGCGGACGCGGACCAGATGGAGCCGCGGGTGCTCGCCGCGATCTCCCGCGACCCGGGCCTGATGGAGGTCGCCGGCCATCCGGACGACCTCTACACCCGGCTTTCGGACCGGGCGTTCTCCGGCGACCGCGAGCACGCCAAGCTCGCCCTGCTCGGCGCGATCTACGGCCAGACCAGCGGCGACGGCCTGAAGAACCTGGCGGCGCTGCGCCGCCGCTTCCCCCGCGCGGTGGCCTATGTCGACGAGGCGGCGAAGGCCGGCGAGGAGGGCCGGCTGGTCCGCACCTGGCTGGGCCGCACGAGCCCGAAGGCGGTCGGCGCCGGTGACGACGGCGAGGCGGGCCTCCCGCAGGACGGCCCCGAGACGGGCGCCGCGGAGGACGTCTACGGCTTCACGCCCGGGTACGCCTCGAACAACGCCCGGGCCCGCGGCCGCTTCACCCGCAACTTCGTCGTCCAGGGCAGCGCCGCCGACTGGGCCCTGCTGATGCTGGCGGCCCTGCGCCGCACCCTCTCCGCCGCCGGAATGCGCGCCGAGCTGGTCTTCTTCCAGCACGACGAGGTGATCGTGCACTGCCCGGCCGAGGAGGCCGCGGCGGTGACGGAGGCGATCCGGGCGGCGGGCGACGAGGCGGGCCGGATCGCCTTCGGCGCGACCCCGGTCCGCTTCCCGTTCACGACGGCGACGGTGGAGCGGTACGCGGACGCCAAGTAGCGCCCGCGCACCGCCCGTCCGGACCGTCCGTCACTTCGCAGGCAGCTTCGCCCACTTCGGGTCGAGGGCGATCGCCTTCAGCCGCTCCATGGTGAGCGCGGGCTCGGCGCGGGTGGCCGCCTCGTGCTGCGCGCCGGTGTTGAAGGCGCCGACGACGACCCGGAAGCCGTCCTTCGTCATGGTGTCGGCGGTCCACCAGACGACGCCCGCGCCGCCCTTCTCGCCGGGCTGCTGGGTGAGCTTCACCTTGCGGCCGTCGGGGAGGGTGGTGACGTCGCCGGAGCCGAAGAGCTGGTCGGCGACGTCGCCCATGCCGTACTGCACGTTGATCTGGACGAGGCTCTTGCCCTTGCCGTCGTCGACGACGACGAAGCCGAACTCGCCCTCCCCGCCCTTGTCGACGACGGTGAGCCCCTTGGGCATCAGGCCGCGCAGGGTGTTGGTCACCCCGTTGCCGGTGATCTGCGGCGGCGCCTGGCGGACCTTGCCGGGCGCACCGGCCTTGCCGGGCCCGGCGGCGGGCGCGGTGGGCAGCGGCGGGATCTGCTTGAGGAGCGGCCGCCACGCCTCGGCGGTGACGATCGTCTTGAGCTGCTCCGCGGAGAAGGGCGGGTTCTCGCGGCTGATCTCGGCGTCCTTCGCGGCGGGCGCGTTGTACTCGCTGACGTCGACGAGGAAACCGTCCTTGGTGAGCAGCACGGCCCGCCAGTTCTTGGTCTCGACGCGCTTGTCGGGGTACTCGTACCCCTGGAAGACCATCCACCGGGAGCCGTCCCCGAGCCGGCCCTCGTCGCAGTCGTCATAGGGGACGTACGCCTTCTCGGGACAGGTCACCATGTCGAGGCCCGCGTCGGGCTCGCGGCCGGCGCGGGAGAGGAAGGCGCTGACGGCGGCTTCGCCCTGCCCGTCGTCGAAGTACCCGCCGACGCCCTGCCCGGTGCCTTCGAGGCCGTCGAACCGCCACTGTCCGGCGGGGGCGTTGGCCTTGAGGACGTCGGCGATCTCGGAGAGCGGGATCTTTGCCTCGCCGGGCTTGAGCGTCCCGGCGTCGGAAGTCGCCGCCCCGCCGGTGCCGGGCGTCGGCGTCACGCCGGTCTGGGGCGCCGACGCCACGGAGGCCTTGTCGGCCTGCTTGGCGGGGGTGACGACGGAACCGGCGTACACGCCGCCGACGCCGATGGCGGCGAGCGCGAGGGCGCCGCCGGTGACGGCGAGCCTGCGGCGCAGCAGCCGGCGGCGGCCGCGGGCGAGGCCGCCGGAGACGAGCTCGGGCCGGCTGTCGACGGGGAAGCCCTCGCCGGTGGCGCGCAGGGCGGAGCCGAACTCGCCGAGGAACTCCGGGTCGTGGTCGTGGTGTTCGTTCTGGGGCATGACGAAGTAGCCCTCTCTGCTGGTGAGTACGGGAAGCCGGTGGGGTACCGGGAAGCGTGACGGGTGCGGCGGAGCGCCGCTCAGCGCAGGGCGAACTCGGCGATGCTGCCGCCGAGTCGCTGCCGCAGTTTGCCGAGCGCCCGGGTAAAACGGGTGCGGACGGCCGCGGAGCTGGTGTGCAGGGCGTCGGCGGTCTCCTCGACGCTGCGGTCCTCCCAGTAGCGCAGCACGACGACCGCCCGGTCCTTCGGGGGCAGTGCGGCGAGCGCGTCGAGGAGGGCGATCCGCAGCAGCGGGTCCCGGCCGTCGTCCGGGGTGTGGTCGGGCAGTTCGCCCAGCGGGCGCTCGGTGGCGGAGCGGCGCCGCTGGTGGCTGAGGAACGTACGGACGAGCACGGTCTGGGCGTACGCGGCGGGGTTGCCGATCCGGGACACCCTCCCCCAGAGCACGTACATCTTGCCCAGCGTCTCCTGCGTGAGGTCCTCGGCGAGGTGGACGTCCCCGCTGGTCAGCAGGCAGGCCGACCGGAACAGCTGGCCGGTGCGCGCCGAGGCGAACTCCAGGAACTCGTCCGCGCGGGACGTTCTCATGTCCCTCCTCTCCGTGGCGGTGGGTGCGGCGGCCGGTCGCGAGTGGTCACCGGCGGTCGCCCTGTGCGACCGTCGAGCTCGCTGTCGTGCCGTACACCTCTTCGACGCGACGGAGCCGGGGAAATGTTTCATCGAACTCGCCCTCGAACGCATCCAAAGAAGCGGAATCGGGTAATCCTGTTGGTATGAACACTCTCAGCGCAGAGATCCTGGCCGCTGGGGTCTGGCAGTCAGGTCTGGCACAAGTACTCGGCGGCCTCGTGCTCGTCGCCATCCTCATCGGGGCCTTCTGGTTCGGTTTCCGCGTCCGCACCCGCGAGCCCCGGCCACCGAAGCCCGACGAGCAACCGCACCGCCCGGACACCGGCGCGCTCCCCGGCGAGATGTCGGAGTACCGCCGGGGCACCGAGATGCCGCACACCGACGGCGCGCACCGGCTCATGCCGTACCAGCTCAAGGACGGCGGCGGCACGGAGACCTCCCCGACCCCGCCGAGCGAGGAGAAGCGCAAGTGGGGCGGGATCTCCAGTGGCGGCTTCGGCAGCGGAGGCACCGGACACGGCGACTGAACGGCGACCGACGTGCACGCCACCACACGCGGGCGGCTGAGGGCGATGGCCCTCGGCCTGCTCGGCTCCGCCGCCGAGGCGGACCGGGCGGTACGGACCACGGAACGCGCCCTCGCCGCCTACGGCCCCGGCCCGAGGGCGCGCCGGGGTCCGGGCCCCGTCCCCGATCCCGGCCCACCGCCGGAAGCCGTCCTGGCCCGGATCTGCCTGGGCCGGCTCCGGGCCCGTGAAGCCCGCCGCACCGACCCCTGGGACCCCTGGGCGGACGCGCCCGACGCCCCCGGCCTGACCCCGGCGGAACGACTCGTCCTCGTCCTCCACGACCTCTACGGCGTCCCGTACGAGACCCTCGCCACCGTCCTGGAACGCGCCCCGGCGGCCGTCCGCCAGATCGGCGCCCGCGCCAGGGCCCGCGTCAGGGGCACCGAGGAGATGCCCGCCCCCGATCCCGTACGCCTCCGGGCCGCCGTGGACGCCGTCCTCGCCGCCGCCCGCGAGGGCGACACCGCGGCGCTGCGCGCCCTCCTCGACCCCGACGCGGTGCTGCGCGCCGACCCGGGAGCCGTACGCGGCGGAGTCCGCCCCGCCCACGGCGCCCCCGCCGTCGCCCGCGTCCTCGCGGCCCGCGCGGCGGTCGCCCGCCCGATCCTGGTGGACGGCGCCCCCGCCCTGGTCGCCGCCCCGGACGCGATCTACGTCTTCACGGCGCCGGCCGGCCCGATCACCTCGGTCGACGTCCTCGCGGACCCGCCCCACGTCTCCCGCCTGGCGATCACCGGCTAGGCCCCGTCGGTCCTCCGCCCGGCCCGCTCCGCGATGTGCTCCGGCACGGCCGCGGCGAGACCGGCGGGGAGCGCCGGGTCGGGCACCGGCGTCCCGAAGGAGGTCACGACCGGCAGCACCCCCGCCCACAGCCCCAGCCCCGCGTCCTCGGAGTCACCGTCGTCCGGCGGCCCGCTCCGCGTCTTCACCGAGGCCTCGGTGAGGTCGAGCGCGAGCAGCGAGGTCGCGGCCAGTTCCTTCCGGCTGGGCTGCCGGACGTACTCCCACTGCCCCGGGCTGCTCTGCTCGGTCAGCGCCCGCAGCCCCCGCAGCTTCTCCTCCGGATCGGTGACGGGCGCGGGAACGCCGTAGATCATCGCGCACCGGTAGTTCACCCCGTGCTCGAACACCGACCGCGCGAGCACCAGCCCGTCCACGTGCGTCACGGTCACGCACACCGTGCTCCCCGGCGCCCGCACCAGACTCCGGCTGGCCACGGACCCGTGCACGTACAGCCGGTCGCCGTCGACCCCGTACGCCGTCGGCACCACCATCGGCACCCCGTCCACGGTCACCCCGAGATGGCACAGCCACCCGGCGGCCAGCACGGCGTCCAGGTCCTCCCGCCGGTACGACCCCTTCTCCCGCATCCGCCGCAACCGAGTCCGCTCGGTCACCTCGATCTCGTCCATGCTTCCCCCCTGTCTCGCACAACAGAAAAGGCCCGATCGGACGATGTCCGGTCGGGCCCTCTTCTGAGCCGCCTTCGGGATTCGAACCCGAGACCTACGCATTACGAGTGCGTTGCTCTGGCCAACTGAGCTAAGGCGGCGCCGCGTACAGCACCATGGTCGGTGCAGCAGCGTCGCCAAGTCTACACAGTTTCCGGGAGTGCTTTGACCAGGGGCGGAGCGGGCGGGCGCGGGGGCTACGAGCAGCGCTTTCCGTCGGTGGGCGGGGTGCCTTCGAGGAGGTAGGTGTTGACGGCGGTGTCGACGCAGTCGCTGCCGCGGCCGTAGGCGGTGTGGCCGTCGCCCTCGTAGGTGAGGAGGGTGCCGGAGGAGAGCTGGCCGGCGAGGGACTCGGCCCACTTGTAGGGGGTGGCGGGGTCGCGGGTGGTGCCGACGACGAGGATCGGCGCGGCGCCGTCCGCGGTGATGCGGTGGGGGCGGCCGGTGGCCTCGGCGGGCCAGTAGGTGCAGTTCAGGGCGGCCCAGGCGAGGCCGGTGCCGAAGACCGGGGAGGCCTTGTCGAAGGAGGGGGCGGCGGCCTGCGCGCCGGCCGGGTCCCGGTAGGCGGGCGGCAGGTCGAGGCAGTTCACGGCGGCGTTGGCGAACATGAGGTTCGCGTACGAGCCGTCCGGCTCCCGCTCGTAGTAGCTGTCGGCGAGCGCGAGCAGCGCCGAGCCCTCGCCGCCGATCGCCCGGGTCAGGGCCTCCCGCAGCTGCGGCCAGGCGCCCTCGTCGTACATGGCCGCGATGACGCCGGTGGTCGCCAGGGACTCGCCGAGCTCGCGGCTCTCGCCGGTGGGGACGGGGGTGGCGTCCGTGGTGCGGAAGAAGGTCTTCAGGGCCTCTCCGGCCGCCGCGGCCGACTCGGTGCCGAGGGGGCAGTCGGGCCGGGTGACGCAGTCGGCGGCGAAGGCCCGGAAGGCGGTCTCGAAGCCGGCCGTCTGGTCCCGGTTGAGGTCGAGCGCCGAGAGCGACGGGTCCATCGCCCCGTCGAGGACGAGCCGCCCCACACGGCCGGGGAACAGCTCGGCGTAGGTGGCGCCGAGGAAGGTGCCGTACGAGGCGCCGACGTAGTGCAGCCTCGCGTCGCCCAGGACCGCCCGCAGGATGTCCATGTCGCGGGCCGTCTCCACGGTGGAGACGTGCGGCAGGACCGCGCCGCTCCGCTGCTCGCAGCCGGCCGCGAACCGCCGGAAGGAGGCGGCCAGCGCCTCGACCTCCGCCGCGTCGTCCGGCGTCTGGTCGACCTGGGTGTACGCGTCCATCTCCGGGCCCGTCAGACAGTCGACGGGCTCGCTGCGGCCGACCCCGCGCGGGTCGACGGCCACCACGTCGTAGCGGGCCCGCACCGGCTCGGGGTAGCCGATGCCCGCGTACCCCTGGAGGTAGTCGACGGCCGAGCCGCCGGGCCCGCCGGGGTTCACCAGGAGCGAGCCGATCCGCTCGCCGGGGCCGGTCGCCCGCACCCGGGAGACGGCCAGCCGCACCTCGCGCCCGGCGGGCTTCGCGTAGTCGAGCGGGGCCCTGAGGGTCGCGCACTGGAAACCGGGGACGCCGCAGTCCCGCCAGGACAGCTTCTGGCCGTAGTACTTCCTCAGCGCCTCGGGCGACGGCGCCGGGGAGGCGACCTGCCGCGCCGTGGCGGACCCCGGGCCCTCGGGGGCGGCGGCGCCGCTCCCGCCCGTACAGCCGGAGAGGATCAGCCCGGCCGCGGCCAGCGCCGTGGCGGAGATGCGGAGGAGACGCCTGGAGTCCATTCCCGGAGCGTATCCGGACGAGTACGGACCGTGTCCAATCGCGTGCCGACCCCCACGGGCCCGGACCCGGCCGTCCGGGCCGGTCGCGGGCGTCCGGGGCCGGTCGTCGGCGTCCGGAGTCGGTCGCCGCGACGCCGCGACTGACGTCGGACGTCGGAAACTGAGCCGGTCAGTCGCCGGCGTCCGAGGGGTTCAGTCGCGGAGCGCCATCGTCATCGCCTCGACCGCGAGCAGCGGCGCCACGTTCCGCTCCAGGGCCTCGCGGCAGGCGAGGATGGCCTCCACCCGGCGCAGGGTCCGCTCCGGGGTCGTGCCGCGGGCGATCCGCTCCACCGCGTCCCGCACGTCCTCGTTGGCCAGCGCGGAGCCCGTGGCCAGCTGGAGCGTCAGCACGTCCCGGTAGAAGCCGGTCAGGTCGGTGAGCGCGAGGTCCAGGCTGTCGAGCTGGGTGCGGCGGCCGCGGCGCTTCTGCTTCTCCTCCAGCTCCTTCATCATCCCGGCGGTGCCGCGCGGCATCCGCCCGCCCTGGACGGCCCCGAGCGCCGCCTTCAGCTCCTCGGTCTCCTTGGTGTCGACCTCCTCGGCGACCTGCTTCGCGTCCTCCGCCGCCGCGTCCACCAGCTCCTGCGCGGCCTTCAGACAGCCGCCGATGTCCGCCACCCGCAGCGGCAGCTTCAGGACGACGGCGCGGCGGGCTCTGGCCCGCTCGTCCGTGGCGAGCCGGCGGGCCCGGTCGACGTGGCCCTGGGTGGCGCGGGCGGACGCGTGGGCGAGCTCCGGCTCGATGCCGTCGCGCCGGATCAGCACGTCCGCGACGGCATCGACCGGCGGGGTGCGCAGGGTCAGGTGGCGGCAGCGGGAGCGGATCGTCGGCAGCACGTCCTCGACGGAGGGCGCGCAGAGCAGCCAGACCGTGCGGGGGGCGGGCTCCTCGACGGCCTTCAGGACGGCGTTGGCCGACTTCTCGTTGAGCCGCTCGGCGTCGGCGACGAGGATGATCTGCCACCGGCCGTTGGCCGGGGAGGTGAAGGACTTGCGGACGGTGTCGCGCATGTCCTTGACGAGGATCTCGGTGCCGACGGCGGCGACCGTCGTCACGTCGGCGTGCGTGCCGACGAGGGCCGTGTGGCAGCCGGTGCAGAAGCCGCAGCCCGGCGCCCCGCCGAGCGCCCGGTCCGGGCTGACGCACTGGAGGGCCGCCGCGAAGGCGCGGGCGGCGTCGACCCGGCCCGCGCCGGGCGGGCCGGTGAAGAGCCAGGCGTGCGTCATCTTCGACGCCTCCGGGGCGGGCTCGCCCGCGGCCTGGGCGGTGACCAGCGCGTCGGCGTCCCGCGCGGCGGCGGTGAGCTGCGCCTCGACCCGCTCCTGTCCGACCAGGTCGTCCCATACGGCCATGTCTGCCCCTCCTGAAGGTACGTCCTCCATTGTGGGGCAGCGGACCGACAACCCGGCCCGGAGCGGGGCGGCGACCGGTGCCCGGGCGGGCCGGATCCCCCGGTCCGCCCTAGTCCTCCCGGTCCGCCTAGTCCTCCCGGTCCGCCTAGTCCTCCCGGTCCGCCTAGTCCTCCCGGTCCTCGTAGCCGCCGAAGAGCTCGTCGGCGAGGGTCGGCAGGTCGTCCAGCGGGGTCTCCTCGGCCCAGTCCGAGCGGCGGCGCGGCCGGCCGGCGTCGTCGAGCTGGGGCAGCTCGCGGGTGACGTCGTTCGCCCCCTCCGCGCCGGTCCCGTCGCGGAAGAAGTCCTGCGGCACCCGGTCCGCCGGGTCCGCCGCCGGCCGCGCGTCCCGTACGGGCGGGAGCACGGCGGTCTCGTCGACGCCGCGGTCGCCGATCTGCGGCAGGACCGCGGTCTCGGCCTCGGGCCGGCGCGGGTCCTCCGGACGGACGACCGGCGTCGCCACGGTGACCTCGTTCGGCGAGACGGCGCCCTTCGGTGCCCTCGGGTCCTCGGCCCGGGCGGGGTCCTTCGCCGGGACGGGGTCCTTGCCGAGGTTCACGACCGGCGTCTCGACGGTGACCTCGGCGGCCGACGCCTCGGCCGCGGCACGCTCGGCGGCGGCACGCTCGGCGGCGGCCTTCCGCTCCACCGCCCGCTCGGCGGCCGCGCGCTCGGCGGCGGCCTTCCGCTCCGCCGCCTCCGCCTCGGCGGCGGCGCGCTCCGCCGCGGCCCGCGCCGCCGCCTCCTCGGCCGCCTTCGCGGCGGCCGCGGCGGCCGCGGCCCGGCGGGCCTCCTCCGCGCGGAGCAGGGCCTCCTCGGCCTTGCGCTGCTTCTCCTGGCGGAGCGCCTCGGCCTCGGCACGGAGCCGGGCCTCCTCCTCGGCCTGCTTGCGGAGGCGTTCCTCCTCCTCGCGGCGGGCCTTCTCCTCGGCCGCGCGCCGGCGGGCCTCCTCCTCGGCGGCGATCCGGGCCTCCTCGGCCTTGCGCCGGGCCTCCTCCGCCTGCCGCTCGGCCTCCAGCCTGCGGGCCTCTTCCTCCTCGCGGCGCTTGCGCTCCTCCTCCTCGGCGCGCAGCTTCGCGAGCTGCTCCTGGCGCTCGCGCTCCAGGCGCTCCTCCTCGGCCTTGCGGGCGGCCTCTTCCTCGGCCTTGCGCCGGGCCTCCTCCTCGGCCTTCCGGCGGGCCTCCTCCGCGGCCTTCACCTCGGCCTCGGAGAGCGGCAGCATCCGGTCGAGCCGGTGGCGCACGACGGTGGTGACGGCCTCGGGCTCCTGCCCGGCGTCGACCACGAGGTAGCGCGAGGGGTCGGCGGCGGCGAGGGCGAGGAAACCGGCCCGCACGCGCGCGTGGAACTCCGGCGGCTCCGACTCCAGCCGGTCGGGGGCCTCGGTGAACCGCTCCCGGGCGGTCTCCGGGGAGACGTCGAGGAGGACGGTCAGGTTCGGGACGAGGCCGCCGGTCGCCCAGCGGGAGATGCGGGCGATCTCGGTCGGCGAGAGGTCGCGGCCCGCGCCCTGGTAGGCGACGGACGAGTCGATGTACCGGTCGGTGATGACGATGGCGCCCCGCTCCAGGGCGGGCCGGACCAGGGAGTCGACGTGCTCGGCGCGGTCGGCGGCGTACAGCAGCGCCTCGGCGCGGTTCGACAGACCCGCGGAGGAGACGTCGAGCAGGATCGAGCGGAGCCGCTTGCCGATGGGGGTGGCGCCGGGCTCGCGGGTGACGACGACCTCGTGGCCCTTGGCGCGGATCCAGTCGGCGAGCGCCTGGACCTGGGTGGACTTGCCGGCGCCGTCGCCGCCCTCCAGGGCGATGAAGAAGCCGGTGGCGGACGGGGCCTGGGCGGGGTCGGCGCCGCGCAGCGCGTCGCGCAGGTCGCGGCGGAGCGGGACGCCCGCGCGGTCGTCGGTCCTGGCCAGGACGAGCGCGGCGACGGGCAGCAGCAGCGCGCCGACGAGGGCGAGCGTGAAGGCGGCGCCGCCGTGGTCGAAGACGAACTTCCCGGAGTCGGAGACGAGCCGGTGCGGGCCGATCGCGGCGGCGAGCAGCGGCGCGGCGAGCGCGCCGACGGCGATGCCGACGCGCGCGGTGGCCTGGAGGTGCGCGGTGGTGCGCTCCCGGGCCGGCTCCTCGGTCTCCTGGTCGATGAGGGTGTGTCCGGTGTGGGCGGCGACCCCGGCCGCGTAGCCGGCGAGCGCGGCGAGGAGCAGCACGGTCGCGGTGTCGGGCACGAGGCCGACGGCGATCAGGGCGACGCCCGTGACGGCGAGGGCGAGGGCGAGCAGCCGGCGCCGGGAGAGCACCGGGAGCACGGAGCGGGCGGTGCGGATGCCGACGGCGGTGGCGCCGCTGAGCGCGAGGACGAGCAGCGCGTACGTGACGGGCCCGCCGTCGAGGTCGACGGCGTGCAGCGCGGCGAGCGAGGCGGCCGCGCCGATGGCGCCGGCGACGGTGGCGCAGGCCAGGACGAGCAGCGGTACGGCTCCGGTGCGGCCCTTGCCGGCCGTTCCGGTGCGGCGCAGGCCCTCAAGGGGCGAGCGGGGGCGCGGGGTCTGCCCGCCGGGCAGGGTGATCGCGGCCAGGACGCTGACGGAGGCGGCGAAGAGGCCGGCGGCGACGTACGAGCCGAGGGCGGCCTGGTGGAGCGTGAACCAGTCGATGCCGGAGCCGAGCAGGTTGCCGATCAGGGTGGCGGCGAGCAGGACGGCGGCGGCGGCCGGGACGGCGAGGAAGGCGGTGCGCTGGTTGAGCGTGCGCAGCGCGCCGAGGTGGTCGGGGAGCGGCCGGACGGCGTCGCCCTCGACGGGCGCGGCGGGCAGCAGCGCGGGCGCGGCGCCGTCGCGGCAGACGGTCCAGAGGCGCTCGGCGGCGCCGGTCAGGAAGACGGTGCCGAGCAGGAACCACAGGGCGCTGCCGGGGGTCCAGTCGATCCACAGGGGCGCGATGACGAGGAGCGCGATCCGCAGCCCGTCGGCGCCGATCATGGTCCACCGCCGGTCGAGGGCGGCGCCGGGCGCGGTCAGGGTGGTGAGCGGGCCGAGCAGGACGGCGCCGAAGAGGACGGTGGCGAGCAGCCGGGCGCCGACGACGGCGGCGACGGCGAAGGCCGCGCCCCGGTAGCCGCCGCCGAAGGCGCCCTCGCCGAGCGCGGCCTGGAGGCCGAGCAGGACGAGGACGAGGAGGGCGAGGGCGTCGCCGACGCCGCCGACGACCTGCGCGCTCCACAGCCGGCGCAGCGGCTGGTGGCGTACGAGGGCCTTCACGGCGCGCTCCCGGGAATCCGCGACGAGGGCCGCGTCGAAGACGGGGGCGGCGCCGGGGGCGGGTGCGGCTTCGGAGTCGCCCAGAAGCTCTGGCTGCTCTGCTCGCGTCATCCGTCCACCCTATCCGGACGGCCTGGCTCACCGGGGCCTCGGCCGAACAAACGTAGGAAGGGCGAGAGCCTCGCTCCCGCCCTTCCTCCCGTACGACCCGCCGGGACCACTCCTGCCCGGGGAGGTCTACTCCGGCTTGGCCGCGGCCGCCTTCTTGGCGGCGGCCGTGGTCTTCTTCGCGGCGGTGGTCTTCTTGGCCGCCGTCGTCTTCTTCGCCGCCGTGGTCTTCTTCGCGGCGGTCTTCTTCGCCGCCGTCTTCTTGGCCGCGGTCTTCGCCGGGGCCTTCTTGGCGGTCTTCTTCGCCGGGGCCTTGGCGCGCTTCTCGGCGAGCAGCTCGTAGCCGCGCTCCGGCGTGATCGTCTCGACGCTGTCGCCGGTGCGCAGGGTCGCGTTGGTCTCGCCGTCCGTCACGTACGGGCCGAAGCGGCCGTCCTTGACGACCACGGGCTTCTCGCTGACGGGGTCGGTGCCGAGCTCCTTCAGCGGCGGCTTGGCGGCGGCCCGGCCGCGCTGCTTGGGCTGGGCGTAGATCGCGAGGGCCTCCTCCAGCGTGATGCTGAAGAGCTGGTCCTCGCTGGTCAGCGACCGGGAGTCGGTGCCCTTCTTGAGGTACGGGCCGTACCGGCCGTTCTGCGCGGTGATCTCGACGCCCTCGGCGTCGGCGCCGACCACGCGCGGCAGCGACATCAGCTGGAGGGCCTCCTCCAGGGTGACGGTGTCCAGGGACATCGTCTTGAAGAGGGAGGCGGTGCGCGGCTTGACCGCGTTCTTGCCGGTCTTCGGGGTGTCCTCGGGGAGGATCTCCGTCACGTACGGGCCGTACCGGCCGGCCTTGGCGACGATCTGGTGGCCGCTGACCGGGTCGGTGCCGAGCTCGAAGTCGCCGCTCGGCTTGGCGAGCAGCTCCTCCGCGTACGCCACGGTGAGCTCGTCGGGCGCGAGGTCCTCGGGGACGTCGGCCTTCTGGTAGCCCTCCTGCTCCCGCTCGCCGCGCTCGACGTAGGCGCCGTAGCGGCCGACGCGGAGCACGATGCCGTCGCCGACGGGGAAGGACGAGATCTCGCGGGCGTCGATGGCGCCGAGGTCGGTGACGAGCTCCTTGAGGCCGCCGAGGTGGTCGCCGTCGCCGTTGCCGGCGTCGGCGGCGGCGCCGGACCCCTCGCCCTCGCCGAAGTAGAAACGCTTCAGCCACGGCACGGACTGGGCCTCGCCGCGGGCGATGCGGTCGAGGTCGTCCTCCATCCTCGCGGTGAAGTCGTAGTCGACGAGCCGGCCGAAGTGCTTCTCCAGGAGGTTGACCACGGCGAAGGAGAGGAAGGACGGCACGAGGGCCGTGCCCTTCTTGAAGACGTAGCCGCGGTCGAGGATGGTGCCGATGATCGAGGCGTACGTCGACGGGCGGCCGATCTCGCGCTCTTCCAGCTCCTTGACCAGGGTGGCCTCGGTGTAGCGGGCGGGCGGCTTGGTGGCGTGGCCGTCGGCGGTGATCTCCTCGGCGGCGAGCGCGTCGCCCTCGGCGACCTGCGGCAGGCGCCGCTCGCGGTCGTCGAGCTCGGCGTTCGGGTCGTCGGCGCCCTCCACGTAGGCCTTCATGAAGCCGTGGAAGGTGATCGTCTTGCCGGAGGCCGAGAACTCGGCGTCGCGGCCGTCGGCGGAGGTGCCGCCGATCTTGACGGTGACCGAGTTGCCGGTGGCGTCCTTCATCTGGGAGGCGACGGTCCGCTTCCAGATGAGCTCGTACAG
Source organism: Streptomyces sp. NPDC007863 (assembly GCF_040633895.1). NCBI lineage: Bacteria > Bacillati > Actinomycetota > Actinomycetes > Kitasatosporales > Streptomycetaceae > Streptomyces > Streptomyces sp. NPDC007863. The sequence goes on from NZ_JBEYEI010000005.1 coordinate 108,976, forward strand.
CTTGAACTGGTCGCCGGTGAGACCGGTCTCCGCCGGGGTGCGGAAACGATCACCCGAAGGCCGGATCGCCTCGTGCGCCTCCTGCGCGTTCTTGACCTTGCCCGCGTAGACGCGCGGCTTCTCCGGCAGGTAGTCGGCGCCGTAGAGCTGCGTCACCTGGGCGCGGGCCGCAGCGACGGCGGTGTCGGAGAGCACGGTGGAGTCCGTACGCATGTAGGTGATGAAGCCGTTCTCGTACAGCTTCTGCGCCACCTGCATGGTCGCCTTCGCGCCGAAGCCGAGCTTGCGGCTGGCCTCCTGCTGGAGGGTGGTGGTGCGGAAGGGCGCGTACGGGGAGCGGCGGTACGGCTTCGACTCGACCGAGCGGACGGCGAAGCGGGTGTCGGCGAGGGCGGCCGCGAGCGCGCGGGCGTTCGCCTCGTCGAGGTGGAGCACGCTGTCGCTCTTCAGCCGGCCGTCGGCGCCGAAGTCACGGCCCTGCGCGACGCGCTTGCCGTCGACCGCGGCGAGGCGGGCGGTGAGGGAGGACGGGTCGGAGGGGTCGCCGGCGCGGCCGGTGGAGAAGGTGCCGGTGAGGTCCCAGTACTCGGCGGAGCGGAAGGCGATGCGCTCGCGCTCGCGCTCGACGACGAGCCGGGTGGCGACGGACTGCACGCGGCCGGCGGAGAGGCCGCGCATGACCTTCTTCCACAGGACCGGGGAGACCTCGTAGCCGTACAGCCGGTCGAGGATGCGGCGGGTCTCCTGGGCGTCGACCATCCGCTTGTTCAGCTCGCGCGGGTTGGCGACGGCGGCCTGGATCGCGTCCTTGGTGATCTCGTGGAAGACCATCCGGTGGACGGGGACCTTGGGCTTGAGGACTTCCTGGAGGTGCCACGCGATGGCCTCGCCCTCGCGGTCCTCATCGGTGGCGAGGAAGAGCTCGTCGGACTCGGCGAGCAGGTCCTTGAGCTTCTTGACCTGCGCCTTCTTGTCCGCGTTGACGACGTAGATGGGCTGGAAGTCGTGCTCGACGTCGACGCCGAGGCGGCGCACCTCGCCGGTGTACTTCTCCGGCACCTCGGCGGCGCCGCTGGGAAGGTCACGGATGTGCCCGACGCTCGCCTCGACGACGTAGCCGGGGCCGAGGTAGCCCTTGATCGTCTTCGCCTTGGCAGGCGACTCGACGATGACGAGTCGGCGGCCGCCGTGTGCGGTCTCGCTGGTCGGGGACAACTTCGCTCTTCTCTCCGGTCGACGCGGTCTGCGCTGGCACGCACGTCAGCGACACGCACGGTGACGCTGGCGTCGCTGCGGAGTGTGACGGTACAACCCGCCCCCGTGTCAAACAGGGAAAGCCCGCAACGGCCACTCGAACGGTAACCCGACTCCTGCCCTTCCTGCCGCCCGGACTGCCGGACCGGCGGGGCGGTTCACTGTGGGGCGGGTCTCAGACGCGGCCGAAGCACCAGAGGCCGAGGGCCAGGAAGAGCGCCCCGGCGAGGCCCGCGAAGGCGGCGGCCGCACGGGGCGCGACGCCGAGCGCGACCGGCTCGCCCTGCCGGACGCGGACGGTCGTCCACAGCAGCAGCGCGCCTCCGAACAGCGTGAACGCCGCTCCCGCGAAGATCGCCGGCCCGCTCTCCATGCCCGTACCCGCTTTCCGTCCCGGCGCCGTCCCGCGCGAAGTGTGTCTCCCGAGGGGAGGCTGACACCTCCCGGCGTCACGGACGCGAATTCCGGGTGAACGACGCGGGCCGGGCCGTCCGGTTTCACGAAGATGGCCGGTAGTGCCCGACTACTCCGAGGCCGGCTTCTCTTCCGGAAGGAGGGACTCCGGGGTGAGGAAGCCCTCCTCCACGAGGAGCCGGATGGCCTGCGGGGTGCGGTCCCGCAGCAGCACCGGGTCCTCGCCCATCAGCTGGGCGATCGCGTCGAGGATCCGGCCGGCGCTGAGGGAGCCGTCGCAGACGCCCGCGAAACCGGCGCCCACGTGGTCGACCCGGGTGGCGCGGCGCATGCCCCGGTTCTGCCGCAGGACGACGTGCTCGGGGTCCTCGGCGCCGGGCAGCCCGACCTGCTCCTGGACCACCTCGGGGGCGAGGGTGAAGCTGTCCGCGAGCAGGGCGGCGTCGTCATGGGTCCGCAGGTAGTCCTGGCGCTCGAAGTGGGCGCCGACCGTCGGGCCGAGCGGCTGCTCCACCGGGTGCGGCCACTCCTCGATCACGATCGACGGCTCGGCCTCGCCCGCCGCCACCGCCGGATGGCGCCGCAGCGTGATCCAGCCGAAGCCGATGGCCTTGGTCCCGCCGGCCTCGAAGGCGTCCAGCCAGCGGTCGTACGCCGCCCGGTACGCCTCGGGGTCGCCCCGGTGGTCGCCGCTGTCCCGCAGCCACAGCTCGGTGTACTGGGTGACGTCCTGCACCTCGCGCTGGACGATCCAGGCGTCGCAGCCGCGCGGCACCCAGGAGCGGAGCCGGTCCTGCCACTCCTCGCCTTCGACGTGCTGCCAGTTGGCGAGGAACTGCGCGTACCCGCCGTCGTTCAGCCGCTCGCCGGCCTGCTGGACGAGGGTCCGGCACAGGTCGTCGCCGCTCATCCCGCCGTCCCGGTAGGTGAGCCCGGCGCCGGGGGAGATCACGAACGGCGGGTTGGAGACGACCAGGTCGTACGTGTCGCCGTCCACCGGCTCGTACAGCGAGCCCTCCAGGAGCTCGGCCTCGCGGGCCCCGGAGAGCGCGAGCGTCAGCCGGGTGAAGTCCAGCGCCCGGGGGTTGAGGTCGGTGGCGGTGACCAGGGTGGCGTGCCGGGAGGCGTGCAGGGCCTGGATGCCGGAACCGGTGCCGAGGTCGAGCGCGGCGGCGACCGGGGTGCGGACGGTGATGCCGGCGAGGGTGGTGGAGGCGCCGCCGACGCCGAGGACGACCCCCTCCTCCCTGGAGCCGATCCCGCCGGCGCCGCCGACGGCGCAGCCCAGGTCGGAGACGATGAACCAGTCCTCGCCCTCCGGTCCGCCGTACGGCCGCACGTCGACGGTCGCGCGGACGGCACCGTCCTCCTCGGCCACCCAGCCGTCGGCCAGCGCCTCCTCCAGCGGGAGGGCGGCGGCGGCCCGGGCGGGCTCGACGGACTCCTGGAGCAGGAAGAGCCGGACGAGGGTCTCCAGTGGGGAGTCGCCCCGGGTGGCGCGCAGGGCGGGCACGGTCTCGCTGCGGGCGAGCGCCGCGTAGGCGGGGGCGCCGAGCCGGTCGAGCAGACCGTCGGCGGTGAAGTCCGCGGCGAGCAGGGCCTCGCGCAGTCGGGCGGCGTGCGCGGGCACCGGGAGGCTGGTGGTCAGGCTGGTCGTACTCACGTGCTCCATTGTGACGGCCGCCCCCGGCATCCCGGTCGACGACAGCCCGGCGAGGGGCGACCCGTCGGCGACGGACCGACGGCCGGCCCGGGAGCGCCCGGTGCCGGCCGTGTCGCGTACGGATCCCGCGGCTCTAGGACATCCGCGGCTCTACGACTTCCGCGGTTCTACGACTCCGAGGAGGCGGAGGCGGAGGCCGTCGCCTTCGGCGAGGCCGAGGTGGTGGGCGTGGCCGTGGCGCCCGCCTTCGGGGAGGCGGAGCCGGACGGCGTCTTCGGGACCGACGGCGTCGGCTTCTGGCAGCCGGGCTGCTGGGCCATGGCCTGGCCCAGCTCGCCGTTCTCCAGGTTGGCCAGCGCGTTCTGGTCCATCTTCTCGATCTTGGTGAGGCCGTCGGCGACGTCCTTCAGGCCCTCGGCGAACTTCTGCTGGTTCGTCGGGTCCAGCGCGTCGACCTGCTTCTTCAGTCCGTCGTAGGCGACGGCGGTCGCGTTGAGCTCCGCGATGACGTCCTTCTGGACCTTCTCGCCGTTCTCGATCGGCGGGACGCCGGCGCTCTCCACGGCCTTGGCGAGCGCCCGGTCGGCGTCCGCGATGTCCTTGAACGCCTGGGAGTCGGCGGCCTGGATCTCCGCCGGACGGCTGTCGGCCGCGGTCGAGATGATGATCTGGTGGGCGTCGGCCCGCTTCTGGATCTGCGGCTTGGCCTGGTCGCAGAACGACTTGGCCCAGTCGTTGACCTTGTCGCCCTCGTCCTCGCTGCAGCCGGACAGCACGAGCACCAGTACCGCACCGCCGGACAGCGCTGCCGCAAGCTTCTTGTTCAACGGATCGGTCCCTTCCAAGACTCTCGGCCCCGGAACATACACGCCGCGCGGACGACTTCCACCTTTCGTACGAGGGATTCCTCCCGTGTTGAATCCGTTTGACCCAAGGGGCGCCCGGCCTCCGGGCGGTCCGCACGTCCGGGAAATGAGACGGACGCCACGTCAGGCGACGGCCACCGGACGGCGCTTGGAGGCGCGGACCGCGACGACCACCACGAGCAGCGCGAAGACGGCGATCCCGGCCCGCGCCCAGGCGTTCGCGTCCTCGCCGTGGCCGAAGCGGACCACGGCCGGGGCGATCAGCAGCGCCACCAGGTTCATGACCTTCAGGAGCGGGTTGATCGCCGGTCCCGCGGTGTCCTTGAACGGGTCGCCGACGGTGTCGCCGATCACCGTCGCCTCGTGCGCCGGGCTGCCCTTGCCGCCGTGGTTTCCGTCCTCGACCAGCTTCTTGGCGTTGTCCCAGGCGCCGCCGGAGTTGGCGAGGAAGACCGCCATCAGCGCGCCGGTACCGATCGCCCCGGCGAGGTACGCGCCGAGCGGGCCGACGCCCAGCGCGAAGCCGACCGCGACGGGGGCGGTGACGGCGAGCAGCCCGGGCGTGGCGAGCTCCCGCAGCGCGTCCTTGGTGCAGATGTCGACGACCCGCCCGTACTCGGGCAGCTCGGTGCCGTCCATGATCCCGGGGTGCTCACGGAACTGCCGCCGTACCTCGTACACCACCGAACCGGCCGACCGGGAGACCGCGTTGATGGCCAGTCCGGAGAAGAGGAAGACGACGGCCGCGCCGAGGATCAGCCCGACGAGGTTGTTGGGCTGCGAGATGTCCATGGAGAGTGTCAACTCCCCGGCCTTGGCGCCGACCTCGGCGACGGAGGTGGCGATGGCGTCGCGGTACGAGCCGAAGAGCGCGGCGGCGGCGAGGACGGCGGTCGCGATCGCGATGCCCTTGGTGATCGCCTTGGTGGTGTTGCCGACGGCGTCCAGCTCGGTGAGGACCTGCGCCCCGGCGCCGCTGACCTCCCCGGACATCTCGGCGATGCCCTGCGCGTTGTCGGCGACCGGGCCGAAGGTGTCCATGGCGACGATCACGCCGACCGTGGTGAGCAGCCCGGTCCCGGCGAGTGCGACCGCGAACAACGCCAGCATCACGGAGGCGCCGCCGAGCAGGAAGGCCCCGTAGACGGCGAGGGCGATGAGGAGCGCCGCGTACACCGCGGACTCCAGGCCGATGGCGACGCCGGCGAGGACGACGGTGGCGGGGCCGGTGAGCGCGGAACGGCCGATGTCCTGGACGGGGCGGCGGCCGGTCTCGGTGAAGTAGCCGGTGAGCCGCTGGATGAGCGCGGCGAGGAAGATCCCGATGGCGACGGCGACCAGGGCGAGGACCCGGGGGTCGCCGTCGTGCTCGTTCAGGCCGGGCTCGGTGACGCCGGCCAGGTCGGCGTAGGAGGACGGCAGGTAGACGAAGGCGGCGACGGCGACGAGGGCGAGGGAGACGACGGCGGAGACGAAGAAGCCCCGGTCGACGGCGCGCATCCCGCCGCGGTCGGAGCGCCGGGGCACGACGGCGAGGACGCCGACGACGGCGGTGAGGACGCCGATCGCGGGCACGACCAGCGGGAAGACCAGGCCGTGGTCGCCGAAGGCGGCCTTGCCGAGGATGAGGGCGGCGACCAGGGTGACGGCGTACGACTCGAAGAGGTCGGCGGCCATGCCCGCGCAGTCGCCGACGTTGTCGCCCACGTTGTCGGCGATGGTGGCGGCGTTGCGCGGATCGTCCTCGGGGATGCCCTTCTCGACCTTGCCGACGAGGTCGGCGCCGACGTCGGCGGCCTTGGTGAAGATGCCGCCGCCGACCCTCATGAACATGGCGATGAGGGCGGCGCCGAGGCCGAATCCCTCCAGGACCTTGGGGGCGTCGGCGGCGTAGACGAGGACGACGCAGGCCGCGCCGAGCAGTCCGAGCCCGACCGTGCACATGCCGACGACGCCGCCGGTGCGGAAGGCGATGCGCAGGGCCCGGTGGGCCGCTTCCACGGGGTCGCGGCCGGGTTCGCCGGGGGCCGGGGCGGCCTCCCGCGCGGCGGCGGCGACCCGGACGTTGGCCCGGACCGCGAGCCGCATCCCCACGTAGCCGGTGACCGCCGAGAACAACGCCCCGACCAGGAAGAACAGCGAGCGCCCGGCCCGCTGCGACCAGGAGTCGGCGGGCAGCGCGAGGAGCAGGAGGAAGACGACGACGGCGAAGAGCGCGATGGTGCGCAGCTGGCGGGCGAGGTAGGCGTTGGCGCCCTCCTGCACGGCGGCGGCGATCCGCCGCATCACCGGGGTGCCCTCGTCGGCCTTGAGCACCTGCCGGCCGAAGAGCCGGGCGGTGACCAGTGCGGCGAGGGCGACCCCGGCGATGACGGCGACGATCGTCCGGTTCCCGCTGGTGAGCACCGCCGCGGCGAGGGCGGCGGGGGCCTGGGCCAATTCCGGTTCCGGGTGCATGGGCACGGATCATAGGCAGTGGAAGTGGGGCGAAAGGGATGGAAGGGATGGCACCCCGCCGGAATCCTTCGATTGCCCCGAGAACGGCCTTGAGCGCGCCTCCGGGGGCCCGGAACGCGTGAAGAGGCCCTGCCGAATACGGCAGGGCCTCTTCACGTACGTCTGTGTACGCCTGTGTACGCCGCCGGGGGCCGCGGGGTCAGGACAGGATGTCCGCGTCCGCCTCCGCCAGGGTGGTGGGCCAGGTCATCCGGATGGTGCCGCCGTCCTCGCCGGCGGTCACCTCGACGTCGTCGACGAGCCCCCGGATCACGGCGAGACCCATCTCGTCCTCGCCGTCGGCCTCGTCGGACTCCTCCGCCGGGGCCTCGGACCGCGCGCCGGGGACACCGGCGGCGGCACCGGAACCGGGCACCTCGTCACCGACCTCGATGGAGAACGTCTTCTCCTCCTCGGTCAGCACGACCCGGATGGGCGTGGTGACGCCGCCGAGGCGGTGCAGCCCGACCGCGCGGGAACACGCCTCGCCGACGGCGAGGCGCACCTCGTCGAGGACCGCCTCGTCCACCCCGGCCCGGCGGGCGACCGCGGCCGCCACCAGGCGGGCCGTGCGGACGTGCTCGGGCTGGGCGCTGAAGCGGAGTTCAACGGTGGCCATGGGATCCCCCCGGTCAGTCGACCGCGTTGACGGCCTCGTCGACCGAGGTGTGGATCGGGAAGACCTTGGTGAGGCCCGTGATCCGGAAGATCTTGAGGATGCGCTCCTGGTTGCAGACCAGGCGCAGCGAACCCTCGTGCGCACGCACGCGCTTCAGGCCACCCACGAGCACGCCGAGGCCGGTGGAGTCGAGGAAGTCCACTCCCTCCATGTCGACGACCAGGTGGTAACTGCCGTCGTTCACCAACTCGACCAACTGCTCGCGCAGCTTGGGCGCGGTATAAACATCAATCTCGCCACCGACCTCGACGACCGTACGGTCGCCGCCAGCTCCGGGCACAGTGCGAGTCGACAGGGACAGGTCCACGGATCCTCCAGCACCTTGCTATCGGGCGTTCGCCCCCTCGGATCTCCCGGGCGGAGTCGGAGAACGAATCGCCAGCCGCGATGGCATTCAATCACTTACCAGCAGCCATGCACGACGCCTTGGAAGCATTGTCCGTCACGCCGGTGACACACTCGGTGCCGATGGCCACGAATCACCGCACCGCTCGACCCGCCGGGGACACGGGCAGCCGCCCCTCCCCGCACCGGGTCCTCGAACGGCTCGCCTCGGGCGAGAGCCGCGCCGCGCGCATCACTCATATGGAGCACATGCCCGCTCGGGCGGGCCGTCATGCCGTCTGGCCGGACCGCATCCGCTCCGAGGTGATCGCCGCGATCCAGGACGCCGGCATCGAGCACCCGTGGGCCCACCAGGCCGAGGCCGCCGAGCACGCCCTCGACGGCGAGTCGGTGGTGATCGCCACGGGTACCGCCTCCGGCAAGTCGCTCGCCTACCTCGCCCCCGTCCTCTCCACCCTCCTCGACGGCGCCGAGGCCGCCAACGGCCGCGGCACGACCGCCCTCTACCTCTCCCCCACCAAGGCCCTCGCCGCCGACCAGCGCCGCGCCGTCCGCGAGCTGGCCGCCCCGCTCGGCAACCGGATCCGGCCCGCCGTCTACGACGGCGACACCCCCGTCGAGGAACGCGAGTGGGTCCGCCAGTACGCGAACTACGTGCTCACCAACCCCGACATGCTGCACCGGGGCATCCTGCCCTCCCACCCCAGGTGGTCCTCCTTCCTGCGCTCGCTGCGCTACGTCGTCATCGACGAGTGCCACACCTACCGGGGCGTCTTCGGATCCCACGTCGCCCAGGTCCTGCGCCGGCTGCGCCGGGTCTGCGCCCGGTACGGCTCCGATCCGGTCTTCCTCCTCGCCTCCGCCACCTCCGCCGACCCGGCCCGCGCCGCCGGCCGGCTCACGGGCCTGCCCGTCACCGAGGTCTCCGACGACGCCTCCCCCCGCGGCGAACTCGTCTTCGCCCTGTGGGAGCCGCCCCTCACCGAGCTCCAGGGCGAGCGGGGCGCCCCGGTCCGCCGCACCGCCACCGCCGAGACCGCCGACCTCCTCACCGACCTCACCCGGCAGGGCGTCCGCACGGTCGCCTTCGTCCGCTCCCGGCGCGGCGCCGAACTGATCTCGGTGATCGCCCAGGAACGGCTCGCCGAGACCGACCGGTCCCTCGCCCGCCGGGTCGCCGCCTACCGGGGCGGCTACCTCCCCGAGGAGCGCCGCGCCCTGGAACGGGCCCTGCACTCCGGGGAGCTCCTCGGCCTCGCCGCCACCACCGCCCTGGAGCTGGGCGTGGACGTCTCCGGCCTCGACGCCGTCCTCATCGCCGGCTACCCCGGCACCCGGGCCTCGCTGTGGCAGCAGGCCGGCCGGGCGGGCCGCTCGGGCGAGGGCGCCCTCGCCGTCATGATCGCCCGTGACGACCCGCTGGACACCTTCCTCGTCCACCACCCCGAGGCGATCTTCGACCAGCCGGTCGAGTCGACCGTCCTGGACCCCGACAACCCCTACGTCCTCGCCCCCCACCTCTGCGCCGCCGCCTCCGAGCTCCCCCTCACCGAGGCCGACCTCGCCCTCTTCGGCCCCGCCGCGCCCGGCCTCATGCCCCAGCTGGAGGGCGCCGGGCTGCTCCGCCGCCGCGCCGGCGGCTGGTACTGGACCCGCCGCGAGCGCGCCGCCGACCTCGCCGACATCCGGGGCGGCGGCGGCAGCCCGGTCCGGATCGTCGAGGAGGGCACCGGACGGCTCCTCGGCACGGTCGACGAGGCCGCCTCCCACGCCTCCGTCCACGAGGGCGCCGTCCACCTCCACCAGGGCCGCACCTACCTGGTCCGCACGCTGGACCTGGAGGATTCCGTCGCCCTCGTCGAAGAGACCGTCCCGCCGTACTCGACCGTCGCCCGCGACACCACCTCCATCCGCGTCCTGGAGACCGACACCGAGCTCCCCTGGGGCGCGGGCCGCCTCTGCTACGGCTCCGTCGAGGTCACCAACCAGGTCGTCTCCTTCCTGCGCCGCAGGCTGATCACGGGCGAGGTCCTCGGCGAGACCAAGCTCGACCTGCCGCCCCGCACCCTGCGCACCCGGGCCGTGTGGTGGACGGTCACCGAGGACCAGCTCGACGCCGCCCGGATCACCCCGGAGATCCTCGGCGGCGCCCTGCACGCCGCCGAACACGCCTCCATCGGCATGCTGCCGCTCTTCGCCACCTGCGACCGCTGGGACATCGGCGGCGTCTCCGTCCCGCTCCACCCGGACACCCTGCTGCCGACCGTCTTCGTGTACGACGGCCACCCCGGCGGCGCCGGCTTCGCCGAACGCGCCTTCCACACCGCCCGGACCTGGCTCGCCGCCACCCGCGAGGCGATCGCCTCCTGCGAGTGCGAGGCCGGCTGCCCCTCCTGCATCCAGTCCCCCAAGTGCGGCAACGGCAACGACCCCCTCCACAAGCGAGGCGCCATCCGCCTCCTCACCGAACTCCTCCGCGAACCCCCCACGGACCCCGCGGACCCCACGGACCCCGCGGCCACGACACCCGCCCCGGAGCCGAACCCGGAGCCGGAGACCGATCCCACGTAGAAGGCACCTCGCCGCCGACCGAACGGCCCGGGGTCAGGGGCCGGAGGGGTCAGGGGCCGGGCGTGGCCGGGCCCGCGCGGGATCTGGCCGTGGGGGCCCATGGCCCGGCGGCCGCCCGGGCCGTCACCTCCGCCTCGGCACCGGTCAGCCGGCAGCGGAGCAGCTCGGCGCCCTGCGCGGTGGCGACGCGGCGGGCCGCCGCGCACGCCTCCGGCTCGCCCCGGACCGCCCGGTCGGCGGCCGCCAGGGCCGCGAGGTCCGCGGCGCCACCGGCCCGGTGCCGGGCGGCCACCGCCTGTCCGAGCGCCAGCACCGCCCCGAAGACCACGCACAGGGCGCAGGCCGCGAAGGCCGTCCACACGCTCGCGACGCCCCGGTCGCCGTGTCCGCGCCTCACACCGGGCCCCCTCCCCCGACGGTGTCCTCGGCGAGGGCCGCGGCCCCGGCCCTCAGAGTCACGCCCAGGCCGCCCGGCCCGGGCGCCGCGGACTCCACGGTCACCCGCCACAGCTCTCCCTCCCGCGCCACCGCCACCCGGGCCCCCTCGGGCGCGGCGGCCCTGGCGGCGGCCACGACGGCGTCCGCGGGCTCCGAACGGGCCGCCGCCCGCGCCCCCGCCCTGGCCGCGTCCACGCACCGGATCTGCGCGGCGGACGCGGCCAGTGCCCACAGCAGCGCCATGGCGAAGAGCGCGAGCACCGGCAGCACCACCGCCGCCTCCACGGTCACCGACCCCCGGTCCCGGCCCCGGTCAGAACGGCGCATCGAGTGCCTTCGTGACCAGGGATTCCAGGGCGCCCGCGACGGACCCGCCGGTCACCACCTTGTAGAACACGGCGGCCAGGCCGGCCGCCGTGAGCGTGCCCAGCGCGTACTCGACCGTGCTCATGCCGCCGTCGGCCCGCAGCGCGGCCCGTCGGGCCGCCCAGAACCCCCGCAGCGCCGCCCGCACCCGCGTGTATGCCGTTTCCATCTCTCTTCCCTCCGTCGTTCGTCCGTCGTTCCGTCGGTTCATGTCGTGTCGTCGTTCAGGGGCCGAGCAGGCCCTTCGCCAGGCCGATCACCACCGGGGCCACCCCGACCGCGAGGAACGCGGGCAGGAAGCACAGCCCCACGGGGGCGCTGATCAGCACCTCGGCCCGGCGGGCCCGGGCGGCGGCCGCGCGGGCGGTCGCCGCCCGCAGTCCGGCCGCGTGCCGGGCCACCGCCTCCGCGGCGGGCGCCCCGGAGGCGTCGGCCCTTTCCAGGCAGCGGGCGAGCCCCTCGGCGCCCGGTATCGCGCCGAATCTCCCCCACACCTCCGCCGGTTCACCGCCGAGCCGCAGCTCGGCGGCGGTCCGCAGCAGCCGCTCCCCGAGCGGCCCGCCGAGGGACCGCCCCACGGCCTCCGCCGCCTCTCCGGGCCCGGCTCCGGCCGAGGCGCAGGCCGCCAGCAGATCGGCCGCCAGCGGGAGCCGTGCCGCCGCCTCCCGGTCCACGGCCGACGACCGGGAGGCACCGGCCCGCCGCAGCCACCACCGGGCACCGAGCACTCCGCCCACGACCGCGAGCAGCGCCGCCACCGCCCCGAGGAACACCCCCGCGACGAGCACCGCGCCCACGACCGCCGCCCGCACCGCTGCCGGCACGTCCCGCGGTCCGGCCGTCAGCCGCGCCCACCGCCGCCCCGGCGCCCCGGCCCGCGCCCCCAAGGGCCCGCCGCCGGCGTCCGCCAGCAGCCCGCCGAGCCGTCGCCGGGCGCCCCGCCCGCCGCGCACCCGCGCCAGTCGCCGCCAGGCCCGGCCGAGCAGCCAGCAGCCCAGGAGCAGCAGCGGGGCCGCCCTCACCAGCAGTTCACTCCGCATCGCCGCCTCCCGCCCGAACGATCCGCGCGGCCCACCACAGCCCGGCCGCCTCCAGCGCACCGCCGAGCACCAGACAGGCCCCTCCGGCGGGGGTGTGCAGCAGCACCCGCAGCGGCTCCGCGCCCATGACCGCGCCGAGACCGATCCCGGCCACCGGGAGGGCCGCGAGCACGGCCACCGTGGCCCAGGCCCCGGACAGTTCGGCCCGCAGCGCCGCGCGCCGCTCGTCCTGCTCCCGGAGGGCGGCCTCCAGCCGGTCGAGGCCGGCGGCCAGTCCCGCGCCGCTGTCGACGGCCACCTGCCAGCAGGCCGCGAGACCCGCGAGGCCTTCGGCGCCCGCCCGGCGGGCCGCTCTCCGCAGCGCCTCCGGCACGTCGCCGCCGAAGCCGACCGCGGCGAGCACCGGGGCCTCCTCCGCGCCGAGGGCGCCGGTGCGGCGGGCCGCGTAGGCGAGGGCGTGGCCCGGCTGGCGGCCGGCCCGCAGCTCGCCGCCGGCGGCCTCGCAGAGCGCCACCACCCGCCCGGCCAGCGCCTCGCGCTCCCTGCGCGCCCCGGCGGCCCGCAGCCGCCGCCGCACGAGCGGGACGGCCAGGGCGCCCACGGCCAGCGGCAGCGGCGACTCGCCCGCCAGCGCGATCAGCCCGGCGGCGGGCAGACAGAGCCACTCCGGTCGCCCACGGGCGGCCGCCCACCAGCGGCCGAGGGCCGCCCGGCCGAAGCCTCCGCTCCCGTACCCGGCCCCGTCCCCGGGGAGCAGGGCCCTCGCCCGCAGGACCACGCGGCGGCGCCCGGCGGCCTGCCGGAGGGCGAGCGCGGCTCCGGCGGCCAGGAGACAGAACCCGGCGTACAGCCCGACCGTCACGGGGCACCTCCGACGAGCGCGCCCAGGCGGGGCCAGCCCCGCTCCCGCTCGAAGCCGGACGGGGCCCAGCGGAGCGCGGGCACCGTCCGCACGAGACCGTCCCGGTCCCGCTCCAGGACGTGGACCTCGGCGATCCGACGGCGCCCGTCGGGGTCGCGCACCAGGTGCAGCACGGCGGAGAGTCCGGCGCCCAGCTGGCTGTGGAGGGCGGCGCGGTCGAGTCCCGCGGCCGTGCCGAGCGCTTCGAGCCGGGCGGGCACATCGGAGGCCGTGTTGGCGTGGAGCGTGCCCGAGCCGCCCTCGTGCCCGGTGTTGAGGGCCGCCAGGAGGTCGACGGCCTCACCGCCGCGGACCTCGCCGACGACCAGCCGGTCGGGCCGCATCCGCAGGGCCTGGCGGACCAGGTCCCTGAGGGTGACGAGGCCGGCGCCCTCCTGGTTCGGCGGCCGGGCCTCCAGCCGCACCACATGGGGGTGGTCGGGGCGCAGCTCGGCCGAGTCCTCGGCGAGGACGATCCGCTCGCGCTCCCCGACGAGGCCGAGCAGGGCGGCGAGGAGCGTCGTCTTGCCCGTGCCGGTGCCTCCGCTGACCAGGTACGACACCCGGGCCTCGATCAGCGCGCGCAGGACCCGGTCGCCGCCGGGCGGCACGGTCCCCGCGGCCGTGAGCTCCTCCAGGGTGAAGGCCCGGGGTCGCATCACCCGCAGCGAGAGGCAGGTGGAGCCGACGGCGACGGGCGGGAGGACCGCGTGCATGCGGGTGCCGTCGGGCAGCCGGGCGTCCACCCAGGGCCGGGCGTCGTCGAGGCGGCGCCCGGCCACGGCCGCGAGCCGCTGGGCGAGCCTCCGGACGGCGGCGGCGTCCGGGAAGACGACGGGCACCCGCTCCAGGCCCGCGCCCCGGTCGACCCACACCCGGTCGGGCGCCGAGACGAGGACGTCGGTGACGTCCGGATCGGCGAGCAGGGCCTCCAGCGGTCCCGCGCCGGTCAACTCGCACCGCAGCTCCTCGGCGGCCCCCAGCACCTCGGTGTCCCCGAGCAGGCGCCCCTGGGCCCGCAGCGCGGCCGCGACGCGGGCCGGGGTCGGCTCGGCGCCGCTCGCCGCGAGCCGCTGCCGCACGGCGTCGAGGAGCCCGGACCCGCCGGCCCGTGCGACCGGAAGCGCACCGGACGGGGCGGTCTCCACCGCGCCGGTGCCGGTCATGCCGCACCGCCGGAGGGCAGCGCCTGCTCCCAGAAGGCGGCGCAGAAGCGGCCGAGCGGGCCCCGGGGGTCGGCGCCCGGTGGGGTGCCCTCGTCCTGGCCCGTCACGATGACGGGGTCGTAGGGGAGTTCGCCGGCGAGCGGCAGTCGCAGCGCGTCGGCGACCCAGCGCTCGTCGAGCCCGGCCGCGTACGGCCCCCGCACCACGGCCCGCAGGTCGCGGACGCCGAGGGAGAGGGTGCCGGCGATGCGGTGGGCGGCGGCGACGGCCCGCAGTTCGCCGGGGACGACGAGGAGGCCGAGGTCGAGCTGGGCCAGGACCTCGGCCCCGGCCTCGTCGACGGCGCGCGGCAGGTCGACCACGACGACCCCGCCGCCGCGCCGGGCCGCGGCGAGCACGGCCCGGACCGCGTCGGGCGGCACGGAGCCGGTGGGCTCCCGGCCCCAGCTCAGCACCCGCACGCCCCGGGCCGCGGGCAGCGACTCGGCCAGGGCCCCGCCGGCCAGCCGTCCCTTCGAGGCGGTGAAGTCGCTCCAGCGCCTGCCCTCCTCCCGCTCGGCACCGAGGAGCACGTCGAGCCCGCCGCCGAGCGGGTCGCCGTCGACGAGCAGGGTCCGCCGGCCCGAGCGGGCTGCGGCGAGCGCGAGTCCGCAGGCGAGGGTGGAGGCGCCGGCGCCGCCGCGTCCGCCGACGACGCCGACGGTCAGCGCCGTCCGGCCGCCCCCTTCGGCGGCGTCGGCGATCCGCTCGACGAGCCGGGACTCGGCGCCCGGCAGCCTGAGCACGCTGTCCGCGCCGAGCTCGACGGCGAGCCGCCACACCTCCGGGTCGTCCGGGGCCCGTCCGACGAGGACGACCCCGGGCCGGCGCACCGAGCCCCGGCAGCGGGCCGCGACGTCCTCCCCGACCAGGACGAGCGGGGGATCGGTCCAGCTCGCCCGCCGCTCGGGCACCCGGTGGTGCACCTCGGGCTCGACGCCGGCCGCGGCGCACAGCCGCAGCAGGTCGTCGAGGAGGGCGACGTCCTCGGTGACGATCAGCGGACCGGGCCCGCGCACCCCTTCCCCGTCCCGCGCCGTGGACTCGTGCCGCGCCGTGGCTTCGTGCTCCGCTCCCGTGCGGGAGACCGTCGGCTTGTGCATCGCGCACACCCCTCTCGTGATTCCTGCGGGCCGCGAACTTCGCGACGGGAATCACGGTGAGGCCGAGCGGGAAATCGTGCGGAGTCCACCGAAAAACTGTGGACAATCCACTGCCTGTGAATATCTCGACCACCCGTCCGAGGACTGCCCGGAACGCAGCCCGCCGGTTACTCTGAGTGACGAATCGAGGGGTCGCCGGGCGCCGGACAGCCGGGCGCGCGGCGGCGGAAGGGAAGGGAGCGAGCCATGGCCCAGCGGGCGAAAACGGCTCCGGACATGCGACGACCCCCGCCGGGGGGGAGAGCGGGGGTCGTCTCTCCGGCCGACTCGGGGGGGGAGGAGCCGGTCCGGGTTAGCACGGTCGCGAACGATCCGTGACTTCCATGGTGTACCCGAGAGCCTTCTCAGGCAAACCCACGCGCCCGAGCGTACGCCGAATGGCGGGCACCTATGCTCAGCGTTGTGGAAAACCACTCCTTGCCGCGCACAGCCGCCTTCTTTGACCTGGACAAGACGGTCATTGCGAAGTCTTCGACGCTGACCTTCAGCAAGTCCTTCTACCGGGGCGGACTGATCAGCCGCCGTGCCGCACTGCGGACGGCCTACATCCAGTTCGTGTTCCTGATCGGCGGGGCCGATCACGACCAGATGGAGCGGATGCGCGAATATCTTTCCGCGCTCTGCAAAGGCTGGAACGTGGCCCAGGTCAAGGAACTCGTCGCCGAGACCCTGCACGACCTCATCGACCCGATCATCTACGACGAGGCCGCCTCCCTCATCGAGGAGCACCACGCCGCCGGCCGCGACGTCGTGATCGTCTCCACCTCCGGCGCCGAGGTGGTCGAGCCGATCGGCGAGATGCTCGGGGCCGACCGGGTCGTCGCCACCCGGATGGTGGTCGGCGAGGACGGCTGCTTCACCGGGGAGGTGGAGTACTACGCCTACGGCCCGACGAAGGCCGAGGCGGTCCGCGAGCTGGCGAAATCGGAGGGGTACGACCTCTCCCGCTGCTACGCCTACAGCGACTCGGCGACCGACCTCCCGATGCTGGAGGCGGTCGGGCACCCGTACGCGGTCAACCCCGACCGGACGCTGCGCCGCGAGGCGGTCGCCCGGGAGTGGCCGGTGCTGGTCTTCGACCGGCCGGTGCGGCTGAAGCAGCGGCTGCCGGACTTCCGGATGCCGCCGCGTCCGGCGCTGATGGCCGCGGCGGCCGTGGGCGCGGCGGCGGCGACGGCCGGACTGGTCTGGTACGCCACCCGGCGGCGCCACCGGGCCGCGACGGCGGTCCTCGCCGGGAGCTGACCGCTTGTCCCGTTTTCAGGCGATCCAGGGCTGAGGACCCTGAAAGAGCGGAAAGAAGCCGACCCACCACTTTCGCTTACCGGCGGACAGGAGTAGAAAGGAATCAGGCCCGCGAGACCTGGGACATCCGAGAGGATCACCTGTTGAGCATGAAGGCCCCACGGACCTGACGCACAAAAACCTGGCACCCACGCGACGTCGACCCGTCGATTACGGGCCAGCCGCACCAGGCGAAGGGCAAAGCACCCCGCCTGATGGGCACATATCGAGGACGCTTGGTAACTGGGTGGACGTGCCAGCGGCGGTACTGAAGGTTGGTACCGCCGCAACCCATGTCCGGGGGCTTTTCAGGCGGCGCCGCGCTGGAGCGCCTCA
Source organism: Streptomyces sp. NPDC007863 (assembly GCF_040633895.1). Taxonomy (NCBI): domain Bacteria; kingdom Bacillati; phylum Actinomycetota; class Actinomycetes; order Kitasatosporales; family Streptomycetaceae; genus Streptomyces; species Streptomyces sp. NPDC007863. The sequence continues at coordinate 125,997 of NZ_JBEYEI010000005.1, forward strand.
CAGACCGCCGTCGACTCCCGGACGCCGAGTTCCACCGCGCGCCCGCAGTGCGCGATCCAGCCGCCGACGCCCTCCGGGGTGCCGGTGAGGTACCCCTCGAAGGCGGCCGCGTAGGCGGCCCGGCCCTGCTCCGCGTGACCGACCTCGGCCGGGCAGATGCCCTTCGGGTCGAGACCGCTGCCCTCCAGCACGATCCGCTCGGCGGTCCGGGCGACGAGGCCGTTGTGCGAGGTGAAGGGGCGCAGGGCGAGCAGTTCGCCGTGGACCACGGCGGAGAGGACCAGCGCCGGGGCCTCGCTGCCGGCGACGACGAGCTCCGCGAGGCCGTCGAGGCGGGCCGCGACCTCGTCCGGAGTGGGCAGCGGGGCCTCGATCAGCGGCTCGGTCACGGCCTCGCCGGCCTGCCGGGGACGGCCGGTCGACTCCACGTGCTCGCCCGCGGCGACCAGGTGGAGCCGGGCCAGCACGCGGAGCGGCGACTGGCGCCAGATCGAGAGCAGTTCGCCCGCCTCGGCGCTCAGGCGCAGGGCGGCGCCGACGGTGCGGGCCTCGGGGTCGGCGCTGAAGTCGGTCCGGCGGCGGACCTCTTCCAGGGCCCAGTCGGCACCGGCCAGCGCGGCCGAGCCGCGGGCACCGCGGAGCGCAGCCTCGTGGGCGATCTCGTTGCTGCGGCGGCGCATCACACGGTGGCCGTAGACCCGGTCGACGGCCTTGCGTACGGAGTCCACCGCGTCGGCGACGCCCGGCAGGGTGCCGAGGGCGGCCAAGGGGTCAGAGGCGTGCGTACTCATAGGTAAGGAGGCTACGCGCCCCGGGGGCCCGCCCCACGTTGGAGTGGTCTTCTTCATAGACCTTGACCACTCGGCGCGTTCATGCCGCTACGCTAGGTGAACATGAAGATCGCTTTCGTCGGGAAGGGCGGCAGCGGCAAGACGACGCTGTCCTCGCTCTTCGTCCGCCACCTCGCCGCCACCGAGTCGCCGGTCGTCGCCGTCGACGCGGACATCAACCAGCACCTGGGAGTCGCGCTCGGCCTCACCGAGGCGGAGGCGGCCGCGCTGCCCGCGATGGGGGCGCACCTGCCGCTGATCAAGGAGTACCTGCGCGGCAGCAACCCCCGGATCACCTCGGCCGAGACGATGATCAAGACGACGCCGCCCGGGGAGGGTTCGCGGCTGCTGCGGGTCCGGGAGGAGAATCCGGTGTACGAGGCGTGCGCCCGGCAGGTGCGGCTCGACCCGGGCGAGGTGCGGCTGATGGCGACCGGGCCGTTCACCGAGGCGGACCTCGGCGTCGCCTGCTACCACTCGAAGGTCGGCGCGGTGGAGCTGTGCCTGAACCATCTGGTGGACGGGGCCGGCGAGTACGTGGTGGTCGACATGACGGCCGGTTCGGACTCCTTCGCGTCCGGCATGTTCACCCGCTTCGACATGACCTTCCTGGTCGCCGAGCCGACCCGCAAGGGGGTGTCGGTGTACCGCCAGTACAAGGAGTACGCGCGGGACTTCGGCGTCGCGCTGAAGGTCGTCGGCAACAAGGTGCAGGGCCCGGACGACCTGGACTTCCTGCGCCAGGAGGTCGGCGACGACCTGCTGGTCACGGTCGGCCACTCGGACTGGGTCCGGGCCATGGAGAAGGGCCGCCCGCCGCGCTTCGAGCGGCTGGAGCCCGAGAACCACCACGCGCTGCGGACCATGCGGGAGGCGGCGGACGCCGCGTACCCCCGCCGCGACCGGCACCGCTACACGAGCCAGATGGTCCACTTCCACCTCCGCAACGCGGAGAGCTGGGGCAACGCCAAGACGGGGGCCGACCTGGCGGCGCAGGTCGACCCCGACTTCGTGCTCGGCGAGCCCGCCGCCGAACCCATCGCCGCGGGCACGCGCTGACCGGACGGTGCGCCACCGCCGGACGGAGTCCGGCACAGCCCCCCGAAGCCCGGGAGGCGCCCCGGCGCCGAGCGGTGCGAGCGGGGGCCGAAGAAGAGAAGGGTCCGGGGGCCGACCTGGCGGCGCAGGTCGACCCCGACTTCGTGCTCGGCGAGCCGATGGCGGAAGCCATCGGCTGAGCCGTCGGCGGGGGTGGCCAGGCGCGGGTGGCCAGGCGCGGGTGGCTAGGCGCGGGGCTCGGGCTGCCGGGCGGGGGCGGGGGCCTGGGGCTGGGCTGCCAGGAAGGCGGGCCAGCCTCCGGTGGGGGCTTCGCCGACCTTCAGGGTGCGCATCTTGGCGATGACGGCCGGGTCCTGGGCGTCGAGCCAGTCCGCGAGCTGGCGGAAGGAGACGCACTCGACGTCCTTCTGGACGCAGACCGTGGCGATGGTCTCCTCGATGGCGCGCATGTAGGTGCCGCCGTTCCAGGACTCGAAGTGGTTGCCGATGATGACCGGCGCCCGGTTGCCCCGGTAGGAGCGCTCGAAGGCCTGGACGAGGCCGTCGCGCATCTGGTCGCCCCAGTAGCGGTGCATGCCCGGGTCGCCCTGGGTGGTGCCGGGCGACTGGTTGACCAGGAAGTTGTAGTCCATGGACAGGGTCTGGAAGGCGCGGCCGGGGACCGGGACGAGGTGCATGGACAGGTCCCAGAGGCCGTGGTCCTTCTCCGGCCAGATCTGGTCGTTGACGCCGCTGGTGTCGTAGCGGAAGCCCAGCTCGGAGGCGGCCTTCACGAAGTTGGCGCGTCCCTCCAGGCAGGGGGTGCGGGCGCCGACGAGCTCCTTGTCGTAGTCGAAGGGGAGCGGCTGCTCGGCGCGCAGGCCCGCGTTGGTCTTCCAGTTCTTGACGAAGGACTTGGCCTGCCGGATCTCGCTCTTCCACTCCTCCACGGACCAGGTGCCGACGCCGCCCTCGGCGCCGCAGAAGTGGCCGTTGAAGTGGGTGCCGACCTCGTTGCCCTCCAGCCACGCGCCGCGCAGTTCGCGGACGGTGTCACGGATGCCCTCGGCGTCGTTGAAGCCGATGTCGGAGCGGCCGGCGGAGTGCTTGGGCGGGTCGTACATCTCCCGCTTCTCCTCCGGCAGGAGGTACACGCCGCTGAGGAAGTACGTCATGGTCGCGTCGTACTTCTTGCCGACCTTCCGGAAGTGCGAGAAGAGCTTCTGGCTGTCCTCGCCGGCGCCGTCCCAGGAGAAGACGACGAACTGCGGCGGGGCCTCGCCGGGCTTCAGCTTCTTCCAGGTCGGCTGGTGCGGCTGGGCGCCGGTGTAGGCGGTGGAGCCGTCGCCGATCAGCCGGACCGCGTTCTCCGGCGCGGCGGCCGGGGCCTTCTTCGCCCCCGCCCCCGCTCCGGGGGCGCCCTGGGTCCCCGGACCGGAGGAAGCCGGCTCCGAGCAGCCGGCCAGGCCGCCGATCAGGGCGACGGTGAGGGCGCCGGCGGCCAGCGTCTTCCTCCGGAACGTACTTCCTCGCACGACGGCTGACATCCGCCCACCTCTCCTCTGGCGACTACGGGCTACGAGCGGCGTCAACGTCGCACCCGGCCCGCCGGAGAGATGAAACGACAAGCGGCATTTCGCGGCCCATTCACCGGAACCGGTGAACCATTGCCCTGTTTGCCCCGAAAATAATGCCGGAGACTTTACTCTCCATTACGATTCGTTTACTCAGAGTTGAGGTACCCGTTCGGCCCCGAAGGAGACCGGATGACCCTCTGCACCCCCGCCCGCACGCCCAACCGACCACGCGTCCAGCGGCCCCACAGCCCGCCCGGAGGCGCCCGCCGCCTCCTCCCCGCCGGCGCGGACGTCTCCGCGTCGATCGCCGTCTTCCTGATCGCGCTGCCGCTCTCGCTCGGCATCGCCCTCGCCACCGGAGCCCCGCTCCAGGCCGGACTGGTCGCCGCCGCCGTCGGCGGTCTGGTCGCCGGCCGGCTCGGCGGCTCCCCGCTCCAGGTGAGCGGACCCGCCGCCGGCCTCACCGTCGTCACCGCCGAGCTGATCCAGCGGTACGGCTGGCGCACCACCTGCGCCATCACGGTCCTCGCCGGCCTCGCCCAACTCGCCCTGGCCGCCGTGCGGGTGGCCCGCTCGGCGCTCATCGTGTCGCCCGCGATCGTGCACGGCATGGTGGCGGGCATCGGCGTCACCATCGCGCTGGCCCAGCTCCACATCGTCCTCGGCGGCACCCCGCAGAGCTCCGCCATCGACAACGCCCTGGGCCTGCCCGCCCAGTTGGCGGACGTCAGACCCGCCGCACTCGTCATCAGCGGGCTGACCGTCGCCGTCCTGCTCGGCTGGCCCCGCCTTCCCGGCCGCGTCGGCCGGTTCCTGCGGAAGGCCCCCGCCGCCCTGGTCGGCGTCGGCGGCGCGACCCTGCTCGCGCTGGCCGCCGGACTCACCGTGCCCCGGGTCGACCTGCCGTCCTGGAGCAGCCACGCGCTCCCCGGGCTTCCCGACGGACCGGTCCTCGGCATCGCCACCGGGGTCCTGACGATCACCCTGGTCACCAGCGTGCAGTCGCTGCTCTCGGCGGTCGCCGTCGACAAGCTCGTCGCCGCCCGCCCGGACCGGGGCAAGGGGATTCCGCGCTCCGCCCTCGACCGCGAGCTGGCCGGCCAAGGCGCGGCCAACATGGTCTCCGGGGCACTCGGCGGCCTGCCGGTCGCCGGCGTGGCGGTCCGCAGCGTCGCCAACGTCTCGGCGGGCGCGGTCAGCCGTGCCTCCACCATGCTGCACGGCCTGTGGATCGTGCTCGCCGCGCTGCTGCTGGTCCCCGCCATCGACCTGATCCCGCTGGCCGCGCTCGCCGCGCTGGTGATGGTGGTCGGCATCCAGATGGTGAGCATCACCCACATCCGTACGGTGACCCGGCACCGCGAGGTCGCGGTGTACGCGGTGACCGTGACCGGGGTCGTCCTGGTCGGCGTGCTGGAGGGCGTCGCCCTCGGCGTCGCCGTCGCCGTCGCCGTCGCCATGTCCCGGCTCGCCCGGACCCGGATCACCCGGGAGGACCGGGACGGGCGCCAGCTGCTGCGCGTGCGCGGCCAGTTGACCTTCCTCGCCGTGCCGCGGCTGAGCCGGGCCCTGCACCAGATCCCCGCAGGCTCGGAGGTGACCGTGGAGCTGGACGGCTCGTTCATGGACCACGCCGCGTACGAGACGCTGAACGACTGGGCGGCCGGCCACCGGGCGCACGGCGGTGTCGTCGAGCTGACCGGCCCCGCCGGAGGCCGTATCGCCGGGTCGCCCGCCGACCGCGCATCCGGCCCGGAGTCCGGCACGAGCCCGGCGGCGGACGCCTCCCCGCACCCCTGCTGCCGGCCCTGGACCCCCTGGCACAACCACCAGTGCGCCGGGCTGCCCGTGCCGTCCCTCTCCCCCGCCGAGGAGCCTCCGGCGCGGACGGGGCATCAGCTCGTCCACGGCATCGGCACGTTCCAGCGGAACACCGCGCCGCTGGTCCGCGACGAGCTGGCCCGGCTCGCCCGGGAGGGCCAGAGACCCTCCCAGCTCTTCCTCACCTGCGCCGACTCCCGCCTGGTGACCAGCATGATCACCTCCAGCGGTCCCGGCGACCTCTTCACCGTGCGCAACGTCGGCAATCTGGTGCCGCTGCCCGGCGAGGAGAGCGGGGACGACTCGGTGGCCGCGGCGATCGAGTACGCGGTGGACGTCCTGCGGGTGCAGTCGATCACCGTGTGCGGCCACTCCGGCTGCGGCGCCATGCAGGCCCTGCTCGGCGCGGCGCCCGACGGTCCGGCGACGCCGCTGCGCCGCTGGCTGCGGCACGGCCGGCCGAGCCTGGAGCGGATGGCGAGCCGCCGTCACGCCTGGGCGCGGATCTCCGGACGGCTGCCGGCGGACGCGGTCGAGCAGCTGTGCCTGACCAACGTGGTGCAGCAGCTGGAGCACCTGCGGGCGTACGAGTCGGTGGCGAGACGGCTCGCCGACGGCAGCCTCACCCTGCAGGGGATGTACTTCCACGTGGGCGAGGCGCAGGCGTATCTGCTCTCCGACGCGGACGAGGTACGCGGCTACGACGACGTCTTCCACGGCGTGCCGCCGACGGCCCTGGCCGCCCGCGCGTCCTGAACCTTTCCCGTTCCCGCTCCGTGAGACTGTGTGGCCCCTCCGTCCCTCCGCTCGGGACGGAGGGGTCCCCGTCCGTCAAGACACTCACAGGTCTAAACCAATTCCCCGGAGACTCTTGTCACCCGGGGCATCGGGCTGATGAGCTATGACGCGGGACACATACGCACAGAGGACGCCCTGGGAAAGGGAGATGTCGTGAGCAACGAAAGCCTGGCCAATCTGCTCCGGGAAGAGCGCCGCTTCGCGCCGCCCGCCGAGCTGGCCGCGCACGCCAACGTGACGGCGGAGGCGTACGAGCAGGCCGAGGCGGACAGGCTGGGCTTCTGGGCCGAGCAGGCCAGGCGCCTGACCTGGTCCACCGAGCCGACCGAGACCCTCGACTGGTCGAACCCGCCGTTCGCCAAGTGGTTCGCCGACGGCGAGCTCAACGTGGCGTACAACTGCGTCGACCGGCACGTCGAGGCCGGCCACGGCGACCGGGTCGCCATCCACTTCGAGGGCGAGCCGGGCGACAGCCGGGCGATCACCTACGCCGAGCTCAAGGACGAGGTCTCCAAGGCCGCCAACGCCCTGACCGAGCTGGGCGTCCGCAAGGGCGACCGGGTCGCGGTCTACCTGCCGATGATCCCCGAGGCCGCGATCACGATGCTGGCCTGCGCCCGCGTCGGCGCCGCCCACTCGGTCGTCTTCGGCGGCTTCTCCGCCGACGCCGTCGCCTCCCGCATCCAGGACGCCGACGCCAAGGTGGTCGTGACCGCCGACGGCGGCTACCGCCGCGGCAAGCCGTCCGCGCTCAAGCCGGCCATCGACGAGGCCGTGGCCAAGTGCCCGACCGTCGAGCACGTCCTGGTCGTCCGCCGCACCGGCGAGGACACCGCCTTCACCGAGGGCCGCGACGTGTGGTGGCACGACGTCGTCGAGCGCCAGTCCGCCGAGCACACCCCCGAGGCGTTCCCGGCCGAGCACCCGCTCTTCATCCTGTACACCTCGGGCACCACGGGGAAGCCGAAGGGCATCCTGCACACCTCCGGCGGCTACCTCACCCAGGCCGCGTACACCCACCACGCCGTCTTCGACCTCAAGCCGGAGACCGACGTCTACTGGTGCACGGCCGACATCGGCTGGGTGACCGGCCACTCGTACATCGTCTACGGCCCGCTGGCCAACGGCGCGACCCAGGTCATGTACGAGGGCACCCCGGACACCCCGCACCAGGGCCGGGTCTTCGAGATCGTGCAGAAGTACGGCGTCACCATCCTCTACACGGCGCCGACGCTGATCCGCACGTTCATGAAGTGGGGCGACGACATCCCCGCGAAGTTCGACCTGAGCAGCCTGCGGGTCCTCGGCTCGGTCGGCGAGCCGATCAACCCCGAGGCCTGGGTCTGGTACCGCAAGCACATCGGCGCCGACCGGTGCCCCATCGTGGACACGTGGTGGCAGACCGAGACCGGCGCGATGATGATCTCGCCGCTCCCCGGCGTCACCGAGACCAAGCCGGGCTCCGCCCAGCGCCCGCTGCCGGGCATCTCCGCCACCGTCGTCGACGACGAGGCGAACGAGGTGCCGGACGGCGGCGGCGGCTACCTGGTGCTCACCGAGCCCTGGCCGTCGATGCTCCGCACCATCTGGGGCGACGACCAGCGCTTCATCGACACCTACTGGTCCCGCTTCGAGGGCCGGTACTTCGCCGGCGACGGCGCCAAGAAGGACGACGACGGCGACATCTGGCTGCTCGGCCGGGTCGACGACGTCATGCTGGTCTCCGGCCACAACATCTCGACCACCGAGGTCGAGTCCGCGCTCGTCTCCCACCCGGCGGTGGCCGAGGCGGCCGTCGTCGGCGCCGCCGACGAGACCACCGGCCAGGCGATCGTCGCCTTCGTAATCCTGCGCGGCACCGCCAGCCAGGACGACAACCTCGTCGCCGAGCTGCGCAACCACGTGGGCGCCACGCTCGGCCCGATCGCCAAGCCCAAGCGGATCCTGCCGGTGGCCGAGCTGCCGAAGACCCGCTCCGGCAAGATCATGCGCCGACTGCTGCGCGACGTGGCGGAGAACCGCCAGGTCGGCGACGTCACCACGCTGGCCGACTCCTCGGTCATGTCGCTCATCCAGGACCAGCTGCCGGCCGCCTCCAGCGAGGACTGAGCACCGGCACCCCCTCGCGAAGGCCCGTCCCGGCTCCCCCGGGGCGGGCCTTTCCGCGCTGCTCTCACGCCGCGCCGAATGCCCCATACCATCCTAAAGTGATCCTCGCCGGACACGCCCCGGGCTCGTTAGGTAAAGTAAGGAACGCGTCAGGAACGCGACAGAAAGACCTAGGTGAGCCGGGAAGTCTGGTCGGCATGTGCTGTGTGCTGCCCACCCGACCGGAGGCTCCCCGTGTCCACCGACCGTACGTTCCTCGGACGGCTCTCCCTCCCCGAGCGCCGCCACCTCACCGACGCCCTGCGCACCGAGACCGTCGGCGGCGTCCTCCTGCTGGTGGCCGCGATCACCGCGCTCGTCTGGGCCAACGCCCTCCCCGGCAGCTACGAGGCGGTCTCCGGCTTCCACATAGGCCCCGCCTCGCTCGGCCTCGACCTCTCGATCGCGCACTGGGCCGCCGACGGCCTCCTCGCGGTGTTCTTCTTCGTCGCCGGCATCGAGCTCAAGCGCGAACTCGTCGCCGGCGAGCTCCGCGACCCCAAGGCCGCCGCCCTCCCCGTCATCGCGGCGATCTGCGGCATGGCCACGCCGGCCCTCGTCTACGTCGCGGTCAACGCCGTCGGCGGCGGCTCCATGGACGGCTGGGCCGTGCCCACCGCCACCGACATCGCCTTCGCGCTCGCCGTGCTCGCCGTCATCGGCACCTCGCTGCCCTCCGCCCTGCGCGCCTTCCTCCTCACCCTCGCCGTCGTCGACGACCTCTTCGCGATCCTGATCATCGCGGTCTTCTTCACCAGCGACCTGGACTTCGCCGCCCTCGGCGGCGCCTTCGCCGGCCTCGCCCTCTTCTGGTTCCTGCTCCGCAAGGAGGTCCGCGGCTGGTACGTGTACGTCCCGCTGGCCCTGGTCATCTGGGGCCTGATGTACAACAGCGGCGTCCACGCCACCATCGCCGGCGTCGCCATGGGCCTGATGCTCCGCTGCACGACCCGCGAGGGCGAGGAGCGCTCCCCCGGCGAGCACATCGAGCACCTGGTCCGGCCGGTCTCGGCCGGCCTCGCCGTGCCCCTCTTCGCGCTCTTCTCCGCCGGGGTCGCCATCTCCAGCGAGGCGCTGCGCGACGTCTTCACCCAGCCCGTCACCCTCGGCGTCGTCCTCGGCCTGGTCGTCGGCAAGGCCGTCGGCATCTTCGGCGGCACCTGGCTGACCGCCCGCTTCACCAGGGCGGAGCTCAACCCCCAGCTGGCCTGGCCGGACGTCTTCGCCGTCGCCACCCTCGCCGGCATCGGCTTCACCGTCTCGCTGCTCATCGGCGAACTCGCCTTCGAGGGGGACGCGGCGCTCACCGCCGAGGTGAAGGCCGCCGTCCTCATGGGCTCGCTGATCGCCGCGGCCTGCGCCTCGCTCCTGCTCAAGCTGCGCGTGCGCAAGTACCAGCTCCTCGTCGCCGAGGAGGAGCGGGACGACGACGAGGACGGCATCCCGGACGTGTACGAGGAGGGCACCGAGGCGTACCACCTCCGGATGGCCGAGATCCTGGAGCGGAAGGCCGCCGAGCACCGGGAGCGCGCCCGACTGGCGGGGGCACCGCGCGACGGGGCCGACCGTCCGGCATGATCTGAGGCGGACCGTACACAGAGACTCGGACCGTACAAGAGGAGAGGGAGAGCGATGAGCGACCCGTTCGACGGAACCGAGCGCAGCCTCGGCCAGCTGGTCGCCTCGGCGACCGCCGAGATGTCCGCACTGGTGCACGACGAGATCGCGCTGGCCAAGGCCGAGATCCGGCAGGACGTGAAGCGCGGCGCGATCGGTAGCGGCGCGGCCATCGCCGCCGCCGTCGTGCTGCTGTTCTCGCTGCCGATGCTGAGCTTCGCGCTCGCCTACGCCATCAACACCTGGACCGGCGGGCACAACGGCAACGGCGGCTGGAACCTCGTCTGGTGCTTCCTGCTGTCCTTCGCCTTCAACGTGATCGTCGCGGGCCTCCTCGGCGCGATCGCCGTCTCGAAGTTCAAGAAGGTCAAGCCGCCGGAGAAGTCCATCGCCTCTGCCAAGCAGACCGCCGCGATCATGCAGAAGGTGAAGCCGCACCCCCGTCCGGAGGGTGTCCCGGCCGCCGAGGTGACGATGGCCAAGGCCCAGTCTGTGGCACGCTCGTCCGTATGACCCTCCCCGAGAGCAGCACCCCCGGCGGCGGGCCCGTACGCCTCGACGGTCCGTGGACCCACCGTGACGTCGCGGCCAACGGCGCCCGTTTCCACATCGCCGAGATGGGCGACGGCCCCCTGGTGCTGCTGCTGCACGGCTTCCCGCAGTTCTGGTGGACCTGGCGCCACCAGCTGCCGGCGCTCGCCGAGGCCGGCTTCCGGGCGGTCGCGATGGACCTGCGCGGGGTCGGCGGCAGCGACCGCACCCCCCGCGGCTACGACCCCGCCAACCTCGCCCTCGACATCACCGGCGTGGTCCGCTCGCTGGGCGAGCCGGACGCCGCGCTCGTCGGCCACGACCTGGGCGGCTACCTCGCCTGGACGGCCGCCGTCATGCGGCCCAAGCTGGTCCGCCGGCTCGTGGTCTCCTCGATGCCGCACCCGCGCCGCTGGCGCTCGGCGATGCTCTCCGACTTCTCGCAGTCCCGGGCCGGCTCGCACATCTGGGGCTTCCAGCGGCCGTGGCTGCCGGAGCGTCAGCTGGTCGCCGACGACGCCGAGCTGGTGGGGCGTCTGATCCGGGAGTGGTCGGGCCCGCGCCCGGTGGAGGACGAGGCGGTCGAGGCGTACCGGCGGGCGATGCTCGTGCCGTCCACGGCGCACTGCTCGATCGAGCCGTACCGCTGGCTGGTCCGCTCGCTGGCCCGCCCGGACGGCATCCAGTTCAACCGGCGCATGAAGCGGCCGGTGCGGGTGCCGACGCTGCACCTGCACGGTTCGATGGACCCGGTGATGCGGACCCGCAGCGCGGCCGGTTCGGGCGAGTACGTGGAAGCGCCGTACCGCTGGCGGCTCTTCGACGGCCTGGGGCACTTCCCGCACGAGGAGGACCCGGCCGCCTTCACGGCGGAGCTCGTGAACTGGCTGAAGGACCCCGAGCCCGACCGCTGATCCCCGGACGGGCCCGCGCCCGCACGGGTTTGCGTCGAACGGCCATGTGCCGGGCGCATACTCCGATTGGCGGGCCCCGGAACGGTTACCGAGCCCGGCCCCCGGGCACACGTCCGGGTATGGGCTGGACGCACGACTACGGTGACACGGCACGCGACCGCCGCTCGGCCTCCGGGCCGGGCTCCCGCGAGCGGGGAGGTCCGCCGGAGCAGGGCCGCACCCCCGGCGGGCAGGTCGGGATCTCACGCATCCTCAGGCGGCGGGCCCGCTGGGTCTCGGCCCGCCTCCGCCACCCACGCGACACCGCGTAGCCCCCTGGGGGGTCAGAGGGCGCAGCTGTCGGTGTCGACCTGCTGGTTGGCGGTACGGCCGAGCTCGATGTCCTCGCGGATCTCCTGGACCGTCAGCGCGTACCCGGTGTCGGCGTCGTCACGGGAGCGGGCGAAGATCACGCCCGAGACCGTGCCGTCCTCGGTGAGCAGCGGGCCGCCGGAGTTGCCCTGGCGGACCGTCGTGTACAGCGAGTAGACGTCCCTGCGCACCTCGCCCCGGTGGTAGATGTCGGGGCCGTCGGCGCTGATCCGGCCGCGGACGCGGGCGGAGCGGACGTCGTACGAGCCGTTCTCCGGGAAGCCGGCGACGATGGCGTCGTCCCCGCTGTGCGCCTCGCGCTCGGTGAAGCGGAGCGGGGTGGCCTTCAGGTCCGGCACGTCGAGGACGGCGATGTCGCGGCGCCAGTCGTAGAGCACGACCTTGGCGTCGTACAGCCGGCCCTCGCCGCCGATCTGCACGGTGGGTTCGTCGACGCCGCCGACCACGTGCGCGTTGGTCATCACGCGGCGCTCGGAGAAGACGAAGCCGGTGCCCTCCAGGACCTTGCCGCAGCTGGGGGCGGTGCCGACGACCTTGACGATGGAGCGCTGGGCGAGGGCGGCGACGGGGCTGCCGGCGAGCGCCGGGTCCGGCGGGACGACCTCGGTGATGGGCTCGTTGGCGAAGGGGCTGAAGACCTGCGGGAAGCCGCTGCGGGCGAGGGTGGAGCTGAAGTCGGCGAACCAGACGCCGACCTGATCGGGCATCACCCGGGAGACGCCCTGGAGCACCTTGGAGCCGCGCACCTCCTTGCCCAGGGTGGGCAGCGAGGTGCCGGCGAGCGCCGAGCCGATGAGCCAGGCGACGAGCAGCATGGCGACCACGTTGACGAGCGCGCCGCCGGTGGCGTCGAGGGCGCGGGCCGGGGACCAGGTGATGTGGCGGCGGAGCTTGTTGCCGAGGTGGGTGGTGAGCGCCTGGCCGATGGAGGCGGAGACGATGACCGCCATCACGAAGACCACGGTGACCGTGGTGGTGACCTCGCTCTTGTCGGTGAGCTGGTCCCACAGGATCGGCAGCAGCCACATGGCGAGGAGTCCGCCGCCGAGGAAGCCGATCACGGAGAGGATGCCGACCACGAAGCCCTGGCGGTAGCCGATGATCGCGAACCACACGGCCGCGAGCAGCAGCAGGATGTCCAGCACGTTCACGGTCGTCAGCCTCGCAGATTCGTTCTTCCGGTCGCCGTTCCGTCTCCGGCCTCCGGGGGGTCAGCCTGTCATGACCGCCAGTCGAGCGGGACCTTCCGCGAGGTGTCCCAGGGGCGCTCCCAGCCCGCGAAGTGGAGCAGCCGGTCGATCACTCCGGCGGTGAAACCCCAGACCAGAGCGGATGCGACGAGGAAGGCGGGGCCCGCGTGGCCGGCCGGATGGACGGCCATCGCACGGTTCGCCGGATCCGTGAGATCCGCCACGGGCACCGTGAAGACCCGGGCGGTCTCGGCGGGGTCGACGGCCCCGACCGGGCTCGGCTCGCGCCACCAGCCGAGGACGGGCGTGACGACGAAGCCGCTGACCGGGATGTAGAGCCGGGGCAGCACGCCGAAGAGCTGGACGCCGGCCGGGTCGAGGCCGGTCTCCTCCTCGGCCTCCCGCAGGGCGGCGCGCAGCAGCCCGCCGTCGGCCGGGGCGCCGTCCTCGGGGTCGAGGGCGCCGCCGGGGAAGGAGGGCTGTCCGGCGTGCGAGCGGAGGCTGCCGGCCCGCTCCATGAGGAGCAGCTCGGGCCCGCGCTCGCCCTCGCCGAAGAGGACCAGGACGGCGGACTGGCGGCCGGCGCCGCTCTTGGGCGGCAGGAAGCGGCTCAGCTGCTCGGGCGCGACGGTCCGCGCGGCGCGGTCGACCGGCGCCAGCCAGTCGGGCAGGCCGTCCCGGTCCAGCAGGCCGCCGGTGCCGGGGCCGTAGATCTCTTCGTCCGTGCGCGTCATGAGCACCCCCGAGTCGTCCAACGCCGTCGCCCTGCCTCTTCGTTCCCGGAGCTTCCGGAGGCCCTGGACGCCTTCGCGGTGCTCACCGCGCGCCGGAGGGTCGCTGTACGGCCCCGGGGGCCACGCCGGGCGCGGGCGGGGCCGGGCGGCCGGGGTAGTCGGCGGGCGGGTTGAGCCGCTGCCCGGGATAGCCGCCCTTCTCGTACTTGAGCAGCTTCCGGGCCTTCTCCGGGTCGGTCTCGCCCTCGCCGTAGGCGGGGCAGAGGTGGGTGATCGGGCAGGCGCCGCAGGCGGGCTTGCGGGCGTGGCACATGCGGCGGCCGTGGAAGATCACCCGGTGCGACAGCATCGTCCAGTCGCTCTTGGGGAAGATCTCGGCGACCTCGGCCTCGATCTTCACCGGGTCGTCGGACTCGGTCCATCCGAAGCGGCGGGCGAGCCGCATGAAGTGGGTGTCGACGGTGATCCCGGGGACGCCGTAGGCGTTGCCGAGGACGACGAAGGCGGTCTTGCGGCCGACGCCGGGGAGCTTGACCAGGTCCTCCAGGCGGCCGGGGACCTCGCCGCCGAAGTCGTCCCTGAGGGCGGCGGCCAGGCCCATGATCGACTTGGTCTTGGCGCGGAAGAAGCCGGTCGGGCGGATCAGCTCCTCGATCTCCTCGGGGACGGCGGCGGCCAGGTCCTCGGGGGTCGGGTACTGGGCGAAGAGCGCGGGCGTCGTCTGGTTCACCCGCAGGTCGGTGGTCTGCGCGGAGAGGACGGTGGCGACGAGGAGCTCGAAGGGGTTGCGGAAGTCGAGCTCGGGATGGGCGTACGGGTACACCTCCGCGAGCTCCCGGTTGATCCGCCGCGCCCGCCGCACCATGCCGAGCCGCGACTCGCCCTTGCGGGCCTGGGCGGGCGCGACCGTCGCCACGGCCTTCCGGGGGGCGGCGGTCTTCTTGGCGGCGGCCTTCCTCGGGGCGGCCGCCTTCTTCGCCGCGGCGGACTCCTTCGCGGGGGACGCCTTCTTCGCGGGGGCGGCCTTCTTCGCGGGGGACGCCTTCTTCGCCGCGGGCGCCGTCCGCTTCGCCGCGGGCGCCTTCACCGCCCGCCCGGACGGGGGCGAATCATCCCGATTCACGGCTTTCGGCCGCTTCGACACGCCGTGTTCGCCCACAGCGGAATTACCTTCGGCCGACACTCTTCCAGCCCCCTTGGCCTGCGTTCTCACCGGCGAGTTGGACACCCGGCCAGCCTAGGGGCCGAGGGCGACATCCGCCCCGCCCACCGCCGATCGGACCCCTATCGGGCCCCTGACGTTCGGCAATGGCGTCCGGTGCGTCAAACTTGTTGTGATTGATCGCACTGTTTGGCACGTCCGGCATCATGGGAGCCAGGTTCCCGTGAGCAGGTCGACAGTAGGAGTGAACTCGTGGACGACGTTCTGCGGCGCGCCCCGCTCTTCGCGGCGCTCGATGACGAGCAGGCCGCCGAGCTGCGCGCCTCGATGAGTGAGGTGACGCTCGCCCGTGGCGACGCGCTCTTCCACGAGGGCGACCCCGGCGACCGCCTGTACGTGGTCACCGAGGGCAAGGTGAAGCTGCACCGCACCTCCCCCGACGGCCGCGAGAACATGCTGGCGGTCCTCGGCCCCGGCGAGCTCATCGGCGAGCTGTCCCTCTTCGACCCGGGCCCGCGCACCGCGACCGCGACGGCGCTGACCGAGGTCAAGCTGCTCGGCCTCGGCCACGGCGACCTCCAGCCCTGGCTGAACGCCCGTCCCGAGGTGGCCGGCGCCCTGCTGCGCGCCGTCGCCCGCCGACTGCGCAAGACCAACGACCAGATGTCCGACCTGGTCTTCTCCGACGTGCCCGGCCGTGTCGCCCGCGCGCTCCTCGACCTGTCGCGCCGCTTCGGCGTGCAGTCGGAGGAGGGCATCCACGTCGTCCACGACCTCACCCAGGAGGAGCTGGCCCAGCTCGTCGGCGCCTCCCGCGAGACCGTGAACAAGGCGCTCGCCGACTTCGCCCAGCGCGGCTGGCTGCGCCTGGAGGCCCGCGCGGTGATCCTCCTCGACGTGGAGCGCCTCGCGAAGCGCTCCCGCTAGGGATCCGTACGCACGAGAAGGGGGCCGCCCGGTCGAACCGGACGGCCCCCTTCCGCATCGGCGGGCGCGGGTCGGCTAGCGCTTGCCGCCGTCCACGATCACCGGGGTCGAACCGCCGCCGTTGCCGCAGGGCACCGCGTAGACCGGGTTCTTCGCCGCGGCCTCCTTGAAGGCGTCGATGCACTGGTTGGCGAGGACCTTGTCCGTCAGCGAGTCGTTGAGGATCTTGTTGGCGCGGGCGATGCCCTCCGCCTCGATGCGGCGCCGGTCGGACTCCGCCTTGGCCGTACGGGCGGCCTCCAGGGCCCGCTCGGTGGCCTGCTGCTGCTGGATCTTGCGGTCGATCTGGCCCTGGAGGGCGTCCGAGGGCTTCACGTTCCGCAGGTTGACCGTGGTGACGACGATGCCGCGCGGCTCCAGGCGCTCCGTGATGAGCTTGGCGATCTCGGCGTTGATCTTCTCGCGGTCGGAGGCGTACCCCTGCTCGCTGCTGTAGCGGGCGAAGACGTTGCGGACGATCTCGCGGCTGTCGGGGTAGACCAGCCGCTGCTGGATGGCGTCCTCGCTGCCCGCGAGCTTGTAGAGCTCGACGGCCTTGGCCGGGACCACGGCCCACTTCACCGTGACCTCGGCGTACATGACGCCGCCCTGGGAGGAACGGACCTCGACCACGTCCTTGTCGGAGAGGTTGAGGTCGACCGGGCGGGTGGAGAAGGTGGTGACGTCGGTGAACGGCGACTTCACGTGCATGCCGGACGTCATCGGCGAACCGACCTTGCCGAAGGCGACCGGGACGCCGACCTCGTACGCGCTGATCACGTACGTCATGCTCACGATCACGGAGAAGACTCCGGCGACCAGCGCGCCGACGGCACCCAGCTTCCAGCCGGTCGAGTCCTGCGACCGGCCGACGAACCAGAGCACCACCGCGGCGATGACCAGCAGGATGGCTATGACGAACACGGGCATTCCCCCCGAGAGCTACGACCTGATGTAAGCGGAGCGTAAGACACTCGGGGAGCGCGGAGGGTTCCCGGGGTGGGGGCGGATCGCCCCGGGGTGCCGGGGGTCAGAGCGCGCCGCGCTCCCGCAGGTACTCCAGCTGGGCCCGCACGGAGAGTTCCGCCGCCGGCCACAGCGAGCGGTCCACGTCCGCGTACACGTGCGCCACCACCTCCGGCGCCGTCCGGTGCCCGGCCGCGACCGCCGCCTCCACCTGCGCGAGCCGGCTCTTCCGGTGCGCCAGATAGAAGTCCACGGCCCCCTGCGCGTCCTCCAGGACCGGCCCGTGGCCCGGCAGGACCGTGTGCACGCCGTCGTCGACGGTCAGCGAGCGCAGCCGCCGCAGCGAGTCCAGGTACTCGCCGAGCCGCCCGTCCGGGTGCGCCACCATCGTGGTGCCGCGCCCCAGGATCGTGTCGCCGGTCAGCACCGCCCGGTCGGCGGGCAGGTGGAAGGAGAGCGAGTCGGAGGTGTGGCCGGGCGTCGGCACCACCCGCAGCTCCAGGCCGCCGACGGTCACCACGTCGCCCTCCCCCAGGCCCTCGTCGCCGAGGCGGAGCGCCGGGTCGAGCGCGCGGACGGACGTGCCGGTCAGCTCGGCGAAGCGTCCCGCGCCCTCGGCGTGGTCCGGGTGACCGTGGGTCAGCAGCGTCAGCGCGACCCGCTTGCCCCGCTTCTCCGCCGTGTCGAGCACGTGCCGGAGGTGGCCCTCGTCGAGCGGGCCCGGGTCGACGACGACGGCCAGGTCCGAGTCCGGCTCGGAGAGCAGCCAGGTGTTGGTGCCGTCCAGCGTCATCGCGGACGGGTTGGGCGCGAGCACGTTCACGGCCCGCTCGGTCGCGGCCCCCGAGGCGACGACCCCGCGCGGCTGCCCCGGCAGGGACGCGGCGTCGGTCACGGGGTGCCTCCCTCGACCCGCTTGGTGAACTCGTCGTGCCCCGGCCAGGTGAGCACCACCTGATCGCCCTCCACGCGCGCGTGCGCCAGGACCGGGGTCAGGTCCTGCTTCCCGGCCGCCGCCAGCGCCTCCGCGGCCGTGGCGCAGGGCTGGAGGGAGCGCAGGGTCGCGATGGTCGGCGGCATCATCGTCAGCTCGCCCCGGTCGTAGCCGCCGGCCGCGTCGGCAGGGAGGGTCCACACGGTGCGGTCGGCCTCGCCGGAGACGTCCCGGGTCCGCTGCCCGGCCGGCAGCGCGGCCACGAAGAACCAGGTGTCGTACCGGCGCTGCTCGAACTCGGGGGTGATCCAGCGGGCCCAGGCGCCGAGCAGGTCGGAGCGGAGCGCGAGGCCGCGACGGTCGAGGAAGTCCGCGAAGGACAGCTCGCGGGCGACCAGCGCCTGCCGGTCGCGCTCCCAGTCCTCCCCGGTGGTGTCGCCGACGACGGTGTCCGCGGTCTCCCCGGCGAGCAGCACGCCCGCCTCCTCGAAGGTCTCGCGGACGGCGGCGCAGACCACCGCCTGCGCCTGCGCGGGCTCGTCGAGCCCGAGCCGCCGCGCCCACTCCTCCAGCGGGGGCCCGGCCCAGCGCACCGGCTGCTCGTCGCGCGGGTCCACCCCGCCGCCCGGGTAGGCGTACGCGCCGCCGGCGAAGGCCATGGAGGCGCGGCGGCGCAGCATGTGGACCTCGGGCCCGCCCGCCGCGTCGCGCAGCAGGAGCACGGTGGCGGCGCGCCGGGGCGTCACCGGCACCAGCTCGCCGGCGGCGAGGGCGCGGATGCGGTCGGGCCATTCCGGCGGGTACCACTGACCATTCGACATGGGCGGATGCTATGCGCAACGAACGGAATGCACGAGGGCACGCCGGAACGCGGAAGCCGGCCGCCCCGGGGAGGGGCGACCGGCTCCCGGCATGCCGTACGGGCGGATCAGGCCTCGGTCAGCTCGACCTGGACCTCGACCTCGACGGGGGCGTCGAGGGGGAGGACGGTGACGCCGACGGCGCTGCGGGCGTGCACGCCCTTGTCGCCGAGGATCTCGCCGAGCAGCTCGCTGGCGCCGTTGACGACGCCGGGCTGGCCGGTGAAGTCGGGGGCGGAGGCGACGAAGCCGACCACCTTCACGACCCGCTTGATCCGGTCGAGGTCGCCGGCGACCGACTTCACGGCCGCGAGCGCGTTCAGCGCGCAGGTGGCGGCGAGGGCCTTGGCCTCCTCGGGGGTCACCTCGGCGCCGACCTTGCCGGTCACCGGAAGCTTGCCCTCCACCATCGGGAGCTGGCCCGAGGTGTAGACGTACACGCCCGACTGCACGGCCGGCTGGTACGCGGCGATCGGCGGGACGACCTCGGGCAGCTTCAGGCCCAGCTCGGCGATCCGCGCCTCGACGGCCCCGCTCACGACAGCGGCCGCTTCATGTAGGCCACCAGCTGCTCCGGGTTGTTGGGCCCGGGCACGACCTGGACGAGCTCCCAGCCGTCCTGGCCCCAGTTGTCGAGAATCTGCTTGGTCGCGTGCACCAGAAGCGGCACCGTGACGTACTCCCACTTGGTCATGGGCCCGACTGTAGCCGCTGCGCCGGGGTGCTCCGCCGAGGCTCCCCCTAGGGTCCGGCTCGGGGGCTTCTCCGGGGCGGTCCGCTGATTGCGCGGGCCCGCCAGTGGTTAGGCTCGACAGCGTGAGCAGGCTCCAGGTCGTCAGCGGCAAGGGCGGTACCGGTAAGACGACGGTCGCCGCCGCCCTCGCCCTCGCCCTCGCGACGGAGGGGAAGCGCACGCTCCTCGTCGAGGTCGAAGGCAGACAGGGCATCGCACAGCTCTTCGAGACGGAGGCGCTTCCCTACGAGGAGCGCAAGATCGCCGTGGCTCCGGGCGGCGGCGAGGTGTTCGCGCTGGCCATCGACGCCGAGCGCGCCCTCCTCGACTACCTCCAGATGTTCTACAAACTGGGCGGCGCGGGCCGCGCCCTGAGGAAGCTCGGGGCGATCGACTTCGCGACGACGATAGCGCCGGGTGTGCGGGACGTCCTGCTCACCGGGAAGGCGTGCGAGGCGGTCCGGCGGCGCGAGCGCGACGGCCGGCCGGTGTACGACCACGTGGTGATGGACGCGCCGCCGACCGGCCGCATCACCCGCTTCCTCAACGTGAACGACGAGGTGGCGGGGCTGGCCCGGATCGGCCCGATACACAATCAGGCGCAGGCGGTGATGAAGGTCCTCAAGTCCCCCGAGACGGCGGTGCACTTGGTGACGCTCCTGGAGGAGATGCCGGTCCAGGAGACGGCGGACGGCGTCGCCGAGCTGCGCGCGGCGGGGCTGCCGGTGGGCACGGTGGTGGTGAACATGGTCCGCCCGCACGTCCTGGACGCGGCGGCGGTACGGGCCGCCTCCGGCGACCACCGCGAGGCGATCGCGCGGGCCCTGGCCTCGGCGGGGGTCCAGGGCGGCGCAGCCCTGGTGGAGCCGCTGCTCGACGAGGCCGCCGGGCACGCGCGCCGGGTGGAACTGGAGCGGGAGCAGCGGACGGTCCTGGACGGCCTGGGCCTGCCCGCGTACGAGCTGCCGTATCTGGGGGACGGAGCGGACATCGCGGGCCTCTACCGCCTGGCGAAGGAACTGCGGAAGCAAGGGGTGGGTGCGGCGTGACGGAGAAGACCCCCGGCCCGGCGAAGGCCGGCGGCCTGGACGCGGCGCCCTTCCTGGACATCGACCCGATCCTCGACGACCGGGGCACCCGGATCATCGTCTGCTGCGGCGCGGGCGGCGTCGGCAAGACGACGACTGCGGCGGCGCTCGGCGTGCGGGCGGCGGAGCGGGGCCGCCGGGTGGTGGTCCTCACCATCGACCCGGCGCGCCGGCTGGCCCAGTCGATGGGCATCGACGCGCTGGACAACACCCCGCGGAAGGTAGACGGCATCAAGGGGTCGGACGGCGGCGAGCTGCACGCGATGATGCTGGACATGAAGCGGACCTTCGACGAGATCGTCGAGGCGCACGCGGAGCCCGCGCGGGCGCGGGCGATCCTGGAGAACCCCTTCTACCAGTCCCTGTCGGCCGGTTTCGCCGGTACGCAGGAGTACATGGCGATGGAGAAGCTGGGCCAGCTGCGGGCGCGGGACGAGTGGGACCTGATCGTCGTCGACACCCCGCCGTCGCGTTCTGCCCTGGACTTCCTGGACGCGCCGAAGCGGCTCGGGTCCTTCCTGGACGGGAGGTTCATCAAGCTGCTGATGGCGCCGGCGAAGGTGGGCGGCCGGGCGGGGATGAAGTTCCTCAACGTCGGCATGTCGATGATGTCGGGGACGCTGGGGAAGCTGCTCGGCGGTCAGTTCCTGGGGGACGTGCAGACCTTCGTCGCCGCGATGGACACGATGTTCGGCGGCTTCCGGACGCGGGCGGACGCCACCTACCGGCTGCTGCAGGCGCCGGGGACGGCCTTCCTGGTCGTCGCGGCGCCGGAGCGGGACGCGCTGCGGGAGGCAGCGTACTTCGTGGAGCGGCTGGCCGCGGAGGGCATGCCGCTGGCGGGGCTCGTCCTCAACCGGGTCCACGGCACGGGGGCCGGGCGGCTCTCGGCGGAGCGGGCGCGGGCCGCCGCGGAAAATCTTGACGAGGGCCGCATGGTGGATCAGGGGCCCGGGAAGACTGGAGGGCGTGGCGTCCCGGCCACGTCGTCCGAGCCGTCGTACTCCGCCACCGCCGCCGCGTTCCCCGCACGTACCCCTGCCGCATCCGAGGCTGCCCCCACAGCCGACGCGACCGAAGACCACAGCGGCACCGCCGGCCCGGAGACCGGTCCGGACGCCGGCACCGTTCCCGAGACCGATCCCGACATCGCGCGGCTCACCGCGGGTCTGCTGCGGCTGCACGCCGAGCGGATGCGGGTGCTCGCGCGCGAGCAGCGCACGCGGGACCGCTTCACGGCCCTCCATCCGGAGGTGCCGGTGACCGAGGTGGCCGCCCTGCCCGGCGATGTGCACGACCTCGCCGGGCTGCGGGCCATCGGTGAGCGCCTCTCGTCCCCGCGCGACCGGTCCTGACGGGACCTCGCGCGCGTGGATCGGAGCGCGGCTATCCGACCGCGGCGTACTCCTCGTACGTCGCGTCGTCCTCCATGGCCACGGGCAGCAGGCCCGCGCCGCGCTCGTACTCGGTGCGGGCGGTCTCCAGGAGCCGCCGCCACGAGGTGACCGTGGGGCGCCGGCGCAGCAGGGCGCGGCGTTCGCGCTCCGTCATGCCGCCCCACACGCCGAATTCCACGCGGTTGTCCAGGGCGTCGGCGAGGCACTCGGTGCGTACCGGACAGCCGGTGCACACCGCCTTTGCCCTGTTCTGTGCCGCTCCCTGCACGAAAAGTTCATCCGGATCGGTAGTGCGGCAGGCCGCCTGCGCACTCCAGTCAGCTACCCAGCCCATACCGGCGCCGTCCTCTCCCGAATCGAGGCTCCCCCACGGCGGCAGCGGCATATTCACCGCTGCCAGTTGGGACGTTACGGAAGGCGGGGACAGCGCAACACCCCCTTCGGGCCCAATCTTGAATGGCCCGAACGGACTATGCGTGCGCGTCAGATCACCCAGGGGAGTGATCGAAGGACATGCGTGTGTTAAAGGGCACCCCCTGACACACGCACTGGAATCGGACACGCCGTTCCGCGTATTCGGGACGCGGAACTCATGCCGAAAACAGGTCGATGTCACGCACGGGGGTTGATGCCGGACCGCACTCCTGTGACAGTTGGGAGCAGCTTAGGCCAAGGCCTGTCCGCGTGTCCGGCGATTGAGAACGTAGGGCGCTCCACCTCGCCGTGCCCCGAACCTCAGCCGGCGGGCTCTCCGTCCGCGGTCCGCGCGTAGAGGCGCCGCTGCCACTCATCGGCCTCCGGCCCCGGGTCGGCGGTCAGGACGGGACGCGGGGCCGTCTCGATGAGGTGGAGGAGCGTCCAGGCGACGCCGTAGCAGTCGTCCGGGCCGAAGCAGGCGACGAGCGCGCGGGCCTCCTCCCCGGTGACCGGCCGTGCGATCGCCTCCAGCTGGCGCGCACGCCTGTCGATCTCCTCCTCGCTCGCGTCCCAGTCGGGCAGCGGGCCGTCGGCGACGAACGTCCGTACTTCGGGTCTCATGGTGAGGATGATCGGCCGCCTCCGTCCCCGCGGGCAAGGCGTGCCGTCTCCGGCACGGCCCGGACACGCCGCCCGGATGTCACGGTCTGGTACTCGAACGCTCCGAGAGGGACCCGGTCCTGCTGAACGCCCAGGAACACGGATTAGGCTGCCCCCCATGGCAAAGAAGCGCTCGGGCGGTGGTCTGACCGGGACCCAGCAGGCCGCCAAGTTCCTCGGTGTCAGTGTGCTCTCCGGAGCGGTACTGGCGGGCATCGCCCTGCCCGCGGCCGGGGCACTGGGTCTGGCGGCGAAGGGGACGGTCGAGGGGTTCGACGAGATCCCCTCGAATCTGAAGACCCCACCGCTCAGTCAGCGCACCACCATCCTGGACTCCGAGGGCGGGCTGATCGCCACCGTCTACTCCCGGGACCGCAAGGTGGTGCCGCTGGAGAAGATCTCCCCGTACATGCAGAAGGCGATCGTCGCGATCGAGGACGCGCGCTTCTACGAGCACGGGGCCATCGACCTCAAGGGCGTGCTGCGCGCGATCAACAAGAACGCGCAGTCGGGCGGGGTCTCCGAGGGCGCCTCCACGCTGACCCAGCAGTACGTGAAGAACGTCTTCGTCGAGGAGGCCGGTGACGACCCGGAGAAGGTCGCGCAGGCCACCCAGCAGACGATCGGCCGCAAGGTCCGCGAGCTGAAGTACGCGATCCAGGTCGAGGAGGAGCTGGGCAAGAAGAAGATCCTGGAGAACTACCTCAACATCACGTTCTTCGGGCAGCAGGCGTACGGCATCGAGGCCGCCTCGCAGCGCTACTTCTCCAAGCCCGCCGCCAAGCTGAACCTGGGCGAGGCCGCGATGATGGCCGGCCTCGTGCAGTCGCCGAGCCGCTTCGACCCGATCAACGACCTCCAGGAAGCCACCAAGCGGCGCAACATCGTCCTCCAGCGGATGACGGACGTCGGCGACATCACCCAGGCCGAGTTCGACAAGGCCAAGGCCGCGCCGATCAAGCTGAAGGTGAAGACGCCGAAGAACGGCTGCATCACCGCCGTCGACGGCGCCGGCTTCTTCTGCGACTACGTCCGCAAGACGATCCTGACCGACCCGGTCTTCGGCAAGACCGTCGAAGACCGCCAGAAGTTGTGGAACCTCGGCGGTCTGACCATCCGGACCACGCTGGACCCGAAGGCGCAGGCGGCGGCGAACGAGGCCGCCGTGGCCAAGGTCAACAAGGACGACCCGGTCGCGACCGCCGTCGTCCAGGTCAAGCCCGGCACCGGCCGCATCGTGTCGATGAGCCAGTCCCGCCCGTACGGCCTGGACCAGAAGCAGCACCAGACCACGCTCAACCTCGCCGTCGGCAGCAAGATGGGCGGCACCACGTACGGCTTCCCGGTCGGTTCGACCTTCAAGCCGATCACGGCCGCCGCCGCCCTGGAGAAGGGCCTGAGCCCGGCGCAGAGCTTCGACACGCCGTGGAAGATCTCCATGAAGGAGAGCGACTACACGCGCTGCGACGGCAAGCCCGCGGGATACGCGGACTGGTCCGTCCAGAACGAGCTCAAGACGGAGAAGGGGGCGTACGACATGACGAGCGCCCTCGGCAAGTCCATCAACACGTACTTCGCCAAGCTGGAGCAGATGGCCGGCCTCTGCGAGACGCTGTCGATGGCGAAGAAGGTCGGCTACGAGCGCGAGCTGGGCAAGCCGATCAAGCAGAGCCCCTCCGCCACCCTCGGCTCGCTGGAGAGCACGCCGCTCGACATGGCGAACGTCTACGCGACCTTCGCCAACCGCGGCATCTACTGCGTCCCCGTGGTCATCGACTCCATCCGGACCGCCACCGGCGAGAAGCTCAACGTGCCGCAGACCAAGTGCACGCGCGCGATGTCCGACCGCACCGCCGACATGGTCAACCAGATGCTCAAGGGCGTGGTCGAGGACGGCACGGGTACGAAGGCCGGCCTGAGCGACCGGGACAACGCGGGCAAGACCGGCACCACCGAGGGCCGCAAGGACGCCTGGTTCGTCGGCTACACCCCGGACCTGTCCACCGCCGTCTGGGTCGGCGACGACGTCGGCAAGCGCGAGGAGATGTTCGACCTCACCATCGGCGGCGTCTACTACGACAAGGTCTGCGGTGGCTGCCTCCCCGGCCCGATCTGGCGGATCGCCATGACCGGCGCGCTCGGTGACGACAAGCCGTCCTTCGTCGGCATCACCGTCCCCCGGGCCGAGAAGCCGAAGGACCCGAAGGACGACAAGCGGGACGACAAGCCGCGCCGGGGCGACGACAAGCCGGCCGACCAGCCGACCAACCCCCTCCCGGGCATCACCCTCCCCGACCTGACCGGCGGGGACATCACCCGGCCGGGCAACGGCCGCGGCGGAAACCGCTGACCTGAGCACACGAGAAGGGCCCCACCGGCGAGACCGGTGGGGCCCTTCCGTCACGTCCCGGACGGGGGCTCAGCCCGCGAGCAGCTTCTTCACCGCGGCGGCGACCCGGCCGCCGTCGGCCTGCCCGGCCACCTTCGGGTTCACGATCTTCATGACGGCGCCCATGGCGCGCGGGCCCTCGGCACCGGCGGCCTTCGCCTCCTCGACGGCCTCCGCGACGATGCCGTCCAGCTCCTCGTCGGAGAGCTGCTTCGGCAGGTACGCGTCGAGGAGGACGCCCTCCGCCCGCTCACGCTCGGCCGACTCCGCGCGACCGCCCTGCTCGAAGGCGTCCGCGGCCTCGCGCCGCTTCTTCGCCTCCTTGGCGATCACCTTCTGCACCTCGTCCTCGGAGAGCTCGCGCTTGGTCTTGCCCGCGACCTCCTCCTTGGTGATCGCGGCGATGGTGAGCCGCAGGGTCGAGGAGCGCAGTTCGTCGCGGTCCTTGATCGCGGCGTTGAGGTCGTCCTTCAGTCGTGCCTTGAGCGTGGTCATGGCCTCAAGTGTGGCAGGTGCCCCGGGCGTACCGCCCGTGCATTTACGCCCCGCGGGTCTGGAACGATGGGGGAATGCGCGCACGGTACGGGATCCCCCTGAAGATCACGGCAGGCGTCGCGGCCACGGCCGCGGCCGGACTCGTCTACGCGGCGGGCTTCGAGGCCCGCTCGTTCCGGCTCCGGCGGGTCACCGTCCCCGTCCTGCCACCGGGCATGGACGACCTGCGGGTCCTCCAGGTCTCCGACGTGCACATGGTGTGCGGGCAGGACAAGAAGCGCGGCTGGCTGCAGAAGCTCGCCGGGCTCCGCCCCGACTTCGTCGTGAACACCGGCGACAACCTCTCCGACACCGAGGCCGTGCCGGAGCTCCTCGACGCGCTCGGCCCGCTCATGGAGTTCCCCGGCGTCTACGTCTTCGGCTCCAACGACTACTACGGACCCCGCTTCCGCAACCCCGGCCGCTACCTCCTGGAGAAGGTCCAGGGCCGGCACGGGCTCAACGGCAACAAGCCGGTCGTCGGCGCCGTCCACAACCCGTGGGAGGGCATCAAGGACGCCTTCGACGCGGCCGGCTGGGTGGACCTCACCAACACCCGCGGCCGCCTCAAGCTCCCCCAGGCCGACCTCGCCTTCACCGGCCTCGACGACCCGCACATCAAGCGGGACCGGTACGAGAAGGTCGCCGGCGGCCCCGAGGATTCCGCGGACTTCTCCCTCGGCATCGTCCACGCCCCGTACCTGCGCGCCCTCGACGCCTTCACCGCCGACGGCTACGAGCTGGTCCTCGCCGGGCACACCCACGGCGGGCAGCTGTGCGTCCCCTTCTACGGGGCGCTCGTCACCAACTGCGACCTCGACACCGACCGGGTGAAGGGCCTCTCCACCCACACCGCCGGCGGCCACACCTCCTACCTGCACGTCTCCGCCGGCTGCGGCACCAACCGCTTCACCCCGGTCCGCTTCGCCTGCCCGCCCGAGGCGACGCTGCTCACCCTGACGGCACGCGCCTGAACCCCGCTACGGGGGCGCCCCGCCCCCGTACCGTGGCGGCCATGACGAACCGATTCGCCGCCGTCCTCCGCGCCCTGATCGCCCTCGCCGCGGCGACCGGCGTCACGATCGACTGCGTCCAGGGCGACCCGCTCGTCGCCTTCAGCTTCTTCACCGTCTGGACCAACACCGCCGTCGCCGTCGCCCTCGGACTCGGCGCCGCCCGCGCCTGGACCGGCCGGCCCCCGCTGCCCGCCGTCTGGAGCGGCGGCGTGCTCCTCTGCATCTCCGTCGTCGGGCTCGTCTTCCACCTGGTCCTCGACAACCCGGCGAGCTCCTTCAACCAGGCCGCCGCCATCGACGCGCTCACCGGCGCCCGCGCCGTCTCCAACCAGCTCCTGCACACCGTCACCCCGATCGGCGTCGCCCTGGACTGGCTGCTCCTCACCCTCCCCGGCGCCTTCCGCCCCCGCCACGCGGCCCTCTGGCTCGCCGCCCCCGGCACCTACCTGGTCTTCTCCCTGGTCCGCGGCGCCCTGCTCCCCGCCGGCCACCCGACCCGCTACACGTACCCCTTCCTCGACGTCACCGCCCACGGCTACGCCGGCGTCCTCGTCAACGCCCTCGTCCTCGGCCTCGCCTTCTACGCCCTCGGGCTCCTCCTCGTCGCGGCGGACCGCTTCCGACCTGCGGTCGCGGGCCGCCGAAACCGGATTTCGTCTCTGGGCGCCGGTGGGCTAAAGTAATCGATGTCGCCGCGACGAGAAGATCAGAGCAGCGACATCGGGGTGTAGCGCAGCTTGGCAGCGCGCTTCGTTCGGGACGAAGAGGTCGTGGGTTCAAATCCCGCCACCCCGACAGCCAGAGATTCAGGGCCTGATCCGCGCAAGCGGGTCGGGCCCTGAGTCGTTTCCGGGACCGGACCAGGGGGCGGGCCGACCATGACGGGACCGTACGAGGAGTACCTCGACGGGTACGCCGGAATCCTCGCCGGCGTCTGCGCCACCGGGCGGCGGCTGAGCCGCGAGGAGCTGGAGGGGCCGCGGACCCGGGGGGAGCGGGCCGCCGAGGCGGGGATCGGGCTGCGGGAGCTCGTACGGGCCCATCTCGCCGCCGCACGGGCCGCACGGAGCGGACTGCCCCACGGCACCGACCCCGATCTGCTGCTCGCCGCCGTCGAACAGGCCGTCGACGCCTTCGCCGAGGGACACGAGCGGGCACAGAAGCTGGCGGTGCGCCAGGAGGAGGCCGCCCGGAGGGAGTTCGTCGACGACCTGCTGTACGGGCGCAGCGACCTCGGGCGGCTCGCCGAGCGGGCCGAGCGGTTCGGGCTGCTGCTCTCCCACGCGCACGCGGTCGCCGTCGCCCGGGCACCCGAGCCGTTCGGGGACGGGGCGCCGGTCTCGCGGAGCGTGGAGTCCTCGCTCCTCGCCCGCTTCGGTACGCGCCGGATCCTGCTCACCACCAAGGACGGGCGGCTGATCTGCGTCGCCCCCGCCGACGAGCCCGAGGTCCTCGCCCACTTCGCCAAGCAGACGTACGCCGCCGCCGACGGCAGCCTCGTCGCGATCGGGCGCGCGCACCCCGGCGCCGGCGGGGTCGTCCACTCGTACGAGGAGGCGCTCGGCGCCCTCGACCTCGCCGACCGCATCGGGCTCGACGGCCCCGTGCTGTACGCCGCGGACCTGCTCGTCTACCCGGTCCTCGGCCGCGACCGGCAGGCCATGGCCGACCTCGTCCGCACCGTCCTCGGGCCGCTCGCCGGCGCCCGGGGCGGCGCGCGGCCGCTGCTCGACACCCTGCACGCCTACTTCGACGCGGGCTGCGTCACGACCGAGACCGCCCGCCGGCTCGCCCTGAGCGTGCGGGCCGTCACGTACCGGCTCGACCGCGTCCACAAGCTCACCGGCACCGACCCCGGCGACCCCACCCAGCGGTACACGCTCCAGACCGCCGCGATCGGGGCGCGGCTGCTCGGCTGGCCGGACGAAGAGCTGTGAGCCGACCCGCGGGCCGTGAGATTCCGGCGGCCGATTCCGGGCGGCATTAAGGGCGCGTAAAGATTGCCGGGCACCGGCAATGCGGGGGCCGGGCACGCGATGAAACGATCCTCTGGACGGCGGACAGGGCACGGCGGCCGGAGGAGCGGGGACATGGTCTGGTTTCTTGGTCTCGGCATCGGCGGACTGCTGCTGCTCGTCCTGAGCCTGGTCTTCGACGGGGTCCTGGAAGGACTCTTCGACGGGCTCGGGGGGCTCGACGGGCTGCTGTCGCTGCCGGTGGTCGCCGGGTTCGTCTCGGCGCTCGGCTTCACGGGGGCGCTCGTGCTCGGCACGAGCGGCGCGGGGGCGGGGGTCGCGAGCGGCGCGGGCGTCGTGGCGGGGGTCGGCGTGGGGTGGGTGACCTGGCGGTTCTGCCGGGCCCTCCTCCACGACACGAACGCGTCCGCGCCCCGCGGCGCGGACCTCGCCGGCAGCTCCGGCTCGGTCGTCACCGCCGTCCCGGCGGACGGCTACGGCGAGGTGCTGCTTCACCTGGGCGGCCAGCCCGTGAAGTACGCGGCCCGCGCGGACCGGCCCGTCCCGCGCGGCACCGAGGTGTGGGTCGAGTCGGTCCTCTCGGCGACCTCGGTCCTCGTACGGCCCGTCGACCGCTGACCGTCGACCGCTGACCGTCGGTCGACGACCGCCGGATCCCATCTTCCCGTACCGAACGAAGGGGGGTTCTCCATGAGCCCTGTCCTCATCGCCGTGGTGGGCATCGTCGTCCTCCTCGTCCTGCTCGGCCTCGCCGTCGTCACCCGCTACAAGGTCGCGGGGCCCAGCGAGGCGTTCATCATCACCGGCCGCCGCGGCCAGAAGGCCACCGATCCGGCGACCGGCCGCGTCTACACCGACAACAGCGGCCAGAAGGTCGTCGTCGGCGGCGGCGTCTTCGTCGTGCCCTTCGTGCAGCAGAAGTTCACCCTCGACCTCTCCAGCCGGCACATCCCCATCGCCGTCCGCGGCGCCGTCACCCTGCGCGGCGTCAAGGCCAACCTGGAGGGCGTCGCCATCGTCAAGGTCGGCGGCACCGAGGACTCCATCCGCGCCGCCGCCCAGCGCTTCCTCATGCAGCAGGACGGCATCGTCGGGTTCACCCAGGAGGTGCTCTCCGGAGCGCTGCGGTCCATCGTCGGCCGGATGTCGGTCGAGGACATCATCCGCGACCGGGCCGCCTTCGCCGGGCAGGTCGCCGAGGAGGCCGAGGCGAGCCTCTCCGGGCAGGGCCTCGTCCTCGACGCCTTCCAGATCCAGGACATCACCACCGAGGGCTCCTACCTGGAGGACCTCGGCCGGCCCGAGGCCGCCCGCGCCAAGCAGGAGGCCGACATCGCCGAGGCCGAGGCCCGGCGCGCCGCCGAGCAGGCCCGGCTGAAGGCCGAGGAGGAGATCGCGGTCGCCCAGCGGACCCTGTACCTGAAGCAGGCCGAGATCAAGGCGCAGACCGACGAGGCCGCCGCCCAGGCCAACGCCGCGGGGCCGCTCGCCGAGGCCGCCCGCCAGCAGGACATCCTCGCCGAGCAGGAGAAGGTCGCCGCCCGGCAGGCCGCGCTCACCGACCGCCAGCTCGACACCCAGGTCCGCAAGCCCGCCGACGCCAAGCGGTACGAGGCCGAACAGCAGGCCGAGGCCCAGCGCACCGCCCGGGTGAAGCAGGCCGAGGCCGAGCGGATGGCCGCCATCGCGGCGGCCGAGGCCGAGGCCGAGCGGGCCCGGCTCACCGGTGAGGGCGAGAAGCAGCGCCGCCAGGCCCTCGCCGAGGCCGAGGCCATCGAGGGCGCCAAGCGCGGTGAGGCCGAGCGGGCCCGGCGCGCCGCCATCGCGGAGGCGGTCCGCCTGGAGGGCGACGCGGAGGCCGGTGCCATCGCGGCGAAGGGCGCCGCCGAGGCGGAGGCCATGCACAAGCGGGCCGACGCGTTCGAGCGGTACGGCGACGCGGCCGTGCTCCAGATGCTGGTGGAGGTCCTGCCGCAGGTCGTCGCCAAGGCGGCGGAGCCGCTGGCCGCCGTGGACAAGATGACCGTCATCTCCACGGACGGGGCGGGCAGGCTGCCGCGCGCGGTCGCGGACAACGTCGCCCAGGGCATGGAACTGCTCTCGTCCACGACGGGGGTCGACCTGGCCGCGCTCCTCCAGGGACTGACGGCGAAGGCGTCGTCCGTGGCAGCGGCCGCGCCGGGGGCCGCACCCGGGCCCGTGCCGCAGGTGAACGGGACCAACGGGATGAGCGGGAAGGTCGAGATCACCGACTGATCCGGACGCCCCGGCCCCTGGAAGGGGGTCGGGGCGTTGGGCGTTGAGCTCGGCGCGTCGGGTGGTGGGCGCTGAGCTCTGGGCGTTGAGCTCTGGGCGTTGGGCGTTGAGCTCGGGGCGTTGAGCCGGAGTGTCGGGTGGTGGGCGCGGGGCCGTCAGATGATCGGCGGGCGGCCCAGCTTCGTCATGCGCAGCACCGTCGACCAGCGCATCGGACGGCGCTGCCCGGCGGGGGCCTTCAGGCCCTCCGCGAAGCCGGCGAACCAGGAGCGCAGGCCGCGCACCGAGCGGGTGCGGGCCACCGTCAGGAGGACCCAGACCGCCAGGTAGAGCGGGACCAGCGGGGCCGGGAGGTTCCGCTTCGCCAGCCACACGCGGTTGCGGGCGGTCATCCGGTAGTAGACGTCGTGCCGGGCCGGGCTCGTCTTCGGGTGCTGGAGCAGCAGCTCGGGCGCGTACCGGATCCGCCAGCCCGCGTCGAGGGCGCGCCAGGCCAGGTCGGTCTCCTCGTGCGCGAAGAAGAAGTCCTCGGGCCAGCCGCCGATCCGGTCCAGCATCGGCATCGACAGGCCGTGGCCGCCGCCGAGGAAGGTGGTGACCTCGCCGCCGCGCATCGGGTCCTTGGCGCCGAGCCGGGGGATGTGCCGGCGCTGCGTCTCGCCCGTCTCGTCGGCGATCCGGAAGGAGACCACGCCGAGCTTCGGCTCGGTCTCGTACAGGTCGGCCAGACGGCGGAAGACGTCCGTGTCGACGAGCAGGCCGTCGTCGTCCAGGTCGACGAGAACGTCCACGTCACCGAAGGAGCGGAGGGTGTCGATGGCCACGTTCCGACCGCCGGTGACCCCGCGGTTCTCGGCCAGCTCCACGCCGGTGACGCCCTCGGGGAGGGCGGGCAGCGAGCCGGTGCCGTTGCCGACCACGACGACCCGGGCGGCGGGCTCGTCCTGCATCGCCACCGAGTCGAGCAGCGCGCCCAGCTCGGCGGGGCGGGTGCCCATCGTCAGTACCGCCACGCCCACTCTCGGTCGCGCCACGGTCCACTCCGTTCCAGGTCGGGGTCGGGTCTCGCGTGCGGGCCGGCGCCCGCCGGCCGCACGGCACCCATTGTTCACCCTCCGGGAACCCCCGTGGAACCCGGAAGGAACCCTGAGGGCCCGGACCGGGGGAAACGCCGGGTTCCCGGAACCCCGAAGGCCCTTCCGTACGTCCGTGCGTACGACGGCGGTCGCACGGCGGTTCCACGGTGGACCGGGTGTGGTTCCGCGGCGGACCGGGTGTGGTTCCGCGGCGGAACGGTCGTGGTTCCGCTTCGGGGGGAGCGCGGCGAGCACGCACACCGGGCGGCTCTACCCTGGTCCTCTGCCGTCAAGTGATCGATTGTCGAAAGGGCGTCTCCTGGTGCTGGTCGCGGACCGATATCGGCTTCACGGGTGTATCGGCCGTGGCGGCATGGGCGAGGTGTGGCAGGCCACCGACGAGGTCCTCGGCCGGCCCGTCGCCGTGAAACTGATGCTGGCGCAGTCCACCGACCCCTCCGGCGCCGACCGCTTCCGCCTGGAGGCGCAGACCGCCGCCCGGCTCAGCCACCCGCACGTCGTCGGCGTCTTCGACTTCGGCACCTGGGACGGCAAGCTCTTCCTGGTGATGGAGCTGGTCGAGGGCGACAGCCTGGGCTCCTCCCCCGCGAACCCCCTGGTCCTGCCCGCCGAGCGGGTCGCCGTCGTCGCCGCGCACGCCGCCGCCGGTCTCGCCGCCGCCCACCGGCAGGGCGTCGTCCACCGCGACATCAAGCCCGGCAACCTGCTCATGGACGCCGAGGGCACGGTCAAGCTGGCCGACTTCGGCATCGCCCGCTTCGTCGACGACCCCTCGGCCGGGCTGACCACGACCGGGCAGATCGTCGGCACCGGCCTCTACCTGGCCCCGGAGCGGGCCCTCGGCAAGCCCGCCTCCCCCGCCTCGGACGTCTACTCGCTCGGCTGCGTCCTCTACCAGCTGCTGACCGGGCACCCGCCCTTCCGCGCCGACACCGCGACCGCGCTGCTGTACCAGCACATCGACAGCGCCCCGACCCCGCCGAGCCGGCTCGGCGTCGTCCTCACGCCCGCCTTCGAGGCGTATCTGCTGAGCCTGCTCGCCAAGCAGCCCGAGCAGCGCCCGCCGGCGCAGGCCATCGCCGACTGGTTCGGCTCCGGCGCCTGGCGGGAGTACGCGCCCCGGCCCGCGTCCGCCGCCATGCCGGGCACCGTCCACACCCCGCCGGGCCACGTACCGCCCTCCCATGTACCGCCCGCCCACGTCGCACCCGCGCACACCTCGCACACGCACACGCACGCGCCGACGCCGGCGCCGGCCGCCATGCCCGCGCCGCGGCCCTCCGGCCCGCGCACCCCGCAGCCCGGTCCGGCGGGCGGCCCCACGGCGGGTCCGACGGGCGTGACCGCCCCGGTGGGCGGCGGGTCCCGGCGGCGGGCGCCCGAGCGGTCCGGGAACAGCGGCTCCACCGGGGGCGCGCTCGCCGAGCTGTCCCGCCGGCGGCCCCGCAAGACGGCCGCCGTCGCCGGCGTCGTCGCCTTCGTCGTCTTCCTCTTCATCGGCATGGCCTGGCTCTCCTGACCCGGCCTGCCGCCCCGTCCCGCCGCCCGGTCCTCAGTACAGTCGCGGCGCCATGACGTGCGGATCCGCGTCGCCCTCGGCGATCAGGAGACAGCGGGGCACGCCCGGCCCCGAGGTGGCGCGCACCGTCGCCGGCGTCGGCGGATCCGTCGGCAGCTCGATCGGGACGGCCACCGGCCGGTCGCCCTGGATCGACGCGTACCCGGTCTCCTTGCCGTCGACGAGCACCTCGACCACCGGCCGCATGCCGGTCTCCACCGTCGCCGAGACCGAATGGCCCCGGTAGTCGATGTGGAAGTGGTGGCGTCGCCTCATGGGGTCACCTCCGCGGCGGGATCCCGGACACCTCCTGCGGCACCCTCGGACACCTCCGTCCCTCCAGCGTAGGGACGCGGGGCCCACCCCGCCCCTCCGGCACCGCCCGGGGGCCTCCCCCCTCCCCCCTCCCTCCCGCCCCCTCCCCCTCTCCCGGTGTCACCCCGTGACGGCGAGTCCCAGACCCCCGATGGCCACGAGGACGGCGCAGACCGTGAGGTTGACCGCGCGGTGCTCCAGGAAGACCGCGGCGAACTCGCGGATCGTGGCGCTGGGCCAGAAGTACGCGGCGGTCGGCGAGCCCACCACCTGGCCGTCCACCCCGGCCTTCCGGGCCATCAGCGCGGCCCGGAAGGCGTGGAAGTTGTTGGTGACGACCACGCAGGCCGCCCCCGGGCGCTCCGCCTCCATCAGTTCCTTGCTGAACAGGAGGTTCTCCTCGGTGGTGCGGGAGCGGTCCTCGCGGAGGATCCGGTCCTCGGGGAAGCCCCGCTCCAGCAGGTAGTCGGCCATGGCGTGGGACTCCGGCAGTTCCTCGTCCGGGCCCTGGCCGCCCGAGGTGATCAGGAGCGGCGGGGCGCCGGTGCCGCGCGCGGCCAGCCGCTCGTACACCTCGCGGCCCCGGTCGAGTCTGCTCGCGAGCAGCGGCGGCACCCGCCGGCCGCCGATCAGCCCGGAGCCGAGGACCACCACGAAGTCCGCGTCCCGGCGCAGCCGCATCCGGCCGTACAGGAAGGCGTACCCGACGAAGCAGACGAAGAGGAAGGAGACGTAGCCCAGGACGAGGAGCAGGGTGACGGCGACGACGCCGAGGACCCGGGAGTGGGTGAGGACGGCGGCGGCCATCAGCCCCAGCACGCCGAGGATGCCCAGGCCGGCGAGGAGCGACAGCAGGTTGGCCGGGCGTCTGCCCTCCTTGCGGACCATCTTGACGCCGTTGGCGCACAGCAGCCCGGCGAGGACCAGGGGCCCCAGGCCGAGGACCAGCAGGAGCAGGACGAGGACCGTCTCGGTCAGGCCGGGTGGCAGGTCGTCGACGGCCGAGAGCAGGCCGAGGCCGAGGAAGGTGACGGCGAGACCGAGATACACCGCGTTCCCGAAGCGGCGGCGGTCGCGCAGTACACCGACCCCGAAGAGCAGGGCGAACAGGGCGGACACCGCGAAAGCGATCATGCCGTCATCGTAGGCAGCCGGCCCGGCGCCCGAGCAGACCTCGGACGAAGCTGTGGACAACATGGCGCCGGGCCGGCCGTCCCCACCCCGGACGGGTGAGTCACCGTTCCCGGGAGAGTGCGAACAGCCCCTTCCGCGCGCCCTCTTCGTACGCCTCCCGCAGTTCGGGGTCGTCGAGCAGGGTCCGCAGCGCCTCGTCGCTGCGGGCCCGGGACACCGTGCAGTACCGCCCCGGCTGGTAGGAGGTGTCGAAGGCGGAGTTCCGCAACAGGTCTACGGCACCGAGGAGATGGGCCGCCCGGTCGGGCCGGCCGTCCAGCAGCCGTACCCGGGCGAGGAGTTCGGCCGCGCAGGCCGCGCCGACGGCGGAGCCGAGCCGCAGGTGCTCGCGCAGCGCCCGGCGGGCGTGCTCGGCGGCCCGGGTCGGCTCCCCGTCCCAGGCGAGGAGTTCGGCCCGGGCGTGGTCGGCCCAGGCGTCGGCGAAGAGGTCCCGGCCCGCCCAGGTCCGCCGCCCGGCCCCGTCCAGCTCCAGCTGGTCCAGCGCCTCCTGCGCGGCCTCCGGGTCGGTGCGGCTGTGGCAGAGCGCGAGCGCGGCCCAGCAGGCCTCGCGGGTCGGCCCGAAGTCGGGTACGTCCCCGATCTGGTCCAGCGCCTCCCGGAACTCGCCCGCCGCCGCCCGGGTACGGCCCTGGTAGAGGGCGATCGCGCCGCGCAGATGGGCGAGGAGCCCCAGACAGCGCTCGTCGCCGTCCCGTACCGCGCTCGCCCACGCCTGGACGAGGAGCGGGTCGGCGTCCTCGGGGCGCCCCGACTCCAGCTCCAGGAAGGCGGCCAGCCACAGCGCGCGGGCCGGCGGCGGGCCGGGGTGCAGCGACAGGGCGTGGCGCAGCCGGGTCCGCCCCTCCGCGACCCGCCCGCAGGAGACCCACAGGAACCACAGCGAGACCGCGATCTCCAGGGCGGGCCCGGCCTCGTCGCCCGGCGTGAGCGGTGCCGTCGTCGGGTCCATGGCGGCGGCCAGGTCGGGGAGTTCGCGCAGCGCCAGGTCCCGGGCGTCCACCTGGCGGCCCCGCTGCCACCATTCGGCGGCCCGCCGGGCGACCTGGACGCACCACCTGCGGTGGTGCAGGAGCACGATCCAGCGGTCGCCCCGGGCGGTGAGCCGGCGGGCGCCGACGGCCCGCATCGCGTGCGGCATCCAGTGGCGCTGCCCGCCGTCCTCCCCGTCGAAGAGGTCGTCCACCGGCAGCAGCGCCGACCGTGCCAGCCGGTCGAGCACGGCGCCCACGTCCACGACGGACAGCGCCCCGTATCCGCAGACCTCCTCGACGGCCCGCTGGTCGAAGGCGCCCTCGAAGACGGAGAGCCGCTCCCAGAGCAGCCGTTCGGCGGGCCCCGCGGCCGCGTATCCCTCCTCGGCTGCGTCCAGTTGGCCGCAACCCACCGGTTCGCCCCACAGCACCTGGTACTCGGGGGTCTCCCCCGGTACTCGCCCCATGGTCGCCATCCCCCGCGCGTCCCCCTTCTCCGGTTCTCCGGTTCTCCGGTTCTCCGACCGCCGCCTCCGCCGGATCCGGTCGAAGTCGATACCGTCGGAGTCGATGCCATCAGAGTCGATGCCGTCAGAGTCGATGCCGTCACCGTTGATGTCCCACCGCCGATGTCGTCATCGCCGGTGTCGCCACTGTGACTTTCGGCCCTTTCGTGGCCAAAGAGCGCCGAGGCGGCTTGAATGCATATGCCCTGGTCCACATCCTGGAGTGCTCCCGGACCCACGACCAAGGTTTTCCGGGGGATCGGCCAAGGAGGGAAATGCGTACCGGGGAATCCGTCCTGGGAGAGGCGGATATGTCGCTGATCCACGCGCTCCAGATCCTCCCCAGAGCGAGCTGGACCCAGCTGTCCACCGTCCTCGCGGCCGGTCCCGACACCCTCGCGCGCCGGTGGGAGCACCTCACCGCCGGCGGCTACGCCTGGACGTCGCTGCTCATCGCCCGGCGCGGCGGCGAGTCCGCGCTGTACGCCTGGGTCGAGCTGGAGTGCACCGCGGACAGCGCCGAGGCCACCGCGATCGAGCTGTCCGGCGACCCCGGCACCCTCGGCGTGCACGCGGTGACCGGCGGCGCCGACCTGATCCTGCTGCTGATCGCGCCGGACCTGCCCGCCCTCGACGCGTACGTCACCGGCCGGGTGCGCCGGCTGCCCGGCGTGCTGCGGGCCCGCACCCAGGTCGCCACCCGGATGCACAACCGCCCCTACCGCTCCCGGATCGAGCAGCTCACCCCGGCGCAGGCCCGGCTGCTCGCCGAGGTCGGCGCCCTGGAGCGGCGGGACGGGGCACGCGCGCGTGGGCCCGTCCATCCTTCCCAGGCCCCCCAGGTGACGGACCTGGACCGGCGGATCGTCGCGGAGCTGGCCGGCGACGCCCGCCGGAGCGCCGCCGAGCTGGCCCGGCAGTGCGGCACGAGCGAGTCGACGGTACGGCGCCGTCTGGAGGTCCTGGCGGCGGGCGGCGCGCTCCATCACCACTGCCAGCCGGCGCCCCGCTTCTCCGGGCGCCCGGTGTGGGCCATGGTGACGGCGCAGGTGGCGCCGCAGGACGAGGCGGTGACGGTGGCGGCGCTGACCCGGCTGCGGCGCACCCAGGTGATCACCTCGGTGACCGGGCCGCACAACCTGGCGCTGGCGCTGTGGCTGGCCTCGGTGGAGGAGCTCCACGAGATCACGGCGCGGCTCGTCCGCACCGCTCCGGCGCTGCGGATCACGGGGACGGCGGTCAGCCTGCGGACGTACAAGATCGGGGCGCAGGTGCTCGGCCCCGACGGCCGTCGGCTGCACCACATACGCCCGGAGGCCTGAGCCGGCCTCCCCATCGCGCCGCCTCGCCGCCGCGCCACCGCCTCGCCGCCGTGCCGCCCCGTCGCCCCGCCACCGCGCCGCCTCGTCTCCCGTCCCAGAGCCCCCATCCGGGCCCACGGCCCCCACCGGCCCCCCACGGCCCACCGGCCCGCCCCAGGGGCCTTCCTGCGCCCTCCAGGGCCCTCCAGGGCCCTCCGAGGCCTCTTCCCGGGCCCCGGTGCGGCGTGGTTCCCTGGGGCATGGAGTTCGCCGTGTTCGTGACGCTGCCGGGTCTGGTCATCCTGCTGACCGTGATCGCCTTCGCCGACCAGTTCCTGCGCATGACCGGCCGCGGGAAGCGGCGGGGCACGGTCTCCTCGACCGGCTTCGAGCAGCTGCACGCCACCTTCTCGCCCGGCAAGCAGAGCGAGCTGAAGGAGCGGCAGAGCGCCCTGCTGCTGCGCGACGACGAGGAGGACGGGGCGCCGCCGCGCCGGACCACGGTGGACCTGGCGGGCGGGCGCGCGGTGATCAGGCTCCGGCCGGACGCCGGACGCTAGCCGCCGCTCGGGGCGCCGGGGCGGGCCCCGCCCGACGGGGGGACGGGGCCGTCCCCGTACCGTGGGGGTGTGTACCGGTTCCTGAGGACCCCCCGCTGGTGGGGGATCAATCTCTTCGTCCTGCTGGCCATCCCGTTCTGCGTGTTCATGGGGACCTGGCAGCTGGGCAAGTTCGAGGATCGCGTCGACTCCCACCAGGAGGCCGAGCGGAAGCCGACCGCGGCCGAGCTGCGGGCCGAGCCGCTGGCGTCGCTGCTGCCGGTGGACAAGGAGACCTCCGGCCGCACCGCCGAGGCCCGGGGACGGTACGGGGAGCAGTTCCTGGTGCCGGACCGCGAGCTGGACGGGCGGTCGGGCTCGTACGTGCTGACGCTGCTGCGGACGGACGCGGGGCGGTCGCTGCCGGTCGTCCGGGGCTGGCTGCCGGCGGGCGCGCAGGCGCCGGCGGCGCCGTCCGGCGAGGTGACGGTGGTGGGTGCGCTCCAGGCCTCCGAGAACCAGGGCACGAAGGGCGTGCGGACGGCCGGCGGGCTGCCCGAGGGGCAGCTCGGCATGATCAGCGCGGCCGCGCTGGTGAACGTCGTCCAGGACGACGTGTACGACGCCTGGGTGACCCTCACCGACTCGCCCGCGGGGCTGACGCCGGTGCCGGCGGCCGCGGCGGCGGGCACGGGGCTGGACGCGAAGGCCTTCCAGAACCTCGGGTACACCGCCGAGTGGTTCGTCTTCGCCGGCTTCGTCGTCTTCATGTGGTTCCGGCTGCTGCGCCGGGAGGCGGAGGCGGCCCGCGACGCGGCGCTGGGCCTGGCGGAGCACTGACGGGCCCGCGGGACGGGCGTGGCGGGGACGGCGAAGGGGCCGGGGGAGCGTGTCCCCCGGCCCCTTCGTCGTACCGTCCTCAGCTCTTGAGCATGCCGGTCCGGTAGAGGGTGCCGGCGCAGGCGCCGTCGAGGACCGTGGTGAGGGTCGGGTCGCCGGGCTCCGCGGTGTAGCTGACGGAGACGCTGCCCGCGGCCGGTTCGGCGCGCAGGAGCTGGGTGGTCAGGCCGGAGTCCGTGCCGGTGCCGGCGTCCGTGCCCGTCCCGGTGCCGCCGCCGGTCTCGGTGCCGCCGGAGCCGGCGCCTTCGCCGTCGGTGGTGGGCGTGGGCGTGGGCTCGGTCGGGACCTGGGTGGGCTCGGTCGGCGTGGGCGTCGGCTCGGTGGGGACCTCGGTGGGCTCGGTCGGCGTCGTCGGGGTGGCGCCGCCACCGTCGGTGGAGCAGCTCGCGGACGGCACCCAGGCGAACTTCACCTGGTACGAGTCGCCCGCCTTGAGCAGCAGCGGCTTGGCGTCCGCCGAGGTGGCGGGCAGGCCGGTCGCCGGGTCGCCGTCGTAGTGGCGGACGACCGAGATCCGGCCCGGGTCGGCCGCGCCGCTCGCCGAGACGGCGACGAGTCCGGAGCCGTCGAGCCGGCAGGTCGAGCCGGAGCCGTTGACGACGGTGAAGCCGCCGTAGACGACTCCGGTGGAGTCGGGGCCGCTGTTGTAGCCGCCGGCGGACTGGAGCGTGCCGCGGCCGCAGACGGGCGTGGAGCCCGAGCCCGGGCCGGCGTCCGCGCCGGTGCCCGCGCCGGGCCGGCTGCCCTCGGGGTCCGGCTTGGCCTCTCCCTTGTCGGTGGCGCCCTGGGTGGGGCCGGTGGTGGAGGAGACCTTGCTGGACGGCGCCTTGGTGGAGGCCGGGCCGTCACCCTCGGCCTCGGCGCCGGTACCCCCCTGGGCCTGCTCCCCGTGCCCGGCGAGGGCCGGGTTGGCGGTGGTGAGGCCGGGTGAGCCGGCGACGTGGATGAAGGCGGGGACGGCGGTGCCGATGAGGACGGCCGCGGCGGCGGCGCCGACGAGTGCCTGGCGCTTGCGGGCGCGTCGGGCGGGGACGGCTCGGCGCAGGTGGTCGAGGGTGGCGGCGGACGGTTCGAGCCCGGAGACGGCGCCGTGGAACAGCCGGCGCAGCGCGAGCTCGTCCTCCCCCTCGTCCTCGCCGGGGCCGGGCTCGAAGTCCATCATCAGTCGTCCACTCAGCTCGTCACGTCCGACGCGGGCCTGTTCTGCGCCGCGTCCGCTGCGTTCGTCGGGGTCGTGGCGCTCCTCGCCGTCGCCGTGCCCGTCCCGCGCCTCGCGGGTCGTGTCGTCCTCGTGTTCGCGGCTCATGCCTTGGCCTCCATGACGACGCGGAGGGCGGCTATGCCCCGGGAACCGTACGCCTTGACGGAGCCGAGCGAGATCCCGAGGGTCTCGGCGACCTGGGCCTCCGTCATGTCGGCGAAGTAGCGCAGGACGAGGACCTCGCGCTGGCGGCGCTGGAGGCCCTTCATCGCCTTGATGAGGTCGTCGCGCTCCAGCTGGTCGTACGCGCCCTCTTCGGCGCTGGCCATGTCCGGCATCGGCTTGGACAGGAGCTTGAGGCCGAGGATGCGGCGGCGCAGCGCGGACCGGGAGAGGTTGACCACGGTCTGGCGCAGGTAGGCGAGGGTCTTCTCGGGGTCGCGGACGCGCCGGCGGGCCGAGTGGACGCGGATGAAGGCCTCCTGGACGACGTCCTCGCAGGAGGCGGTGTCGTCGAGCAGGAGGGCGGCGAGGCCGAGCAGCGACCGGTAGTGGGCGCGGTAGGTCTCGGTGAGGTGGTCGACGGTGGTGCCGGCGTCGGCGACGGGGCCGTCGGCGGCCTTGCGCGGCGTCGGGATGCCGCTGACTCGCGCGCGGGATTCGGTGGGCACGGCGGTGGTCACCGCAGGACCGTCGAGCGGGCGCGGGCGCCCGTGCGGACGGAGCGCGCCGGCGCCGCCGGGCGCCCGGAGGGGGAGCACGGCCGTGCGGACCCCGCGGAGCGGGGAGACCGCGGGAATGTCGAGTACGTCTGCCACGCCTGTTGGACCCGTGTTCCCCCGGAATGGTTGTACGCCTGCACCGCATTTCTCGGCGGTGAGCTGTTTGTCCTCATGCGTAACCGTTCTCCCCCAATGCCCCGTTACTTCGCGTGTCCGCGCCACGTTCGTGGGTGAACGCGGAGACGCGCCCCGCCCAACTACTAGTTGCAGCACGGGGGAAGAGCATCGTCCGACACCGCATCACCGCAGTTCAAGGGGGTTCTGCCGCCGATTTGCTCACAGGATGTCCACAGAACCTACGAAGCCCCCACAATCGGATGCGCGACTGCGCCCGGCCGCTGGGGTGCGGCCGGGCGCGGTGGGTGCGGGGCGGTGGATCAGCGCCCGGTGCCGCCGTAGACGACGGCCTCGTCCGAGTCGCTGTCCAGACCGAAGGCGGTGTGGACGGCGGTCACGGCCTCGTTGACGTCGTCGGCGCGGGTGACGACCGAGATGCGGATC
Organism: Streptomyces sp. NPDC007863; assembly: GCF_040633895.1. Classification (NCBI taxonomy): domain Bacteria; kingdom Bacillati; phylum Actinomycetota; class Actinomycetes; order Kitasatosporales; family Streptomycetaceae; genus Streptomyces; species Streptomyces sp. NPDC007863. The sequence continues at coordinate 167,786 of NZ_JBEYEI010000005.1, forward strand.
TCGGAGGTCGAGATGAGCTCGATGTTGACGCCCGCGTCGGACAGGGCGCGGAAGAAGTCCGCGGTGACGCCCGGGTTGGTCTTCATGCCGGCGCCGACAAGGGAGATCTTGCCGATCTGGTCGTCGTAGCGCAGCGAGTCGAAGCCGATCGCGGTCTTCGCCTTCTCCAGGGCGTCGATGGCCTTGCGGCCCTCGGCCTTGGGGAGGGTGAAGGAGATGTCGGTGAGACCGGTGGAGGCCGCCGACACGTTCTGCACGATCATGTCGATGTTGATCTCGGCGTCCGCGACGGCCCGGAAGATGGCCGCGGCCTCGCCCGGCTTGTCCGGCACGCCGACCACGGTGATCTTCGCCTCGGAGGTGTCGTGGGCGACACCGGAGATGATGGCCTGCTCCACCTTGTCCCCTGTCGGTTCGTTGCTGACCCACGTGCCCTGGAGTCCGGAGAAGGACGAGCGGACGTGGATCGGGATGTTGTAGCGGCGCGCGTATTCGACGCAGCGGTGCAGCAGCACCTTGGAGCCGGAGGCGGCGAGCTCCAGCATGTCCTCGAAGGAGATCCAGTCGATCTTCTTCGCCTTCTTCACCACGCGCGGGTCGGCGGTGAAGACGCCGTCGACGTCGGTGTAGATCTCGCAGACCTCGGCGTCGAGCGCCGCGGCGAGCGCCACGGCCGTGGTGTCGGAGCCGCCGCGGCCCAGCGTGGTGATGTCCTTCTTGTCCTGGGACACGCCCTGGAAGCCCGCGACGATGGCGATGTTGCCCTCGTCGAGGGCGGTGCGGATCCGGCCCGGCGTGACATCGATGATGCGCGCTTTGTTGTGGACCGAGTCGGTGATGACACCCGCCTGGCTGCCGGTGAACGACTGGGCCTCGTGGCCCAGGTTTTTGATCGCCATCGCCAGCAGGGCCATGGAGATCCGCTCTCCGGCGGTCAGCAGCATGTCGAACTCACGTCCGGCAGGCATCGGAGACACCTGCTCGGCGAGATCGATCAGCTCGTCCGTCGTGTCGCCCATCGCGGAGACCACGACGACCACCTGGTGGCCGTTCTTCTTGGCTTCCACGATCCGCTTGGCGACGCGCTTGATGCCCTCGGCATCGGCAACGGAGGAGCCTCCGTACTTCTGCACGACAAGGCCCACGTGCGCTCCTCGCTCGGTCGGTGCCGCAGCCCGTGCTGCGGTCGGCTCAGTCTAACGAGCGACCGAAAAACACCGACCGGATATCACATCCTGAGACGCGGTGCTCAGAGAATGATCAAACCGGGTCCTGGACGCCCTTCATCCCCAGCGGTCCCGCGATCTCCCGCATCATCACCCGGCCCGCCTCCTCCGCGAGGTCGTCCTCGGTGAGGTCCTCGTCGGTGTCCAGGCCGTCGAGGGCGGCCAGGGGCTGGTCGAGGCGGACGTGGGCGACCAGGGACTGGAGGGCGCGGAGGGTGGCCGAGGCGGTGGGGCCCCAGTTGGAGAAGTACGAGAACTGCCACCACCACAGCGCCTCGGAGGTGCGGCCCTCGCGGTAGTGGGCGAGGCCGTGGCGGAGGTCGGCGACGATGTCCGCGAGGTTGTCCGAGATGCGGGCCGGGACCGGGGCCTTGCGGGGCTCGTACGGGTCGAAGACCTCGGAGAAGACGTCCACCGGGTCCAGCATCGCGGCGAACCGCTCCCGCAGGTCGTCCACGTCCGGCTCCGGGCCCGTGTCCGTCTCGTACCGCTCGTCCGGGAGGATGTCCGCGTGCGCGCCGAGCCGGCCGCCGGCGAGGAGCAGCTGGGAGATCTCCAGGAGCAGGAAGGGAACCGCGCTGTCCGGCTCGTCCCCCTTGGCGACCTCGGTCGTGGCGACGATGAAGCTCTCGACCGAGTCGGCGATCTGGACCGCGAAGTCGTCGGGGTTCTGCGTGATGGAGTGCAGCGTGGGGTCAGACATCGAGGAGCCTCCCTGAGAGCTCGCCGGCACCGGCCCGGTCCTCCCGCGCCCGGTCGTCATACATCTAGCAGCCTCCGCCCCTCGAAGGCACGGCCGAGCGTCACCTCGTCGGCGTACTCCAGGTCGCCGCCGACCGGGAGGCCGCTGGCGAGCCGGGTGACCTTCAGCCCCATCGGCTTGATCATCCGCGCCAGGTACGTGGCCGTGGCCTCGCCCTCCAGGTTGGGATCGGTCGCCAGGATCAGCTCGGTGACCTCGCCGTCCGCGAGGCGGGCGAGCAGCTCCCGGATCCGCAGGTCGTCGGGGCCGACGCCCTCGATCGGGCTGATCGCGCCGCCGAGGACGTGGTACCGCCCCCGGAACTCGCGGGTCCGCTCGATCGCGACGACGTCCTTCGGCTCCTCGACCACGCAGATGACGGTCAGGTCCCGGCGCGGGTCGCGGCAGATGTTGCACCGCTCCTGCTGTGCCACGTTCCCGCAGACCGCGCAGAACCGGACCTTCTCCTTGACCTCCAGGAGCGCGTGGGCGAGCCGGCGCACGTCCGTCGGCTCGGCCTGGAGGACGTGGAAGGCGATCCGCTGCGCGCTCTTGGGACCGACGCCGGGCAGCCTGCCCAGCTCGTCGATCAGGTCCTGGACCACGCCTTCGTACAACGGAACGCCCTTTCCGGGTGTGCTCTTGCCTTCTTACGGTAGTGGCTGGAAGTGCTCGCTAGAAGCCCAGGCCCGGCATTCCGCCCAGACCCTGCGCCAGCGGACCCAGCTTGGTCTGCTGGAGCTGCTGCGCGTTGTCGTTCGCGGCCTTGACGGCGGCCACGACCAGGTCGGCCAGCGTCTCGGTGTCGTCCGGGTCGACCGCCTTCGGGTCGATGACCAGGGCGCGCAGTTCACCGGAGCCGGTCACGGTGGCCCTGACCAGGCCGCCGCCCGCCTGGCCCTCGACCTCGGTCGCGGCGAGCTCCTGCTGGGCGCGGGCGAGGTCCTGCTGCATCTTCTGCGCCTGCTGGAAGATCTGCTGCATGTTGGGCTGGCCGCCACCGGGGATCACGGTCACTCCTCGTGGTTGAAAGTCGCCCGGTCACGTCTGGTACCGGTGTTCCGAGCCTACGTGGTCGGGGACCGCCCTGCCGCGACAACTCTTTCGAGTGAGAAACTGCGGGCTCCTCTACCTGATCAACACCCTCTTGCGGGCGGAAATCCCGGGATTCCGGGCCCGCCGCCCACCATTCGGCGGTAGGAAGGGCAGGCACCACGTGCACCGCACGTCACAGAAGGACACGAGCGCCACGAACGCTGGGCTGAGCAGAGGAGTCCCCCGGTGAGCCACCAGCCGGAGATGCAGCCGCCGGGGCAGCCCGGGGAAGACGTCCACAGAGATCTGACGGGGAAGCCCTTCCCCCTGGGCGACTGGGGCGAGCCCGCGGAGCGCCTCGACGAGCTCTACCGGTGGGTGGAGGCAGGCGCCCTGCGCACCGCCGAGTGGTACCTCTCGGACCGGGTCTGGAAGCGCCGCTGCGCCCGCGTGCTGCGGGTCGGCACGGCGCTCGGCGTGATCGCCGGGGCCGCGCTGCCGCTGCTCGACCTGACCGGGGTCGCCGAGGGCACGGCCGGCTGGGGCTATCTGTCGCTGCTGCTCGGCGCCGCCTGCATGGCCTGCGACCGGTACTTCGGCCTGACCTCGGGGTGGATAAGGGACGTGGCGACCGCGCAGGCCGTGCAGCGGCGGCTCCAGGCGCTCCAGTTCGACTGGGCCTCGGAGAGCGTGCGGGAGGTCCTCGGGCCGACGGAGGGCACCGCCAGCGAGGCCGCCGAGCGGTGTCTCGGGGTGCTGCGGCGCTTCTCGGAGGACGTCACGGAACTGGTCCGGGCGGAGACGGCGGACTGGATGGTCGAGTTCCGCTCGGGCCCGGCGCCGCTGGCGCTCCAGTCGGTCGGGGTCGTACCGGCCCGGCCGGAGGCGGCGCACCCGTCCGGCCGTTTCCCGCTGCCGCCGGGCACCCGGCCCAACATGCCGCGCCAGCGTCCCCCGGAGACCCGCTGAGGGCCTCCGGGGGCGGCGCCCGGAAGGTCAGCTGAGCATGATCATGGAGCCCTGGGCGAGGCTGCGGGTCGCCGCCGCGTGCAGCCCGAGCCAGACGTGCCGCTCGCGGGCGAAGGGGCCGTCGTCGTACGGGATCGGGGCGGCGGGCTCCTCCAGGCCGGTGGGCCGGGCGGGCGGGGCCGGGGCGGCCGGCGGGTTCGCCGGGTCGATGCCGAGGGCCGGGGCGACGAACTCCAGTTCCCTCAGCAGCCCGTGGGAGGAGCCGAGCGGACCGCCGCCCTCCAGGAGCTCGTCGTTGGAGAGCGGCACCGGGAAGTCGACCGGCACGTAGGCGCCCGCGTGGTCGTAGTGCCAGACCAGGTGGGACTGCTGGGCCGTCGCCTCGAACATCTCCAGGAGCTGCTCGTAGTCCCCGCCGAGCTCGCCCACCGGCTCCACCGGCAGCCCGCAGATGGCGAGGAGATAGGCCCGGCGCAGGAAGTGCAGGGCCTCGTAGTCGAAGCCGGCGACCGGGGCGACGTCGCCGGAGAGGCCGGGCATGTACGCGTACACGGGCACGGTCGGCTGGCCGGCGGCGCTCAGCACGGCGTCGTAGGCGGCGAGGTCTTCGGCGAAGGGGTTGTCGGGGCTGTGGCACAGCACGTCGACGAGGGGGACCAGCCACAGGTCACAGGCCAAGGGGCGCTCGCTCTCCGTCAGTTCCGGGGAGGGCCAGGGTAGTCGGCGGCGCCGACGACGCCCACCCGTGGGAGGCCTGCCCCGGGAAGGAGGGCCTCAACCCGGCGGCGGCTCACCGGCCGAGCCGGGCCTCCAGGCGGTCGGCCCATTCCAGGGCGTGCGCGTTGTAGGCGCGTACGACTCCGATGGCGGCGTCCGCGTCGCCGCGGGTCACGGCGTCGATCAGCTCGATGTGCCCCGACCACAGCCAGCCGTGGAGGGCGCGCTCGGCGCGCAGGTGGGGCACGGAGAAGGCCCAGGCCTGGACGCGGAGGCGGTGCAGGAAGTCGGCGATGGGGTCGTTGCCGGCGACGAGCCTGGCCAGGTCGCGCCAGTACCGCAGGTCGTAGCCGATGAGGACGTCCAGGTCGCCGGCGAGGGCGGCGCGGGCGGCGGCCTCGCCCCTGCGGCGTATCGACACCAGGACGACGCCGATGTCGGGGTCGGGCTCGTGGAGCACCGCCCCGGCCCGGGGGGCGTGGCCGCGGAAGATGCCGTCGGCGACGAGCATCCGGGCCTCGACCATCTGCCGGTAGTCGGCCACCGAGAAGCGGTGGACGCGGAAGCCGCGGTGCTGGTCGGAGTCGAGCAGGCCCTGGGCGCAGAGGTCGACGAGGGCCTCGCGGACGGGGGTGGCGGAGACGCCGTACTGCTCGGCGAGCTGCTTGACGGTGAACTCCTGGCCCGGCTGGAGACGCCCCGCGAGGACCTCGTCACGGAGCGCGTCCGCGATCTGCCGGCTGAGGGTGCTGCGGGTGACGGCGCTGTTCGCGGACGTGCCGGGCATGCGGATGGGGCCCCTCCGTGAGGTTCCGCACGACTCTAACGGATGCCCGGTCCGGGCCCTCCGGACCCGGCGCGCCCGGCACCGCCCGCGACCGGCGCCCCCGTGCCGCCCGCTCAGCGGGAGTCCGCCGCCAGGAACGGGAAGGCGCGGTCCCGGCGCACGGGCACCGCGAACGTGGCGCGGCTGCGGACCTCCATGAAGGCGTTGATGCCGTTGCGCCGCCGGACGCCGATGCGGCGGTCGTGCGTCGGCGCGTCGGCCGCGTTCATCGTCGCCCGGGTGGCGTTGAAGTCCTCCATGGTGCGCTGCAGCGACACGAAGTGGGTCCCGGGCGCCCCGTGGTCGAGGGTCGCGAAGTCCCTGCGGTTGATGCGCGGGACGCCGGCGAGCCGGGCGCGGCCGGTGGCCTGGGCGTGGCCCACGCGGCCGTGGTCGGCGGCCACCCGCGGCAGGCTGTCCGCGTCGCTCGTGGCGTCGTCGACCAGCTTCTCCGCCTCGTCGGCGCCGACGCGCGGCGAGTACATCAGGGCGCTGCGGGTGTCGGCGTCCTGTTCGTACCAACTGTCGACGTCGAGTTCGATGTAGCTGACGTGCATGGTGGTGCCGCCGCGCAGCGGGCCGGAAGGGACGGAGATCCGCTCCTCGGGGGCCTGGTTCCCGCGCAGTCCCGAGTGGAAGCCGAGCATCAGCGGCGCGCGGCCGGGGATGCCGGACCCGGGGCGGCGGGCGGCGGGCAGACCGCGCCCGACGAAGCCGGTGCGCACCTCGGTCAGCCGCAGCCGGCCCCGCTGGTCGAGGGGGCCGTCGCCGAAGAGCCGGCCGGTGACCTCGGCGAGGGTCTCCTCGTCGTCGGAGGCCAGGTGCAGGCAGGCGTCGAAGGATTCGAGGCGCGGGTTCTCCCAGCGGGCCATGGGGACGGGCCTGTTCACCGGGGACCGTACGCCGGTGTACGCCTCGAAGTAGCCGGGCCCCCAGCCCAGGCAGGTGAGCAACCCCTGGGGTCCGTAGGGGAGTTCGCGCTCCAGGGTGCGCAGTGCCGATTCCAGGTGCGCGGCGTCGGCGGGGGTGGGCGCGCCGCCGGTGAGGTCAAGGAGGAGGAGCCGGTGGAAGCGCGGCGCGAGCGGGCGGCCCTCCTCGTCGTGGCGGAAGGTGTCCTCCCAGGCGTGCTGGGCGGCGGGTAAGGCGGTCATGACAGCTCCTCCCGGTGGGGGTCGGCGTCGGCGGTGTCGGGGGCGTCCCGGCGCAGCCCGGTGAAGGCCGCGGCCCAGTCGGCGAGCGGCTCGCCCGGCTCGTTGAAGAGGGCGAAGGTCGTGCCGCGGGCGGACGGCTCCTCGACGGCGGCGATCATCGCCGCGGCGAGGTCCGCGCGGGAGATCATGCCGTCGGTGCGCGGGTCCTGGGTCAGGGTCAGGGCGTGCGAGCCGGGCGGATCGTCGGTCATCCAGGTGGGCCGGACGATGGTGTGGGGCGCGGGGCCCGAGCGCAGGGCCCGCTCGGCGGCGATCCGCGCGGGCAGCAGCGTGGCGACGGTCCGGTTGAGCGGGTGGGCGGGACCGTGGCCGACGGCGAAGGAGCTCAGCAGCACGAGGTGCGGCGGTGCCGGACGGGCGGCGGCCTCGGCGAGGAGCAGCCGGGTGGCGTGCTCGGTGTGGCGTACGGGGTCGCCCCGCTTCGGTACGAGGACGACGGCGTCCGCGTCGCGCAGCGCGGTCCGCAGGGCGGCCGCGTCCTCGACGTCGTCGACGAAGCGGACGTCGTGGCCCCGGCCGGCGGCGTGGTCGGCGACCCGGCGGCCGGTGGAGGCCGCGAAACCCGAGGAGACGACGGCGATGCGCGCGGCGGCCGGCGCGGTCACGGCGCGCCGCCGACGAGGAGGACGGCCTTGCCCGCGAGGCGGCGCTCGCGCAGGGCGGTCATCACCTCGGGCAGCCGCTCCCAGCCCTCGGCGCGGGCCACGACGGGCCGCATCCGGCCGTCCCGGACCGTGCGCAGCAGCAGGCCGAGGTCCTCGGCGACGGACTCGCCGGAGCCGAACACCCAGAAGGGGTGCAGGGTCTGACGGGCGTGCGGGACGAAGGAGGAGATGGAGAGGGCCGCCGTGCGCCCCGAGGAGGTGCCGAGGAGGACGAGGTGCCCGACGGGGGCGAGCATCCGCAGGGCGGCGGTCAGGACCTCGCCGCCGACGGACTCCAGGACGAGGTCGAAGGGGCCCTCGGCCTCGTCGAGCGAGGTGATGACGTGGCGGGCGCCGAGGGCGGTCAGGTCGAGCGTGCGGCGGCTGCCGTGCAGCGCCGTCACCTCGGCGCCCTCGGCGGCGGCGAGCTGCACCGCGAAGGAGCCCACGCCGCCGCTGGCGCCGGTGATCAGGACGCGGCGGCCGAGCAGGGGTCCGCCGCGCCGCAGCGCGCGCAGGGCGGTGAGGCCGGCCACGCCGAGGGTGGCGGCCTCCTGGGTGGCGACGCCGTCGGGGACCGGTGCGAGCCGGTCGGTGGGGACGGCGGTGTACTCGGCCCAGCCGCCGAAGTCGGCCATCGCCGCGACGCGGGTGCCGGCGGCCGGTCCGCTGCCGTCGGCGGCCTCCTGGACGACGACGCCCGCCAGGTCCTGGCCGGGCCGCCAGCCCTCGGCCCGCTTGGCGAACAGGCGCAGCTCGCCGCGGTTGACGGAGAACGCGCCGACGCGCACCAGGGCTTCGCCGGGAGCCGGGCTCGGCAGGGCGACCTTGCGCAGCTCGGGTCCTTCGGGCGTGCCGACGTAGGCGCGGATGGCCTCGGGAAGGGGTGTGAGGGTCATGTCCCCACGCTAGGAACGGGCGGCCCGGTGAGGGAAAGACCGGCTGGCTATGGATTCGGAAGCGCTGGTTATGAATGGGGGCGGCACCTAGGCTGACGTGGTGACTCCTGACGCCCGGCTGCTGCGCTACTTCCTCGCGGTCGCCGAGGAGGGCAACTTCACGCGCGCCGCCGAGCGGCTGCACATCGCGCAGCCCGCGCTGAGCGCGCAGATCCGCCGCCTGGAGAGCACGCTCGGCGTCCGGCTGTTCACCCGGACCACCCGGACGGTGCGTCTCACCGAGGCCGGGCAGGCCGCCCTCGAACGCGGTCCCGCCGCCCTGGAGGCGCTGGAGGAGGTCTGGGAGGCGGCCCGGCGCACGGGGCGCGGCGAGCGGGGGCTGCTGCGGCTCGCGTACAGCGCGACCACCGGGTACGGCACGGTGCCGCAGCTGGTGGAGGCCCTGGCGGAGCGCTATCCGGAGATCCGGGTCAGCGCGGAGATGACGCGGACGCCCGCCCTCGCGCAGGCGATCCGGGAGGGCCGCGCGGACGCGGGCGTGGTCCGCACCTCGCCCCCGGTCCCGGGGGTGCGGACCCGGCTGCTGCGCGAGGCGGCGCAGGGGCTGCTGGTCTCCGAGGACCACCCGCTGGCCGGCGTCGCGGCGGCGCGCCTGGCGGACGCGGCGGCGTACCCCGTGCTCGTCCACGCCCGCGAGGCGAACCCGACCGCGTACGACGCCCTCGTCGGCCTGTTCGCGGGGGCCGGGGTGCGCCCGGAACTGGTGGAGCGGCCGATCGCCTTCGATCCGACCCAGCGGCTGCTGCGCGACGGGCGGGCGGTCGGCCTGGTGCCGGAGACGTCCCGGGACGGGCTGGCCGACTGGCTGCGCTGGATCCCGCTGGAGGACGCGCCGCCGCAGCGGATCCACCTGGCGCTGCCGGACGGCCCGCTCGCGCCGGTGGCGGCCCGCTTCGAGGAGACGGCGCTGGAGCTGGCGGCGGCGGAGGGCTGGCTCCCGGTCTGAGTCCGGGGACGCTCCGCGCATGACGGTGCCCTCCCTTCCCGTACGCGCGTACGGGAAGGGAGGGCACGAACCGGGGGGAACCCCGGGTCTACAGGCCCGCCGGGAGCAGGGGGATCAGGCCCCGGTGGCGCTCGGCGAGCGGACGCGCGGCCCCTGCCGGGCGGGCAGGCGCCCCGGCGTGCGCGGTCGCGGCCCAGCCGACCAGGGCGGATCCCAGCGACATGCCGCCGCCGAACGCGGTGAGCACCAGCAGGTCGCCCTCGTCGAGGAGGCCGGCGCGGTGCACCTCGTCGAGGGTGACGGGCACGGACGCGGCGCCCGTGTTGCCGTACCGCTCCAGGGACAGGTGCATGGCGGCCGCGCCGAGCCCGAGCCGGGGCCTGACCTCGGCCAGCATGACGCCGTTGGCCTGGTGCGGGACGAGGTGCGCGATGTCCTCGGCCCGGGTGCCCGACCGCTCCAGGAGGGCGCGGACGGCGGCGGGCAGCCGCTCGTTCACGAACTCGCGCACGCCCCGCCCGTCCATGTGGAAGAAGTGCCCGCCGTCCTCCAGGGTCTCGGCCGACGCGGGCCGCCGGCTGCCGCCCGCGGGCACGCTGATCAGGCGGTGCGCGCCGCCTTCGGTGCGCAGGTCGGTCCGCAGGATTCCCCGCCCCTCGGGCACGGGCCCCAGTACGACGGCCCCCGCGCCGTCGCCGAAGAGGATCGCCGTCCTGCGGTCCGTGTGGTCGAGGATCCGCGAGTAGATGTCGGCGCCGATGACGAGGCCGTATCCGTGGCCGCCGTCCGCGCGGAGCATCCGCTCGGTGACGGCCAGGCCGTAGACGAAGCCGCTGCACACCGCGTTGATGTCGAAGCAGGCCGCCCGGCGCGCGCCGATCAGGTCCTGCACGATGCCGGCCGTCGCGGGCTGCGGGTGGTCGGGCGTCGACGTGGCCACGACGAGGTACGACACGTCCTCCGGGCTCAGGCCGCACTGTTCGAGGGCCGCCCGCGCGGCCGCTGCCGCGAGGTCCGAGGTGGCCTCGTGCGGGGCGGCCCGGCGGCGCTCGCGTATCCCGGTCTTGCGCACGATCCATTCGTCGGAGACGCCCGCGGCGCGGGCGATCTCCTCGTTGCCGACCACCTGTTCGGGCAGCCGGGAGCCGGTGCCCACGATCCCGACGGGGTTGCGCATGGCCTCTCCTGAGGGTGGATGGAAACTCATCGGATTCCGCTCGCCGCCGGCGCCGGTGCCGGGGCCGTCGCCAGACGCTCCCAGCCCAGCCGTGCGGCGTGTTCGGCGAGCACCGGGTCGTCGCCGACCACGACCGCCTTCCCGGCGAAGGCCAGCAGGTCGGCGTCGGTGCCGTGGTCGCCGTAGGCGGTGCACGCGGCCGGGTCCAGTCCGCGCACGGCGGCGACCGCGCGCGCCGCCCGGCCCTTGGCGGCCCCGATCATCGGGGTGACCACCTCGCCGGTGAGCACGCCGTCACGGGCCACGGGCCGGGTGCCGATCGCCCAGTCGGCGCCCAGGTGTTCGAGGACCGGGTCCAGGCAGGCGTGGAAGGAGCCGGACAGCAGGACCACGAACTCGCCCCGCTCCTTGTGCCGTTCGAGCCGGGCCACGGTCTCGCCGAGGAAGACGTCGCCGTCGGTCAGCAGCGCGTCGAACCAGGCCCGGCCGGTCTCGGCGAGCTCGGACCGCCGCTCGCCCGCGTACAGCCGGTAGTAGTTCCGGTTGATCTCCGCGCGGGGGACGCCGCGCGCCGCGTCCCGGTGCAGTCCCGCCGTCAGGCGGTCGTAGGTGCCGTCCGGCTCGCCGCGGCGGGCCAGGTGGAAACGGAGGAAGGAGAACATGCTCTTGACCCGGACGAGCGTCTCGTCCACGTCGAAGAAGGCCGCGCCGGGCCCGGCGCTCCCGCCCGCCATCAGCCCAGGTCCCCGACGCGCGAGAAGCTCAGGCCGAAGAGGCAGATCGACTCGCCGTCCTGCCGGGCGTCGACCCGCACCCGGAGCTGGTCCACGCCGGCCCGGTCGCCCTCGCCGTCGTCCTCGCCCAGCTCCACCACGCCGCCCTGCGTGTAGTACGCCCCGGTGGCGGCGTCGCGGTCGGACCGGAGGACTTCGCCGACCTCCGCCGTCAGCTCCGTGGCGTGCTCCAGCTCGCCGAAGCGGCTGAAGACCACCGACAGGTCCGTGGGGAAGGTCCGCGACGGGGACATGCCGTGCACTTCGAGCGCGCCGAACAGGGCGAGCTGGCGGGCCGCCTCGGCGAGCACCATGCCGGGCAGGTGGTCCTGCGGGTGGTCGAACATGCTCGGGTGGTCGCCCGGGACGCGCAGCAGCGCCTCCGCCGTGGCGCCCTCCCGCGTGGCGTGGTCGATCACGACGTTGTCGCTGTTCTTCCGGCCGACGCGGTACGGCTCGACCGAGCCGCCGCGGCCCGTGTGCGGGTACGCGTCCGAGCTGGGCAGCGCCTTGCCGTCGCGGTTGCGCAGCCGCAGCGCCAGGTAGTCCTCGGGGGACTTGAACCGCAGGCCGACCGAGGCGCGGCCGATGACGGTGCCCCGTACGTCGATGTCGATGTCGTAGTCGAGGCCGGTGGTGAGGCCCTCGCGTTTGCGGTGGCCGGACACGGCGACCCGCAGGGTCATCGCGCACGGCGCCGCGCCGACGACGATCCGCTCGGGACGGCTCAGGTGGATGCGCAGGTGGGTGAGGATGAACTTGTGGCCGGTGGGCACCCCGTAGAAGGCGTGCGCGCCGGCCAGGGCCGACTGCCGGCAGGCCTCCAGGAGCAGCACCGGGTCGTAGGTGCTGGGGCGCAGCAGGTGGTCGCCGTAGTAGGCGTGCGAGCGGGGCAGCTGGGCGCCCGCGAGGTAGCCGGTGTCGTCGATCGGCTTCAGGTCGGTGAGGAACACCTCGCCCACCGAGTCGCGGTGTACCAGGCCGCGGTCGACGGTGCGCGCGTAGCTCAGTTCGGGCGCCTCGGGAAGCGTTGCGGTCATGGAAGGAACCTGCCTTGTCGTGGGATGGGACGTGACGTGGTTCTCGGGGTGGAACGGTTCGGTGAGGGCTGCGGGACGGGACGGGGCCGGGCTCAAGCGGCCCGCTCCAGGAGCGCGCCGGTCCAGGTGAAGCCGGCGCCGGCGCCGAGCAGGAGCACCCGGTCCCCGGGCGCCGGCCCGTCCTGGGCGGTGAGGTGGTGCAGACCGGCGATCTGGTCGCCGGTGCCCAGGTGGCCGACGGTGCGGCCGAAGTCCCACAGGGACCGGTCCCGGCCGCCGGGGAACTCCGGGAAGTAGTTCTCGGTGAGCAGCGGGAGCCCCAGGTTGGGGTAGACGACGCGGCGCAGGGCGGGGTCGTCGCCGTCCGGCAGCAGCGCGGCGCGGATCTCCCGGACGGCCGCGCGGGTGCTGTCGCGCAGCTGGTCCTTGCCCCGCTCGGCCAGGTAGCGCCGCTTGGCCGCGCGGACGTCGTGTTCGGAGGCCAGCAGCTCGGGCAGTTCGGGCGCGGGGGCCTCGTCGCGGTGCAGGCCCTCCAGGTGCGGGGCGCTGACCGTGTGCCGGGCCAGCATCCGCCAGCCGCCGCGGCGGTCCCGCCCGGGCGGCTGCGAGGTGAGGACGGCGGCGGCCGCGCCGTCCCCGTAGACGATGCCGTAGTCGGCGGTGAAGCGGTCGAAGCCGGAGGAGGCGAAGCGGTCCGCGGCGACGACCAGGGCCGTGCCCCGGCCGCGCCCGCGGAGGAATCCGGCGGCCATGTCGAGGACGAGCATCTGGGCGTTGCAGCCCTGGTTGACGGTGAGCGGCAGCGCCTGCGGGCAGCCGAGTTCGGACTGCAGCCAGGAGGCCGGCGCCCACAGCCGCTTGTGGCCGTGGCGGTGTATCGACGTGATCACGACGAGGTCGAGTTCACGTGGCTCGACGTCGGCGGCGCGCAGGGCGTCGCGGGCGGCGAGGAGCGCCATGTCGGCCGGGTAGAGGGTGTCCTCCGCGCAGACGGCGGCGTATCCGGCGGAGCGGATACGGTCGCCCTCGCCGCTCGGGTCGTACGTTTCGGCGGCCTTCTCGACGTCGACGCGCTCGGGCAGGTAGCTGCCGGTGCCGGCGATCGTGACGACCTCGGCCTCGGGGGTGGTCGGGGCGGCCCGGTTCACGCGGCCACCTCCTCTCGTCGGGGTTCCGGTGTGCCGTCGGGCCGCCGCGTGCCCGGGGCGAGGACGGCCGCCACGTGCCGGTCGGGGCGGACCAGGACCGCGTCCGCCCCGGCGGGCAGCCACGCGGACTGGCGGGTGGTCAGGGCCAGGGGCCGGGTGCCCGCGGGGAGCACGCCGCGGTACGCCTCCGGGTGGATACCGGGGCGGAAGAGCGCGACGGGCCGGCTGGGGTGGGGTACGTGGCCGGGCACGCGGGCGCCCGGGACGAGCTGGTACGTCTCCCGGCGCGGCAGCGCGGCGGCCGGCCCGGGGGCGTACGTCGTGTAGAGCTGGCTCCATGCCTCGGCGTATCCGGCGAGCGTCTCCTGGACGCGCTGCCGCAGCTCCTGGGTGGTGGCCTCCCGCATGGCCTGGAGGAGGCCGAGGGCGCTGGTGGCCCGGCCCACCTCGGCGGCGGCGTGGCGGCGCTCCCCGGCGTAGTCGGCCAGGACGCGCTCGTCGGCCCGGCCCTCGACGAGGGCGGCAAGCCGCCAGGCGAGGGCGCTCGCGTCGGCGAAGCCGGTGTTCATGGCCTGGCCGCCGGCCGGCGAGTTGAGGTGGGCGGCGTCGCCGGCGAGGACGGCCCGGCCGCTGTGGAAGGTGGCGGCGAGCCGCTCGTGCACCTGGTAGTGGGCGAGCCGGTCGGTGCGCGCGAGGCGGAGGGTGGCGCCGAAGCCCAGCGCGTCGACGGCCCGGGCGAACGCGGCGCCGGTGACCGCCTCGTCGCGTCCGAGGAGTTCGGGGGCGGCGGGGCCGGCGATGCGGACGAGGCCGCCGGGCAGGGGCAGCAGCGAGACCGCGCCGCCGGGGCCGACGTACATGGCCGAGGCGTCGGGGTCGACGGCCTGCCGGGGGCTGCCCTCGGCGAGGAGGTAGCTCATGGGGTAGGTGACGCCGTCGAAGGCGATGCCGAGGTGCTGGCGGACGCCGCTGCTCGCGCCGTCCGCCCCGACCAGGTAGCGGGCCGGGAGGCCGAACACGCCCTGATCAAACTCCAGTTCGACGAGGAGGCGGCCGTCGGGACCGTCCGTCCGGTGGCCCGCGTAGCGGACCGGGCGGAGCAGCCGGCCGCCCCGGTCGGTGAACGCCGTGGCCAGGGCCTGCTCCACCACGGGCTGCGGGACGTTGAGGTAGTAGGGGTAGGGGGTGTCGAGTCCGGCGAACTCGACGGTGTGCGCGGCGCCGTGGTGGAGGTGGAAGGCGATGCGGTGCTGGCGCACCCCCTGCCGTTCGAGCCCGGCGCGCAGGCCGAGGTCCTCCAGGGTCTCCAGGCTCGCCGCGTGCACCATGACGGCGCGCGTCCGCGGGTCGATGCCCGGGGCCTGGTCGATGACGGTGCACTCGACGCCGAGGCGGCGCAGTTCGCATCCGAGCATCAGCCCGGTGGGCCCGGCACCGACGATCAGGACGTCGGTGCCGTCGCCCGGGAACGCCCCGGACTGGGGAGGGTGGTTCATCGTGCTCCTCTCGGGCGGAAGACGTGCGGGTGGCCGCGGCCGGGGCCGGGGGTGGACCCCGGCCGCGGGATCGGGGGGCGCCGGCCGGTCAGTCGGTGGCGGCGGCGCGGCGCTTGACGAAGAGCGCGACGAGCAGGCCGACGGCGACCAGGATCAGGCCGTTGGCGAGGATGGCGACGTTGATGCCGTGGAGCGTGGCGGCCTCGACGGAGGAGTCCCCGCTCGCGCGGATCTGGGCCACCGCGATGGCGCTCATGATCGGGATGCCGATGGTGATGCTGACCTGCTGGGTCAGGGTGGTGATGCCGGTGGCCAGGCCCTGCTGCTCGTTGGGCAGCCCGGAGGTGGCGGTGACCATGAAGCCGACGATGGCGACGACGTGGGCGTAGCTGCTGAGGAAGGCCAGGCCCAGCACGGCGTAGAGCCAGCCGCGGGCGTCGCCGGCGAAGTACAGCGCGCCGACGGTGAGGCCCTGGACGACCAGGCCGGCCACCAGGACCGGGCTGCTGCCGCCGAGGGCGCCGATCCAGCGCGGGGCGGTGACGCCGCCGAGGAAGGCGCCGACACCGAGCACGCCGAAGGTCAGACCGGTCGCCATCGCCGAGTACCCCAGCACGTCCTGGAGGTACAGGGTGATCAGGAAGATCATGGCGGTGAAGCCGATGAAGGTGGCGGCGCCGCCGATGTTGCCCCAGGTCACGCTCCGCAGGCCCAGGACGCGCAGCGGGGCCAGCGGCTCCGGGGCGCGCAGCTCGATGAGGCCGAAGGCGATCAGCAGGACGACGCCGACGGCGAGGGACACCAGGGTGGTCGAGTTCGCCCAGCCGTACTGGCCGGCCGCGGAGATGCCGTACACGAGGGCGATGAGGCCGGCGCTGACGGTGACGGCGCCGGGGATGTCCAGCTTGCCGCCGCGGCGCACCTCGCCCTTGGCGAGGAGCATCGGGGCGACGACGATCAGCAGGATGCCGATCGGGACGTTGATGAAGAAGCCCCAGCGCCAGCTCAGCACGTCGGTGAGCAGACCGCCGAGGATCGCGCCGCAGGTGAATCCGGCGGAGAGCATGGCGCCGTTGAGGCCGAGCGCCCGGTCGCGCAGCGGGCCCTCGGGGAAGGAGGTGGTCAGCAGCGCCAGGCCGGCGGGGGTGACCATCGCGGTGGCCAGGCCCTGGGCGACGCGGGCGGCGAGCAGCGGGCCCGACGCGTCCACCAGGCCCCCGAGCAGGGAGGCGACGGTGAGCAGGACGAGGCCGGCGAGGAAGACCTTGCGGGCGCCGACGAGGTCGGCGATGCGGCCGAACAGCAGGCTGAAGCCGGCCGCGCTCAGGGCGAAGGTGGTGGCGATCCACTGCAGGTTCTCCTGGGAGAAGTGCAGTTCGCGGCCGATGACGGGGACGGCCACGTTCATGATCGAGAAGTCCACGGCCAGGGTGAACTGGGCGCCGAGGAGGAGGAAGAGCACCATCGTCTGACGGCGCGTCATCTTCCCGTCGGCCGGCGCCGGGGGCGGCGCGGACGGCCGTCCCTCCAGCGTCTCCCCGGACTGGTTGATCGTTGACATGAGAGGCCTTTCGCTTCCTGTCGGTTGATTAGGCGTCGAGCATCCGGGGAAGAAGCGAAGGCGAGCCAGTACCCGCCCCTTCATATGGCTGCCGTGGGTACCACTGGCCGGGTCTGTCTCGTGACGCGATGCCGTGCGTACCGTTCCGGCCATGACCGCAGACACCCGTTCCACCGTCGAGGCGTTCTTCGCCCGCGTCAGCAAGGGCGACGTCGAAGGCGCCCTGGAGTTCATCGCCGAGCCGGTCGACTGGTTCACCCCCGGAGACACCGCGCTCATCCCCTGGATGGGCCGGCGGGAGAACCACTCCGACATCCGCGACTTCTTCCGGATGGCCGGCGAGAACATGACCCCCGAGTCCTTCGAGACCGTCCACACCCTCGTGGACGGCGAACTCGCCGTCGTCCTCGGCTCCTTCCGGTACCGCGTCGACGCGACCGGCAAGAGCTTCGCCTCGGAGTTCGCCCTCGAACTCCGCGTCACCGACGGGAAGATCACCCGCTACCACATGCACGAGGACAGCTACGCCATCTCCCTGGCCTTCCACTGAGCCGACCCGATCCGCGAGCACGCAGGAGACCACCATGTCGAACGAGAACGAGTGCGATGTGCTCGTCGTCGGCGCCGGCCCGACCGGACTCACCGCGGCCTGCGAGCTGCTGCGGCGCGGGGTCAGGGTGCGGCTGATCGACTCCGCGGCAGGCCCGAGCGTCTACTCCAAGGCCATGCTCGTCTGGCCGCGCACCCTCGACATCCTCGAGGACCTGGGCCTCTCGGAGCACCTGCGGGACGTGTCCGTGGAGCTCCGCCGGATGACGTACTACTCGGAGAAGCAGCCGGTGTCCCGGATGCGGATGACCGAGGGCATGGCCCCGTACTGCCTGCCCCAGCGCAGCACCGAGGAGATCCTCACCGCCGGGCTCAAGGGGCTCGGCGGCTCCGTCGAGCGGGGGGTGCGGCTCCTCGCCCTGCACGGCGTCGACTTCTCCGGCGCCATCACCCCCGGCACCGACGTCACCGCCACCCTCGAACACGCCGACGGCTCCGTCGAACGGTTCACCGTGCCCTGGGTGATCGGCGCGGACGGCGCCGCCAGCGCCGTCCGCAACCAGCTGGGCATCGCCTACGAAGGGGCCACGTACGAGAACCGCTTCCTCATCACCGACGCCCGTATCGAGGACAACCCGCTGGCCCCCGACGAGATCCACTACCACCAGTCCCGGCTGGGCGTCCTCGCGATCGTCCCGCAGCCGCACGGCCTGTACCGCTTCTTCACCAACGCGCCCGCAGGGCTCACCGAGGGCACCCTGGAGGACATGCAGCGCCTGGTCGACATGCGCGGGCCCGGCGGGCTGCGCCTCGTCGACCCCGACTGGGTCACCACCTTCCGGCTGCACCGCCGGCGCGCCGCCTCCTTCCAGCTGAGCCGGGTCTTCCTGGCCGGGGACGCGGCACACGCGCACAGCCCGATGGGCGGCCAGGGCCTGAACACGGGCATGCAGGACGCGCAGAACCTGGCGTGGAAGCTGGCCTCGGTGGTGCGGGGGCACGCGAGGCCCGAGCTGCTCGCCACGTACACCGCGGAGCGCGCTCCGGTGGCCGACGCGGTGGTCCGCGACACCGACCTGCAGACCCGCGCGGCCATGTGGACCGGCACCGGCCAGGTCCTGCTGCGCGACACCGCGATGAAGGCGCTCGACCGCACCCGCGCCCTCGACCGCTTCTACCTGCCGATCGCGGCCGGCCGGCGCTGGGTGTACGCACCCGAGCCGGGGGCCGCGCGCGAGCGGCGGACGCACCGCGCCACCTGGTGCTCGTTCCGGTCCACGCTGCGCAGGCACGCCCGCGAAGGGGCCGCCCTGCCCCGGGAACTCGCCGTCGACCTGGGCCTGGCCGGCCCCGGAGCCGATCCCGGCCCGTTCGCGGTGCTGGTGTCGCCCGATCCGAGGCGGGCCGCCGGGGCGGATCTCGCCGAGGCGGTGCGCCGGCTCGCGCAGCCCTTCGGCCGCGCGGTCCGCGTCGTGGACGTCACGGAGGCGCCGCGCCGCGGCGGGCGCGGCCGGAAGGCCGACCTCCCCCGGCGCGCGGCACGCGAACTGCACTGCGGACGGCCGGGTTTCCACCTGGTCCGCCCCGACGGACACATCGTCCTGCACGGACACCGTGAGGACCTCGACGAACTGCACGCGGAGCTCGGGCGCCTGCTGCTGCCCGGGCCCGGCACCGACCACGACACCGACCGGGCGCTCCGGTCCACCGATTCCCTCCTGGAGGCACCCATGGCCGTGACCGGCCGCTACGTCCCGCCCGCCCGCACCGTCGGAGACGGCCCGCACAAGGTGATCGTGCTGCACTCGCTGTTCGGCGGCCACGAGACCTTCAGCGCCTGGTGGCCGTACCTGGACGGGAGCCGCTTCTCGTACGCCTTCATGGACGCGCGGGGCTTCAGCCACGCCCGCGACGAGGCGGGCACGTACAGCACGGACGAGATCGCCTCGGACGTGCTGGCGCTCGCCGACCACCTCGGCTGGCAGGAGTTCTCCCTGATAGGCCACTCGCTGGGCGGCCAGCCGGCCCAGCAGGTGCTGCTCAAGGCCCCGCACCGGGTGCGCCGGCTGATCGGCCTCAGCCCGGTGCCGGCGTCCGGCATGCCGATCCCTGACGAGGACTTCCCGCTGTTCGCCGAGGCGGCGCACAAGGTGGAGAACCGCCGGATCGTCATCAACATGACGACGGGCGACAAGCTCTCGTCGACCTGGGTGAACGCCTGGGCGGACGCCTCGATGAAGGCGGTCGGCCCGGTCGCCTTCCGCAGCTACCTGGACTCCTTCCGCACCACGGACTTCTCGGCCCGGATCACCGGCTCCGAGGTGCCGGCCCTCGTGGTCGTGGGCGAGAACGACCCGGCGGTCACCGCGGAGGCGATGAACGGGACCTGGATGAAGCACTACCCCAACGGCGAACTGGCGGTGATCGGCAACGCGGGCCACTACCCCATGGTGGAGACGCCCATCGCGCTGGCCACGCTGCTGGAGGACTTCCTCGCGAAGTAGTCCGCGAGGAGGCGGCGGATATCCGGTATTCCACCTGTCGGTTGTCCGGATATCCGCCGCGATTCACCTGCCGCCCGGCAACCGCGGGCGCGCCGGCCGGCGTGGAGCCGGCCTTCCCCGGCGCCCCGGTCCTCAGGCCCCTGGTACCTCCCCCCACCAGGGGCCTGAGCCGTGCGGACCGGGCACGAGGGAATGATTGATTCCCGGAATATCAATCATTCGGTTTCTCCGGACACCCCTCTTGTCGCCGTCGGTAACTTCCGCCCCGCGAAGTCGACTTGATGGACTTCGGCCACTTGCTATGATCGCCGGACAACCGAATCACCGGGGCCGAGTTCGAAGCCTGAACGTTCAAGGGGCAACCGACTCGGCCCGGCAGGACAACAGGGGGAATCACATGGGGCTCGCCTTGCAGAGACCATGGCATTCGACACGCGCCGCGAATATGCCATCGAGAACGAACCCGTCCGGCGGCCCGTCGGGCCACCCGTACTTACCACCGCCCGGATCAAGACCGGCGGGGGATTTCCTCCTCGCGTGGATTAAGCGCACCGACCGGCCGCTCGTCACGCGCGGCGACGGCTGAGGGGGCGGTCATCCATGAAGAAGGCTACGGGGGAATTGGAACTCGGACGCTTCCTGCAGATCAGGCGCGGCCGGCTGAGTCCCGAGGACGTCGGGCTGACCGGTGACGCCGGGAAGCGCCGGCGGGTGTCCGGACTGCGGCGGGAAGAAGTGGCCCAGCTCGCCCGGGTGAGCGTCAACTACTACACACGCCTCGAACAAGGGCAGAACGGCACCGCCTCTCCCGAGGTGCTGGACGCCCTGGCGACCGCGCTGCGGCTGAGCCCGGACGAACGGGCCCATCTGCACGACCTCGCCGCCCGCTCCGGCCCGGCGCCGAGGAATCCGCAGCCCCTGACCGAGAAGGCCCGGCCGGCCGTGGCCCGGATGATCGCGGCGTACGAGAACGGGCCCGCCGTCCTGCTCGGGCGCCGGGTCGACATCCTGGCGTGGAACCGGCTCGCCCGGATCCTCTTCTCCGGCCACATCGACCTCGCCCCGACGGCCCGCGACGAAGACCTGCCCAACCTCGCCGAACTGGTCTTCCTCGAACCGGGGTCCCGCGCGCTCTATCCGCATTGGATGGACGAGGCCCACGAATTGGCGGGATATCTGCGTGTCATGGCGGGCCGATATCCCGGGGACCCCGAGCTTTCGGCACTCATTCACCGCCTCAACGACAAGAGTCCGGAGTTCGCCGAGATCTGGTCCGGACATGTCGTCTGGGACAAGACCCACGGCACCCGTTCCGTCCATCACCCCAAGGTCGGGCGGCTGACGCTGTCGTTCGAGACGCTCCGGCTTCCGGACGCCGCTGACCAGTGCATCGTCCTCTACCGGGCCGAATCCGGATCCCCGTCGGAAGCCGCGCTCGCCTCACTCCTCAAGGAATGAACCGACGGCCGCGCATGGCCGGATTAGGGAATGATCAATAGGGGCAGGCTGGGGGCTGGCGGGGCATTCCATGCCCATGGAACCGTGTTTCCATGAATGATGCAGCCCGCTTGGGCGATTTCCTCCGGTCCCAGCGCTGTCTCGTCACGCCCGAGAAGGTCGGCCTGCCTCCCGGCACGTCCCCGCGCCGCGTCCCCGGGCTGAGGCGGGAGGAGGTGGCGCTGCTCGGCGGGATCAGTCACGACTACTACGCCCGCATCGAACAGGGAAGGGCGCGGCGGGTCTCGCCCGCCGTCCTGGACGCGATCGCCCGCGCCCTGCTCCTCGACAGCACCCAGCGGGCGCACCTCTACTGGCTGGCCCACCAGGCCGCGGGCCGGGACGGCTCCGACGCGGTGCGGCGCGTCGCCTCGTCGATGCCGTCGCTGCCCGCGGTGGTGCTCAACCACCGCCACGACGTCGTCGACTGGAACCCGCTGGGGGGCGCGCTGCTCGCCTGGCACCTGCGCGGAACGGCGCCCCAGCCGGACCCCGCCGCGTATCTCGTCGTCCGGCCCAACCTGGCCCGGATGGTCTTCCTCGACCCCCGCACCCGGGCCCTGTTCGGACGGCGGGACCGGCCGGCGGCCGGGGTGGCGGCCTCGCTGCGGGGGGCCGCCCAGCGGTATCCGACGGACCGCCTGCTCACCGACCTGATCTCCGAACTGACCGAGAACAGCACCGAGTTCACCGAACTGTGGTGGCGCGCCGCCGCCGCGGAGGGCGCCGCGCCCGAGGACTCCTGCGGCCCGGTCACGTTCGACCATCCCGTGGCGGGGCGCCTGGAGCTGTCCGTCGTCACGCTGGAACACCGTTCGGGTTCCGGCGAGCGGGCCGTGGTGTTCAGCGCCGAGGCGGGCTCCTCCTCCGAACAGGCCCTCGCCCGGCTGCTCTCCCTGCTGCCCGGGCCGTCGCGGTGCGGCGCCCCGGAGAGCGGCTAGCGCCCCCGGTGGCCCCGGCGGCCCTCATGGCTGCCGGGGCCACCGGGACCGGCGGTCAGACCGTGTGCTCGTCGGCGACGGTGAGGGCCGCGTCGAGGGCCGCCAGGCCCTCCTTGACCTCGTCGTCGGAGACGTTGCAGGCGGGGACGGCGTGGGTGCGGTTCATGTTCACGAAGGGCCACAGGCCGTTCTTCTTCGCGGCGGCGCCGAAGGCGGCCATCGGGGCGTTCGCCTCGCCGGCCGCGTTGTACGGGACGAGCGGCTCGCGCGTCTCCTTGTTCCTGACCAGGTCGAGCGCCCAGAAGACGCCCATGCCGCGGACCTCGCCGACCGACGGGTGACGCTCGGCGAGCGCGCGCAGGCCGGGGCCGAGGAGCTGCTCGCCGACGCGGGCGGCGTTCTCGACGACCTTCTCGTCCTCCATCACCTGGATGGTGGCGACGGCGGCGGCGCAGGCCAGCGGGTGGCCGGAGTAGGTGAGGCCGCCCGGGTAGGGGCGGGTCTCGAAGGTGGCGGCGATCTCCTCGCTGATGGCGACGCCGCCGAGCGGCACGTAGCCGGAGTTGACGCCCTTGGCGAAGGTCATCAGGTCGGGGACGACGTCGAAGTGCTCGGCGGCGAACCACTTGCCGGTGCGGCCGAAGCCGGCCATGACCTCGTCGAGGACGAAGACGATGCCGTACCTGTCGCAGATCTCGCGGACGCCGGTGAGGTAGCCGGGCGGCGGGGTCATGATGCCGGCGGTGCCGGGGACGGTCTCCAGGATGATCGCGGCGATGGTGCCGGGACCCTCGAAGGCGATGGTGTCCTCCAGGTGCGCGAGGGCCCGCTCGCACTCCTGCTGCTCGGTCTCGGCGTAGAACGGCGAGCGGTAGAGGAAGGGCGCCCAGAAGCGCACGACGCCGGCGGAGCCGGTGTCGGAGGCCCAGCGGCGGGGGTCGCCGGTGAGGTTGATCGCGGTGGAGGTGGCGCCGTGGTACGAGCGGAAGGCGGAGAGCACCTTGTGGCGGCCGGTGTGCAGCCGGGCCATCCGGACGGCGTTCTCGACGGCCTCGGCGCCGCCGTTGGTGAAGAAGATCTTGTTCAGGTCGCCGGGGGTGCGCTCGGCGATGAGGCGCGCGGCCTCGGAGCGGACGTCGACGGCGAAGGCGGGCGCGAAGGTCGCGAGCTTCCCGGCCTGCTCCTGGATGGCGGCGACCACCTTGGGGTGCTGGTAGCCGATGTTGGTGTAGACGAGACCGCTGGTGAAGTCGAGGTAGCGGTTGCCGTCGTAGTCCCAGAAGTACGAACCCTCCGCGCCGGCCACGGCGAGCGGGTCGATCAGGCCCTGGGCGGACCAGGAGTGGAAGACGTGCGCGCGGTCCGCGGCCTTGACGGCGGCACCGGCCTGGGGATCGGGTTCGATGACATGAGGGGTCATGCATCCGAGGGTAAGGAACCGCAGGTGGGGCGGCCATGACCATCTTGTCCACCGAGAACGCGCCGGACACGACACTGTGCTCTGCCGGGCGGTCGGCTGCGGATTTCGTCGCGCCGCCGGAGGGTGTCTTCCGGCCGTGCGGGGCGCCTATGCTGCGCGCCATGGACAGGTCGGGGGGAACGGCCGCCACCAGGGTTTTCGGGTGGGGGATGATCGTCGGCGCGGTCGGCGCCGTGGGGTGTTCGCTGGCCGGGGTGTCGGCGTATCCGCCGCTGCTGCCGGAGGTGGCGCTCGCGGGGGTGTCGGCCCTCTGCGCGGCCGGGTGGGTGACGGCGTCGTACCGGGCGCGGGGGCGGGGTCACCTGGACGCGCCGCCGCGCAAGGAGCGGCGGGACAACAGGGTGCTGCCGTACCTCTTCGCCTTCGGGATCCCGGTGGCCACCCTGGCCGCCTTCCTCGTGGTCTTCACCCCGAGCAGCGCCCGGGGGCAGTGGGAGGAGCGGATGGAGGCGGCGGGGTACGGGGAGTACACGCTGCCGGTGGTGCGGCTGGCGGGGAAGCCGGAGTACGTCCCCGAGGGCGAGGACAACGACCCGTACTACCTGGCCGACGTCGTGGTGCGGGTGCCGTTCCGGGACGGGCCGCGCGAGGTCACCGTGGAGGGGTACTCCACCGCGCCCGAGCCGCCCGCGCCGGGCACGGAGCTGTCGGTGTACTACGCGCCGGGGGCGTCGGACGGGCCGGTGGGCGAGCACGACGAGGTTGGCGGGGCGGACTCGGCCATGACCTGGGTCCTGGCGATCTGGGTCTGGCCGTGGGTGATCATCGCCGGGTGCTGCATGAAGTCGTACATGGAGGTCTCCGACCTGCGGCGGATGCGCCGCTTCCGGCCGGTGGTCCATCTGCCCGCCCTCGGGATCCTGCTGGCCGGGGTGGTGCTGCTGCTGCCGAAGGCGCTGGAGTTCCGGGTGGCGGGGTACGACGGGCTGCCCGCGTTCGTCGCGGCCCTCACGCCCGCGCTCGCCCTGGCCTGGGCGGCCAAGGCGAGCTGGCGGACGTACTGAGGTCTCAGCAGTACAGGTTCGCGCCGGCCGGGACGCCGAGGATCTGGGTGAACTGCTGGTACTTGGTGACGCGGCTCTGGACCTGGGCGGGGTTGCCGCCGTTGCACTCCAGGGAGCCGTTGATCGCCCAGATGGTCTGGCCGAAGCCGGCGCCGTTGACCATGGCGTTGTGGGCGGTCATGGTGCCGGGGCCGTTCTGGGTGTTCCAGTACCAGAGGCCGGTCATCATGGCGACGTCCGGCTCGCGCTCGACCCGCCAGGGGTTGTTCAGGAGGTCGAGGCCGAGGGCGTCGCCGGCGGCCTTGTAGTTGAAGTTCCAGGAGAGCTGGATCGGGCCGCGGCCGTAGTAGGCGGCCTGGCCGGCCGGGCAGCCGTAGGGCTGGTTGGCGTCGCAGTAGTGCGGGTAGTTGGCGGTGTTCTGCTCGACGATGTGGACGAGGCCGCCCGTCTCGTGGGAGACGTTGGCGAGGAAGGCCGCGGCCTCCTGCTTCTTCACCGTGTCGCTGCCGGTGCCCGCGAAGGCCGGGTACTTCTTGGTGGCGGCGACCAGACCCGCGTACGTGTAGAAGGGGTTCCGGTTCGGGAACATCTGGTTGAACTGCGCCTCGCTGACCACGAATCCGGACGGGTCGGGGGTGCCGCCGCCGCCGTCGGTGCCGCAGACGCCCTCGTCGCGCCAGACGTCGGTGGAGCCGGGACGCTCGTTCTGCGTCCACCACTTCGCGTACCAGTTGTGGCCGTTGTACGAGGCGGTCATGCCGCCGGTGTAGACCTGGCCGGAGTTCCAGGCGGTGACGCAGGCGGGGGCCGCGCCGGCCGTGGTGGGGAGCAGGATCGCGAGCCCGAGCGCCGTACAGAGGGCGGCGAGGAGGGCGAGGAGACGTCGTCGCATGCGCTGTCGTCCTTCCGGTGGGGGGAAGGACAGCGAAGCGGCACTGGTCTGTACCTGTCAAGGTCTAGACCAAGATTGGCCCCCTGGGGCGGCTGCCGCCAGGGGGCGCGTCACGTCGAATCGACGGCACGTCAGCCTGCGTCCGGGGGCCTCAGATCATGAGGACGATCCGGCCCGGACGGTGACCCGCCTCCACCCGGCGGTGGGCCTCCGCCGCCTCCTCCAGCGGCAGCACGTCGGCCACCCGGGTCGCGAGGCCGCCCGCGCCGACCAGGTCGAGCAGCTCCTTCAGGAGCGCCGCGTCGGGGCGGCCGACGACCGCGTCCACCCGGATGTCCCGCTCGGCGACCGGGACCCGCTCGCCGGAGGCGGAGACGAAGACCCCGCCGTCCTTGACGGCCGGCAGCAGCGGATCCGCGATCAGCGCCGCGTCGAAGACCCCGTCCACCCGGTCGGGCGCGGAGCCGAGCACCCCGGCGACCTCCTGGGCCGGCGCCCCGCGCGGCACCACCGCGTCGGCCCCGAGGAGCCGCAGCTCGTGGGCGTCGTCGCCGTCGCCGAGGGCGATCACCCGGTGGCCCGCCCGCGCCGCCAGCTGCACCGCGAACCGTCCCACCACCCCGCTCGCCCCGGTGACGAGGAGCGTCGAGCCCTCCGGCAGCGCCATCAGGTCCAGCGCCTGCGCGGCGGTCACCGCGGAGAGCGGCAGGGACGCCGCCGCCGTGAAGTCCACCTCGTCCGGGACGGGGGCCAGCCACTCCGGCTCCACCAGGACGGTCTCCGCGTACGTCCCCGCACCGGTCCCCTCCTCCACCCAGGGCACGAAACCGGCCACCCGGGTGCCCTCGGGGAGCCCCGGAGCCGGGTCGATCAGGGTGCCCGCGAAGTCGTAGCCGAGGACGAAGGGCGGAGTCAGCGCGGAGAGCGCGGCGGCGTAACGACCGGAGCGGATCTTGAGGTCCGCCTGGTTGACCCCGGCGGCCTTGAGCCGTACCCGGACCCGCCCCGGGGCGTCCGCGGGGTCCGGCTCGGGGCGGCGCACCGACCTGAGGACCTCGGGTCCGCCGTAGGCGGTCACTTCGACGACACGCATGGGGTTCCTCCTCCGGAAGGCCCCCTCATGGCCATTACATCCACGCTCCGACGGCCCGGGCAACCCCTGCCGGGCCACCCGGACGACCCCGCCCCGGGACCCGGGAGGGGCACCGCCCCGGGACCCCGGAGGGCGCCGCTGAACGAGCGGCGAACTCCAGGTGTCGGGCCGCTACACCACCCCCGCGTTCGCACACCCGTCCGTACCGTCCCGGGCATGGAGTGGATAACCGCCGAGAACGTGATCGCCGTCGTCACCGCCCTCGTCGGCGTCCTCGTCTCCGTCGCCGCCGTCTGGATCGGCCGCATCAAGCCGGGCAAACGGCTCGGCTACCGCGTCCAGCTCAACACCCTCCTCCACACGGAGGGCACCCAGGACGGCGGGGTGATGACCGTCCGCGACGGCGAGGTGCTCGGCAGCGCCTCCGACGGCGCCACCCTCGTCCTCCTCCGCGTCGAGAACGACGGCGGCGTCGACATCACCCACGGCGACTACGCGCTCGACACCTCCGGTCACGCCCTCCGCTTCACCTTCGGCGAGGGCTCCTCCGCCGTCGACGTCCTCGGTGTCGTCGCCACCGTCCCGCGGGGGTGGGACTCGCTCCGCGACGACCTGAAGCACGAGCCGAAACTGCGCCGCTCCGGGAACTCCCTCCTGGTGCCCCGGGTCGCCCTCGCCCCCGGCCAGTACTTCAAGCTCCTCGTCCAGCTCGCCGGGCCCGCCACCGACGCCGCCATCGAGGCCCACGGCACCATCACGGACGGCAGGATCCTCCGCAACCGCTCCACCACCCCCGACGACGAGTCCGGCCGCTTCAGCCCCGTCGCCCGCACCGTCACCGTCGTCCTCACCGCCTGCGTGGTCGCCCTCGCCGCGATCATCGTCCGCGAGCAGACCCCGCCCCCGATCGGCTGCGCCCGCGGCAGCCTCACCGTCACCGGCTCCACCGCCTTCGCCCCGGTCGTCCGGGAGGTCGCGAAGGCGTACGAGAAGGACTGCGCGGGAGCCACCGTCACCGTCGACGCCGACGGCTCCACCGCCGGCGTCCGCGACCTCGCCGCGGCCGGGGCCGCCGTGGACGGCAAGGACTCCCCCGCCGTCATCGCCCTCTCCGACGGCCACGGCCCGGCCGGCTACCCGCGGCTGCGCGAGCACATGGTCGCCGTCTCCCTCTTCACCGTCGTCGCCCACGACGCCGTGCCCGTCGAGAGCCTCACCCTGGAGCAGATCCGCTCCCTCTACCGCGGCGACGTCGCCCGCTGGAACCAGCTGGAGGGCCCCGGACTGCCGGCGGACCTCCCGGACCTGCCCGTCCTCCTCGTCAGCCGGGACGCCAACTCCGGCACCCGGGAGGTCTTCCAGCGCCGCGTCCTCGGCCGCAACGAGCCCGCCAACTCCTCCCGCGACTGCTCCACCGTCGACGACAGGGAGGCGAAGGTCGTCCGCTGCGAACTCGACTCCACCGACCAGGTCCTGGCCACCGTCGCCCGCCTCCCCGGCGCCCTCGGCTACGCGGAACTCGGCGCCGGCTCCACCACGAAGGGCCTGCACGGCATCGCTCTCGACGGCCGCGGCCCGGTCCTGGACGAGCTGGGCTCGTCCCCGTACCCCTACCGGGAGATCGAGTACGCCTACACCTGGGGCGACCCGCCGACCGACTCCCTCACCGCGAGCTTCCTCGCCTATCTGGCGCGCGGACGCGGGCAGGACGTCGTGCGCGCCCGCGGGCACCTGCCGTGCGCCACCCCGAAGGGGCTGCGGATCTGCGGCGAGGGTTGACCGGCTGCCGGCCGGCCCGCCGACACCGGACCGTGACCCCGGCCTCGCCCCGGGCCGTCCGCCGCGTCTGGCATCCTCTTGCCACGTGGAGCCATTGAACGCGGAAGACCCGGTCGCCATCGGCCCGTTCCGACTCATCGGCCGTCTCGGGGTCGGCGGCATGGGCCGGGTGTTCCTCGCGCGTTCGGCCGGCGGGCGGACCGTCGCCGTGAAGGTGGTGCACGCCGAGCTCGCCGCCCAGGAGGAGTTCCGGCGCCGCTTCGCCCGCGAGGTCGAGGCGCTGACGCGCGTCGGCGGCAACGGCACCGCGCCCGTCCTCGGCTCCGACACCTCCGCCGCCTCCCCGTGGGTGGCGATCGGATACGTGCCGGGGCCCTCGCTGCGGACCGTCGTCGGCGACGAGTACGGACCGCTGCCGTCCGCCACCGTCCGCGCCCTCGGCGCCGGTCTGGGCCTGGCCCTCGACCACATCCACCGGGCCGGGCTCGTCCACCGCGACCTCAAGCCCTCCAACGTGCTGCTGACCGTCGACGGCCCGCACATCATCGACTTCGGCATCGCCCGGGCCGTCGACACCGTCACCGACGGCGGGCTCACCAGCACCGGCGCCGTCGTCGGCTCCCCCGGCTTCATGTCGCCCGAGCAGGTGCGCGGCGAGAAGCTCGGCCCGGCCTCCGACGTCTTCTGCCTCGGCTCGGTCCTCGCCTACGCGGCGACCGGCCGCTCCCCCTTCGGCACCTCCGACAGCGGCGTCCACGCGCTGATGTTCCGGATCGCCCACGACGACCCGGACCTGACGGACGTGGCGCCCGAGCTGACCGGGCTGATCCGGGCCTGCCTCGCCAAGGACCCGGCGCGGCGGCCGACGGCGGCCGAGATCGCCGAGACCCTGCCGGTCGCCGACCCCTGGCTGCCCGCCGACGTCCTCGTCCGCCTCGGCCGGCACGCGGCCCGGCTCCTGGAGGCGGAGAGCGCGGACGGCTCCGCGGGCCCTTCCGGGACGGAGCACGCCCGGGAGCGCACGGCGGGCGGCGCGGCGGCCGGCGCCCCGACGCCCGCGCCCGGCCCCGGCCCGGCGCCGGACCCCGAGCCCGTACGGCCCCGGTCCCGGCGCCGCGTCCTGACCGCCGCGCTCGCGGCCGCCGCCGTCGCCGCGGCGGCGGGCGTCGGCTACGCGCTGTGGCCGCTCGGCGGCCCCGGCACCACCACCCCCGACGGCAAGGGCACCGGCGCCTCGTCCTCCGGAACCTCCGCGCAGCCCGCCGGGGCCGTGCCCGCCGCCTTCATCGGCGCCTGGGAGGGCATCCTCCGGGGCACCGAGGAGAACCCGCGCGAGACCGTCCGGATCGAGCTCGTGCAGGGCGCCGTCGGCACCAAGACCGCCGTCTACACCCACGTCGGCGACGGGCGGCTGTGCATGGGCCGCTCGCGGCTCGTCTCCGCCGACGAGGACAAGGTCGTCCTCGGCGAGTCCGACGTGACCACCAGCGTGCCCGCCGGGCGGTGCATGGCGGCCGCCCACCAGACCCTCTCCCTGCGCTCCCCCGAGGTCCTCGAATGGACCTCGGGCGCGGCGCGGACCACCTTCCACAAGGCCCGCACCGGCGCGGCGATCCTGCCGGAGAAGTACCTGGGCCGCTGGAAGATGAAGCCCCTCGTCGAGGGCCCGGAGGCGGACCGCTACACCGACCAGGTGACGATCACCCAGGGCGCGGTCGGCGCCGCCGTCTTCCGCTCGCTGAGCGTCTACCCGCGCACGGACGAGGAGGGCAACACCCTGGCGGACGCCGTCAACTGCACCTGGACGGCCATCCTGGCGGGCACCACGCCCCCGTACGTCCTCGGCCCCATGGCCCTGGAGCCCGGCGCCGACCCGGAGTGCGTCCGCGACGACCCCGGCAGCTACCTGGTCCTGACGACGTACAAGGGCGAGGAACTCCTCCAGGTCTACCCCATGTACGACACCGAACCGGGCGAGTACCACCGCGAGGACTGAGCCTCCGGCGACGGCCGGGACGCGCGAAGGGCCCGCGCCCCCTGGGGGTGCGGGCCCTTCGTGTGCCGGTGCCGCGGGCTTCCTACAGGAAGGAGTTGATCTCGATCGTCTCGGTGCGGCCGGGGCCGACGCCGATGGCGGAGATCGGGGCGCCGGACATCTCCTCCAGCGCCTTCACGTAGTTCTGCGCGTTCTTCGGGAGGTCCGCGAAGGTCTTGGCCTTCGTGATGTCCTCCGACCAGCCGGGCAGGGTCTCGTAGATCGGCTTCGCGTGGTGGAAGTCGGTCTGGGAGTACGGGAGCTCCTCGACGCGCTTGCCGTCGATCTCGTACGCGACGCAGACCGGGATCTCCTCCCAGCCGGTCAGCACGTCCAGCTTGGTGAGGAAGAAGTCGGTCAGGCCGTTGACGCGGGTGGCGTAGCGGGCGATGACCGCGTCGAACCAGCCGCAGCGGCGGTCGCGGCCGGTGGTGACGCCGCGCTCGCCGCCGATGCGGCGCAGGGCCTCGCCGTCGGCGTCGAAGAGCTCGGTCGGGAACGGGCCGGCGCCGACGCGGGTCGTGTACGCCTTGAGGATGCCGATGACCCGGTTGATCTTCGTCGGGCCGACGCCCGCGCCGGTGCAGGCACCGCCGGCGGTCGGGTTCGAGGAGGTGACGAAGGGGTACGTGCCGTGGTCCACGTCCAGGAGGGTGCCCTGGCCGCCCTCGAAGAGGACGACCTTGCCCTCGTCGATGGCGTCGTTGAGGATCAGGGTGGTGTCGGCGACGTACGGGCGGATCTGGTCCGCGTACTGGAGCATCTCCTCGACGATCCGGCCGGACTCGATCGCGCGGCGGTTGAAGACCTTGGCGAGGAGCTGGTTCTTCTGCTCCAGGGCCGCCTCGACCTTCTGCTCCAGGATCGACTCGTCGTACAGGTCCTGGACCCGGATGCCGACGCGGTTGATCTTGTCGGCGTAGGTGGGGCCGATGCCGCGACCGGTGGTGCCGATCTTGCGCTTGCCGAGGAACCGTTCCGTCACCTTGTCGAGGGTGACGTTGTACGGGGTGATCAGGTGGGCGTTGCCGCTGATCAGGAGCTTCGACGTGTCCACGCCGCGCTCGTTCAGTCCGCTCAGCTCGGAGAGCAGGACCGCCGGGTCGACGACGACTCCGTTTCCGATCACCGGGGTGCACCCCGGGGAGAGGATTCCGGAAGGGAGGAGGTGGAGCGCGTACTTCTGGTCGCCTACGACGACCGTGTGGCCGGCATTGTTGCCGCCCTGGTAACGCACCACGTAGTCCACGGATCCACCGAGCAGGTCGGTGGCCTTTCCCTTGCCCTCGTCACCCCACTGAGCACCGAGCAGCACAAGTGCGGGCACAGGCGTACACCCCTTCCGGGCGGGGCATGTCCAAGGTCAGGGGGCGTACGCCGCCTCACCGGTGTGCCCCGGAATAGACGAAGCCCCTGGCGCAATAGCGCAAGGGGCTCTTGCACAAAGATGCTACCCGAGGAAGGACCGAGGTGTCGGATCACGACCAGCTGCTGGTCATCGTCGACCCGGTCGCCCGCCGAAGTGACGGCGAGTCCGTGCGGATCGCGAAGGATGTCCTGTCCGC
This sequence comes from Streptomyces sp. NPDC007863, assembly GCF_040633895.1. Lineage (NCBI taxonomy): Bacteria > Bacillati > Actinomycetota > Actinomycetes > Kitasatosporales > Streptomycetaceae > Streptomyces > Streptomyces sp. NPDC007863. The sequence goes on from NZ_JBEYEI010000005.1 coordinate 199,595, forward strand.
GGGCGCGGAGGCGAAGATCTGCCTGCCGGACTCTCCCGAGGAATTCTCCCGCGCCCTGTCCCGGCGCGGCTCCCGGCGCCCCGTCGTCCTCGGTGACGACCGGGCGCTGCTGCGCGCGGTGACCCTGCTGCACCGGGACCGGGCGCCGCTCTCGCTGGTCCCGATCGGCCCGCCGGGCGCCCTGGAGGTCGCGCACGGCTTCGGCGTGCCGCGCGGCGCGGTGGCGGCGGCCCGGACGGTCCTGGACGGGACGGTGCGCAGCCTGGACCTGCTGGTGGACGACAGCGACGGGGTGGTCCTGGGCGAGCTGCGGGTGCCGGCCGTGCCGGTCCCGGCCGCCGGCACCGCCCCGTCCGTCTGGGGGACCTGCCGCTCCCTGGTGCGCACCCTGGTGCGGCCGGCGCCGCCGTTCCCCGCCGTCCTGGTGCACCGGCTGCGGGTGGAGGCGGACGGGGTGCTGCTCGCGGACGTGGACGCCCCGGTCACGGCGGTGACGGCCCGCCCGGCGGACACCGGCGACGGCACGGCGGAGGTGGCCGTCCATCCGGCCGGCGCCGACGGCACGCCCCGGCGCGCCGTCGCCGGGACCCTGACGGTCTCGGGACCGGACTTCCGCTACCGCGCGGACGGCCGCGTCGCGGGCCCGGTCCGGCGCCGCACCTGGACGGTCCGCGCGGCGGCCTGGGGTCTGACGCTGCCCCGGGAGCCTCAGGAGGCGGTCGGCTCCTGAGCGTTCCCGGCCGCCTGCCCGGCCGGCTGCCGGCCGGTCCGGCCGGCCGCCTTCCGTTCGCGCCAGCGGTCCATCAGGGTCAGCATCTCCTCCTGCATGAAGGCGAAGAAGTCGGCGGTCTCGGTGGTGCGGGCGCCGGCGGCGGTGTCGGAGCCGAGGGTGGCGGCGCCGTCGCGGAGGACCTTCTCCCAGCGGAGCAGGATCTGGTCGCGGCGGGTGAAGGTCTCGTACCAGATCTCGTTGTGGAGCACGTACCGCTCGCGGCGGGTGCCCGGTTCGCGCTCGCGGGCGACCATGCCGACCTGGGTGAGGTAGCGGATCGCGCCGGAGACGGCGGCGGGGCTGATCCTGAGCTGCTCGGCGAGCTCCGCGGAGGTGAGGGAGGCGGTCTCGGAGGCGAGCAGGGCGGCGAAGACCCGGGAGGCCATCCGCTGCATGCCGGCCTCGGTCAGCTCGCCGGCGAAGCGCTCCACGAAACGGGAGACGGCGTCCTCCTGCGGCGGGGTGCCTTCGGTGCTGGTCATGGGACGACTCTATACCGTTCCTTTTTACGGTTCCTTAACTTCACAAATTTGTGAAATGAGCGTACGTTCCGAAGCATGACGAACGCCATCAGCGTCACCGGCCTCCACAAGTCGTTCGGCCGCACCCACGCCCTCGACGGACTCGACCTCACCGTCGCCGCCGGCGAGGTCCACGGCTTCCTCGGCCCCAACGGCGCCGGCAAGTCCACCACCATCCGCGTCCTCCTCGGGCTGCTGCGCGCCGACTCCGGCACCGTCCGGCTGCTCGGCGGCGACCCCTGGGCCGACGCCGTCGCCCTCCACCGGCGGCTCGCGTACGTCCCCGGCGACGTCACCCTCTGGCGCAACCTCTCCGGCGGCGAGGTCATCGACCTGTACGGGCGGCTGCGCGGCGGCGGCCTCGACCGGACCCGCCGCGCGGAGCTGATCGAGCGCTTCGAGCTCGACCCCACCAAGAAGGGCCGCACCTACTCCAAGGGCAACCGGCAGAAGGTCGCCCTCGTCGCCGCCTTCGCCTCCGACGCCGAACTCCTCGTCCTCGACGAGCCCACCAGCGGCCTCGACCCGCTGATGGAGGAGGTCTTCCAGGACTGCGTCCGCGAGGCCCGCGACCGGGGCCGGACCGTGCTGCTCTCCAGCCACATCCTCAGCGAGGTCGAGTCCCTCTGCGACCGCGTCAGCATCGTCCGCAAGGGCCGCACGGTGGAGTCGGGCTCGCTCGCCCAGCTGCGCCACCTGACCCGTACCAGCGTCACCGCCGAGCTCGCCGGACCGCCCCGGGGGCTCGACCGGCTCGCCGGCGTCCACGACCTGCGCGTCGAGGGCCGCACGGTCCGGCTCCAGGTCGACACCGACAAGCTCGACCCGGTCCTCGCCGCGCTGCTCACCGCCGGCGTCCGCTCGCTCACCAGCACCCCGCCCACCCTGGAGGAGCTCTTCCTCCGCCACTACGCGGACACCGAGGTGGCGTCATGACCGCCCTCGCCGGCACCGGCACCCTCACCCGGCTCGCGCTCCGCCGCGACCGGCTCGCCCTCCCCCTGTGGGCCCTGGTCACCGGCGGCCTCGTCGCCTCCGGCCCCGGCTCCCTCGAAGGGCTCTACGGCACGGCCGCCGCCCGCGCCGAACTCGCCGCCTCCATGACCGCCAACAGCTCCATGCGCTCCCTCTACGGGCCGGTCTTCTCCGACTCCCTCGGCGGGCTCGTCGCCTGGCGCTTCGGCGCCTTCGCCGCCGTCCTCGCGGCCGTCGCCTCGCTGATCGTCGTCGTCCGGCACACCCGCGAGGAGGAGGAGACGGGCCGGCAGGAACTCCTCTCCGCCGGGGCGGTGGGCCGCCGGGCCCCGCTCACCTCCGCGCTGCTCGCGGCGCTGACGCTCAACGCCGCCACCGCCCTCCTCGTCGTCGCCGGGCTCGCCGGACAGGGCCTCGCCGGGGCGCTCGCCCTCGGCCTCGCCATCGGCGGCACCGGCATGGTCTTCGCGACCGTCGCCGCGCTCGCCGCGCAGCTCACCGAGAGCGCGCGGCTCGCCAAGGGCATCGCGGGCGGCGTCCTCGGCCTGGCCTTCGCACTGCGGGCCGCGGGCGACTCCGGCGACGCCTCCGGCTCGTCCGCGCTCACCTGGCTCTCCCCCGTCGGCTGGGCCGAGAACGTCCGCGCGTACGGCGGCGAACGCTGGTGGGTGCTGCTGCTGATCGCCGCGGCCGTGCTCCTCCAGACGGTCCTCGCGTACGGGCTCGCCGCGCGGCGCGACGTCGGCGCGTCCTTCCTCGCCACCCGGCCGGGCCCCGCCGCGGGCCGGCTCGCCACCGCCGGCGCGCTCGCCGTCCGCCTCCAGCGCGGCGCGCTGACCGGCTGGGGGCTGGGCTTCCTCCTCGGCGGACTCGTCTTCGGCGGCATGGCCGAGGGCGCGGCGGAGATCGTCGGCGACAACGAGAAGGCGCGGGAGATCTTCGAGCGGATGGGCGGCCAGGACGGGCTGACCGACGCCTTCCTCGCCACGATGGTCTCCCTCTTCGGGATGCTCGCCGCCCTGTACGCGGTCGGGGCGGTGCTGCGGGCGCACGGCGAGGAGACCTCGGGCCGGGCGGAACCGCTGCTCGCGGCCTCGCTCGGGCGGCTGCGCTGGGCGGCCGGCCACCTGGCCCACGCCTTCGCCGGCTCCGCGCTGATCCTGACCCTCGCCGGTCTGGGCCTCGCCCTCTCGTACGGCGACGACCTCGGCCCGATCCTCGGCGCGGCGCTCGTCCAGCTGCCGGCCGTGTGGACCCTCGCGGGGGTGGCGGTCCTGGTGTGGGGCGCGGCGCCTCGCCTCGCCGCGGCCGGGTGGGGCGTGGCGGGCCTGTGCCTGGCCCTCGGCTGGATCGGCCCGGCCCTGGACCTCCCGCAGTCCGTGCTCGACCTCTCCCCCTTCGCCCACCTGCCCAAGCTGCCGGGCCCGGACCCGGCGTGGACCGGGCCGCTCCTCCTCACGGCGCTGGCGGCGGCCCTTACCGCGGCCGGCCTGACGGCGCTGCGCCGCCGGGACCTCCAGCTCTGACGCGGGTCAGACCTCCACGAGGAGGGACTCGAAGCCGCGGATCACGTAACCGGGTTTCCGGACGGGGTCCGCGGCGAGCCGCATCCCGGGCGCCCGCTCCCGCAGGGCGCGGAAGACCGCGTCGAGTTCGAGGCGGGCCAGCGGGGCGCCGAGGCAGTAGTGGATGCCCGCGCCGAAGGTGACGTGCGGGTTGTCGGCGCGGGTCAGGTCCAGCTCGTCCGCCGTGGGGCCGAAGCGGGCCGGATCGCGGTTGGCGGAGCCCAGCAGGAGGGCGACCTGCGAGCCGCGGGGGATCACCGTCCCGCCGACCTCGATGTCGTCGAGGACCCACCGCTCGAACATCTGCAGCGGCGTGTCGTAGCGGAGGAGTTCGTCCACAGCTGTGGACAAGTCTCCGGCCGTGAGGGACGGCCAGGCGTCGTGGCGCAGCAGCGTCCACGTCCCGCCCACCGCCGTGTTCACCGTGGCCTCGTGCCCCGCGTTCAGCAGCAGCACGCAGGTGGAGACCCTCTCCTGCTCGGTCAGCTCCTCGACGCCGACCAGCGCCGAGACCAGGTCGTCGCCGGGCTCGGACCGGCGGCGCGCGATCAGCCGGCGCAGGTAGTCGGAGAAGTCGACGGAGGCGCGGACGGCCGCGCGGGCGGTCTCCTCCGAGGGGTTCAGCTCGAACATCCCGCAGATCGCCGCCGACCAGGGCCGCAGCATGGCCCGCTCCTCGTCGGACTCCGGGATGCCCAGCATCGCGGCGATGACCGCGACCGGCAGGGGTTCGGCGACCGCCGCCTGGAGGTCGCCGCCGCCCGCCGCGACCAGCTCCCCCACGAGACCGTCCGCCAGCTCCCGTACCGTCGGCGCGAGGCGTTCCACCGTCCGCGGGGTGAAGGCCTTCGAGACCAGCCGCCGGATGCGGGTGTGGTCGGCGCCCTCCAGGTCGAGCAGCCCGTGGTCGTTCAGGGTGTGGAAGGGCTCGTGCCGGGGGTCGGGCGCCGTGCGGCCGAACTCCTCGTGCGTGAAGCGGTGGGTGTACGTGCGCCCCAGGCGCCGGTCCCGCAGCAGCGCCGACACGTCCGCGTGGTGCGGGACCAGCCACTGGCGCGTACGCCCGTACCAGTGGGCGCGGCCGGCCTCCCGCAGCTCCGCGTAGGCCGGGTACGGGTCGGCGACGAACTCGGGGGACCAGGGGTCGAACTCGGCGGCGGCGTCCATGCGGGGGACGCTACCGCCCGACCTGCACCAGCCGCGCCTCGTACGCGAAGACCGCCGCCTGTGTCCGGTCGCGCAGGCCCAGCTTGACCAGGATCCGGCTGACGTGGGTCTTGATGGTCGACTCGGCGACGACGAGGTGCTCGGCGATCTCCTGGTTGGACAGGCCCTGCGCGATGAGGACGAGGACCTCCGTCTCGCGCTCGGTGAGTTCGCCGACCTGGGCGACGGAGGGCGCCCTCGGCGCGGTGTCGGCGGTCCGCGCGAACTCGGTGATGAGCCGTTTCGTCACGGTCGGCGCGAGCAGCGCCTCGCCCGCCGCCACGATCCGGACGCCGTCGGCGAGCTGCCGGGCAGAGGCGTCCTTGAGGAGGAAGCCGGACGCGCCGGCGCGCAGCGCCTGGTAGACGTACTCGTCGAGGTCGAAGGTGGTGAGGACGAGGACCTTCGCGTCCGCGTCGGCGGCGACGATCTCGCGGGTGGCCTCGATGCCGTTGAGTTCGGGCATCCGGATGTCCATGAGGACGACGTCGGGGCGGAGGGCGGCGACCTGCGCGACCGCCTCCCGGCCGTTGACGGCCTCGCCGACGACCTCGATGTCCGGCATCGCGCCGAGCAGCACCGAGAACCCCTCGCGGACCATGATCTGGTCGTCGACGATCAGCACCCTGATCACTGGTCGGCCCCTTCGCGCTGGACGGGGACGAAGACGGCGACCTCGTAGCCGCCGTCCTCCGTCGGTCCGTCGGTCATCTCCCCGCCGAGCATCGTGACACGCTCCCGCATGCCGGTGATGCCGTGGCCGGCGCCGGGGGACGGCTTCACCAGGCCGCGCGCGGGGCCGTTGGCGATCCGCAGGCCGAGGCCGCCGAGGACATGGCTGACCTCGACCTTCGCCGGGGCGCCCGGCGCGTGCCGCAGCACGTTGGACAGGGCCTCCTGGACGATCCGGTACGCCGACAGCTCCACGCCCTGCGGCAGTTCGCGCACCGCGCCGGTGACGGTCAGGTCCACGTCGAGCCCGGCCTCCCGGACGTTGGCGACGAGCCCGTCGAGGTCGGCGAGGGTGGGCTGCGGGGCGTCGGGGGCCTCGTAGTCCTCGGCGCGCACGACGCCGAGGATGCGGCGCAGCTCGGTGAGGGCGGCGACGGCGTTCTCCCGGATCGTGAGGAAGGCCTGCTCCAGCTCCGGCGGCGGGTTCTCCACCCGGTAGGGCGCGGCCTCGGCCTGGATGGCCACCACCGACATGTGGTGCGCGACGACGTCGTGCAGCTCGCGCGCGATGGTGGTCCGCTCCTCCAGCAGGGTCCGCTTGGAGCGTTCGACGGCGGTCACGGTCTGCTGGGCGGTGACCTCGCGGACCGCCTGGCGGCGGATCTGGACGACGGCGATGACCAGCAGGAAGAGGGCGGAGAAGAAGAGCATCTCGGCGCCGTTGAAGCCGTATCCGGAGCCCATGCTCAGGAAGAAGGAGGCGAAGGTGGTGTACGCGGCGGTGATCAGCCACATCCACGCGGCGGCCCGGGGGCCGGTCCGCAGGGCGACGATCACGAGGACGAAGAGGTGGGCGCCGAAGGAGTTCGGCGCCCAGGGCCAGCCGTCGTAGCCGCTCAGATAGGCGATGAAGGGCGTCGACCCTATGGACAGCCAGAAGGCCGTCGCCGGTCGGCTCACGGTGAGGAGCACGGCGGCCGTCGGCACCAGGCAGGCGACGAGGGCGACCGGTCCGACGGAGTCGTCGATCTCGTCGAAGCCGAGGAGGAAGGTCACCAGGGCGAGGAAGCCGATCGCCGCGTGCGGCAGCAGTCCGGCGTGCGGGCGCAGCCGCCGGGGCAGGAAGCGCAGCGCGGGGCTGTCCGGCGCGAGCCGGGGCAGCGGGCGGTAGGCGAGGGCGTCGCCGGAGAGGTCTTCGCGCAGACCGCCGAGCGCGTCCAGCGTCATGCGGAGCTCGGGACTGCGGCTGCCCGTGTCGGGGGTCTGTGTCGGATTCACGCCGACCACGGTACGGAACGGCCGGGGACGCCCGCGTCCCGCTGGATGCGGATCCCGGGCCGTCCCCCTTGAGTACTACGCGGGTCCTAGAACGCGAGCTGGGCGAGCTCCTCGGCGACGACCGCGCACGCGTCGGCCGCCGGGTCGATCAGCGGGAAGTGGCCGACGTCCTCCAGGAGCGTGAGGCCGACCGTCTCGCCCGCCTTCGCCGCCGCCTCGACGAAGGCGTCGGCGACCTCGGCGGGGACGGTGAGGTCCGCGCGGCCCTGGACGAGGGCGGTGGCGATGCCGGTGGGCAGCAGCCGCGCCGGGTCGGTGGCCGCGGCCCGCTCGTCGTAGGCCTCCTCGCCGCCGAGCAGCTGGATCACCGCCCCGCCGCAGACGTCGAGTTCGCGGGCCCGGTCGAAGTGGCCGATGGGGGCGAGGGCGACGACGCCGCGCAGCGCGGGCGGGGCGGGCAGCCGCCAGGGGGAGCCGGCGGGCAGCACGTGCCGGGCGGCGGCCCACAGGGCGAGCTGGCCGCCCGCCGAGTGCCCGGTGAGGACGGTGCGGTGCGGGTCGGCCTGCGGCAGATGGGCGGCGGCGAGTTCCGGTACGGCGTCGAGGGCGGCGGCCACGTCGTCGAAGGTCTCCGGCCAGCGGCCCGCGACCGGGGTCGTACCGCCCTGGTGGGGGAGGCCGGGTCCGCGCCGGTACTCGACGCTGGCGACGGCGAAGCCGCGGCGGGCGAGGAAGTCCGCGAAGGGGCTGATGTGCTGCCGGTCGTAGGGGGCCCGCCAGGCGCCGCCGTGCAGGACGACGACGAGCGGGGCGCGCCCGCCGCCGGTCCTGGGGGCGTACAGGTCGACGATCTGGTCGGGGTGGTCGCCGTACGCGGCGGTGGCGTCGGGGGGGACGGCCGGGTGCGAGAAGGCCGATGCCTCTTCGGCGGCGTCGCGCGCGGCGGGGTCCGGCATGGGGGGTTCCAACCTCTCGGTGACGGGGCCGAATCGGCCTGACCTGCGGGGACCGTATCAGGGTCCGGGCCCCGCAGATCAGGTGAAGATCATCCGATCTGACGGCAGGTCACCGGCCGTCCGTCAGCCGCGAGTCGGCCGTGCCGGGGCGGGCGTTCCGGCCAGGACGTCGGCGAGGACGCGGGCCGCGCGCTCGGCGTCCGCGAAGCCGACGTACAGCGGGGTGAAGCCGAACCGCAGGATGTCCGGGCGGCGCAGGTCGCCCACCACCCCGCGCTTGATCAGCTCGGGCATCACGGTGGGCGCGTCCGCGCAGGCCAGCGCCACCTGGCTGCCGCGTTCGGCGTGCGCCTCCGGGGTGACCGGGGTGACCCGGCCCTCGGGGACGTAGGCCCGCACGCACGCCAGGAAGAAGTCCGTGAGCGCGAGGGACTTGGCGCGGACGGCGTCGATCTCGACCCCGTCCCACACGTCGAGCGCGGCCTCCAGGGCCAGCATGGACAGGATGTCCGGGGTGCCGACGCGGCCCCGGACGGCGCCGTCGGCGGGCCGGTAGCCGGGCGTCATGCCGAACGGGTCGGCGTGCGAGGTCCAGCCGGGCAACGGCGAGTCGAAGCGGTCCTGGTGGCGCTCGGCGACGTACAGGTACGCGGGCGAACCGGGGCCGCCGTTGAGGTACTTGTAGGTGCAGCCGACGGCCAGGTCGACTCCGTGCGCGTCGAGGCCGACGGGCAGGGCGCCGGCGCTGTGGCACAGGTCCCAGACGGCCAGCGCGCCCGCCGCGTGGAGGGCGGCGGTGGTGCCGGGCAGGTCGTGGAGCCGGCCGGTGCGGTAGTCGACGTGGTTGACGAGCGCGAGCGCCGTCCGCTCGCTCGCCGCGCCCGGGATGTCGGCCGGGTCGAGGGGCACGATCCGGTGACCGGTCATCCGGGCGGCGGACTCGGCGATGTACCCGTCCGTGGGAAAGGTCGACGCGTCCACCAGGATCTCGTCGCGTCCCTCTCCCGCGAGGCGGGCCGCGGCGACGACCGCCTTGAAGACGTTCACGCTGGTCGAGTCGCCGGCGACGATCCGCCCCGCGGCGGCGCCGACGAGCGGGGCGATCCGGTCGCCGATCCGCTCGGGGGCGGTCCACCAGCCCGACTCGTCCCAGGAGCGGATCCGCAGCTCGCCCCACTCGCGGCCGATGACGTCGGCCATGCGGGCGGGGACGTGCGCGGGGAGCGCGCCCAGCGAGTTGCCGTCGAGGTAGACGGTCTCCTCGTCGAGGGCGAACCCGGCGCGGTGGCCGGCGAGCGGGTCGGCGGCGTCGAGGCGCGCGGCCTCCTGCTGGAGATCAGACATGGCTGCGGGCCGTCCAGAGCTCGGGGAACACGTTCTTCTGGGCGCGCTTCTCCAGCCAGGCCACGCCCGCGGAGCCGCCGGTGCCGGTCTTGGCGCCCATCGCGCGGCGGGTCGCCACGAGGTGGTCGTTGCGCCATCGCCAGACGAGTTCGGCGACGTCGCTGAGGGCCTCGCCGAGGCGGACCAGCTCCTCGTTCTCGTCCGGCGCCGCGTACAGGGCCGCCCACACGGCCTCGACCTGCGGCGAGGGCTCGTAGCGCTGCGTCAGGTCGCGGGTGAGGACGGACGCCGGCACGGGCAGGCCCCGGCGGGCGAGGAAGCCGAGCACCTCGTCGTAGAGGCTCGGCTCGTGCAGCGCCTTCTCCAGCTCGGCGTGGACGCGGGGCGCGCCCCGGTGCGGGACGAGCATGGACGCCGACTTCTCGCCGAGCAGGAACTCCATGCGTCGGTACATCGCCGACTGGAAGCCGGAGCCCTCGCCGAGCGCGCCGCGGTAGGCGTTGAACTGGGCGGGGGTGAGCTGGGAGAGCGGCCGCCAGGAGTGGTTCAGCGCCTCCAGCTCGCGGACCGAGCGCTTGAGGGCGTCGACGGCGACGGGCAGGCGGTCGGCGCGCAGGGCGCGGCTCGCGGTCTCCCACTCGTGGACGATGACCGTGAACCACAGCTCCATGACCTGGGTGGTGACCAGGAAGACCATCTCGCCGGGGTCGTCCGAGCGGAGGTGCTGGAGGTGGGTGAGGACGTCCGCCTGGACGTAGTCCTCGTACGGCGTCGTGCCGGCGAAGTCGAGATTCGGTGTGTCGACGACCGATCCGGCTGCGGGGGAATCGGGGGTGGATGACATTGCTGTCTCCTCGATACGGGCTACCGGGTAGCGGTCCGCTCCACCGTGCGCGCTCAGCGGCGCGCCACGGGAGCTCCGGTCCCCTCGGGAGGCGTGCTCCTTCGCACGCGTCCCAAGCGCATCATGACACGATCGGACCGGTGATGTAGATCCCCTCTTCGCTATACGGATAAGCGTTCGAACGACATCCGTTGAGGCCCTTGATCTGCTGCATCATCGCGGGCGCGGGCTGCCCCGGCCCCCCGCAGCCCATGTGCTGCCGGATCCCGATCTCGTGGCCGACCTCGTGGTTGATGATCAGGTGCCGGTACTCCTCCGGCGGTCCGGCGAAGGTCGGCGAGCCCAGCATCCACCGCTTGAGGTTCACCACCACGCCGTCGGCGGTCTCGCAGTTCAGCTCGCCGTGCGTGTCGAAGCCCTGGCGGGCGCAGAGCGCGTCGGCGGTGTCGGGGGTGGCGATCCGGATGACGAAGTCGGCGTCCGACGCCACCAGCTGGAAACGGCCCCGGCCGTGCGCGGCCCAGCCGCGCGGATGGGCGAGGATCGCCTCGATCTCCTCGGCGGTCCCCCGGGCCGGGAGGTCGACGCCGTCCTCGATCTGCACCCGGTAGCGGCGCAGGGTGCCGCTGGTGCCGGAGATCCTGCCGGAGGCGGTGACGGCGGTGAAGGTGCCCGGACCGGACTGCGGCACGGTCGGGGTCTTCTTCTTGGTCGCGGTCGGCGTCGGCTTCGGCTTCGGCTTGGGCTTCTTGCTCGGCGTGGGCTTCGGCGTCGGCTTCGGCTTCGGCGCGGCGGTCGTGGTGGTGGGCGCGGGGGCCACGGGCGCCTCGGATGGCGGGGAGGAGGCCGCCGCCTCCTCCCGCTTCTCCTGGAAGTGGGCGAGCGCCACGCCCGCGCCGAGCGAGACGCCCATCAGGACCAGGGTCGACAGGACGAGCCGGCCCCGGCGCGTGACGCGCGTCCCCGCGCGGCGGCTCCGCCCGCTCCGCCGGTCGACTCGACGCCGGTCGGACGCTCCCCGCTTGCCCACGACAGTTCCCCCCTGTTTCAGGCCGGTCCGGGGATCGTACCGGCCGGGGGTGACGGCCCGGTCAGCCCAGGGTCTCGGCGGCCGTCTCCGAGGAGTCCCGCAGGAAGGTCGTGCAGCGCTCGTACTCGTCCTTCTCGCCGATCTCGCCGGCGGCCCGGGCCAGCGCGTGCAGGGCCCTCAGGAAGCCGCGGTTCGGCTCGTGCTCCCACGGCACCGGGCCGTGGCCCTTCCACCCGTTGCGGCGCAGCGCGTCCAGGGCGCGGTGGTAGCCGGTGCGGGCGTAGGCGTACGACTCCACCACGCGGCCGGCCTCGAAGGCGTCGTCCGCGAGCTGCGCCCACGCCAGCGAGGAGGTCGGGTACTTCGCCGCGACGTCGGCGGGGGCGGTGCCCTGCGCGAGGGCCTCACGGGGGCCCGGGTCGTCGGGCAGAAGGGTGGGGGCGGGCCCCCCGAGCAGATTCTCATGCGTAACCATCCCCCCAGTCTGCCCCAGCCCCGCCCTTCCGTTGCGGGCATACCTCGCGGTTACTCGGAGCCCGGATCCAGGGGCGGGGCCGTGAGGGAGCAGTGGGTCTTGCAGGTGGGGTGGCAGGGGGCGGGACGGGGGGCCCGCATGGTGGCCCAGGAGAGCGCGGCGCCCAGGACGAGGACGCCGGCGCAGATGGGCATCGCCCGGTCGAAGGTCGCGTCGAACTCCGTCGCCGAGAGGTACGCCGTCGGCCCCATGCCCGTCAGCAGCGGCAGCGCCGCCACCGCGACCAGGCCCGCCGCCCGCGCCGCCGCGTTGTTGATGCCGCTGGCGAGCCCCGCCCGGGCGACGTCGACGGAGGCGAGGACCGTCGCGGTCAGCGGCGCGACCAGCACGGTCATGCCGAGGCCGAGCACGACGAGGGCCGGCAGCACGTCCCGTACGTACGAGGGGTCCTCCCCGACCCGCAGCATCAGCAGCATCCCCGCCGCGCACAGCAGCGGGCCGACGGTCAGCGGAATGCGCGGCCCGATCCGCTCCCCCAGCTCGCCGGACTTCGCGGAGAGCAGCAGCATCAGCACGGTCGTCGGCAGCAGGGCCGTACCGGCGGCGAGCGCCGAGTAGCCGGAGACGACCTGGAGCTGGAGCGCGGCGAGGAAGAAGAAGCCGCCGAACGCCGCGTACACGCACAGGGTCACCACGTTCACCGCGGTGAAGAGCCGGGAGCGGAAGATCGACGGCGGCATCATCGCCCGCTCGCCGCGCCGCCGCTCCACCACCACGAAGCCGGCCCCGGTCAGGAGACCGGCCGCGCCGGCCCACCAGAGCGCGTCGATGAGCCCGTAGGTGACGAGGCCGAGCGCCGCCGCGCCGAGCACCGCCCCGAGCACGTCGAAGCGGCGGCCGTGCGCCGCCTCGTCGCGGGACTCGGGGACGTGGCGCAGCGCGACCGGCACGCAGAGCGCGGCGACCGGCACGTTCAGGAGGAAGACCCACCGCCAGCCGGGCCCGTCGACCAGCCAGCCGCCGACGAACGGCCCGACCGCCGCCCCCACCCCGCCGAAGCCGGACCAGAGGCCGACCGCGCGGGCGCGGTCGTCGGGGTGGAAGCTCGCCTGGATCAGCGCGAGCGAGCCGGGGGTGAGCAGCGCTCCGCCGACGCCCTGGAGGGCCCGCGCGGCGATGAGCACGCCGGCGTTCGGCGCGAGGCCGCACAGCAGCGAGGCGACCGCGAACCAGACGACGCCGACGACGAAGATCCGGCGCCGCCCGTACCGGTCGCCGAGCGAGCCGCCGAGCAGGATCAGCCCGGCCAGCGTCAACATGTAGGCGTTGACGGTCCACTGGAGCGCCGCGAGGTCGGCGTCGAGGTCCTCGCCGATGTGCGGCAGCGCGACGTTGACGACGGTCGAGTCGAGCAGGGCCATCGCCGAGCCGAGCACGGTCGTGAGGACGATCCACCGCCCTCGGGCGGAGGCCATCCGTACCTCGGGGGCGGCCACGCTCATGCCTGCATGGTCCCCCGGCCCAGGAGCTCCTGCCTCCTCAGCCACCGTCGGTCCGCAGCCGCGTGGCCGCCCTGACCAGCGCGTCCACGCCCCGTTCGGCCTTGGTGCGCGGGCAGCCCACGTTGAGCCGGACGAAGCCGGGCGTGCCGTACGTGCCGCCGGGCATGATCGCGACCCTCTCCGTGCGGACCAGCTCCTCCTGGAGCCGCGTCTCGTCGATGCCCAGCGGCCGGAGGTCGATCCAGGCGAGGTAGCCGGCCTGCGGCGGGATCCACTCGACCCCCGGCAGGCCCGCGCGGAGCCGTTCCCCGACCATCTCCATCGTTCCGGCGACATAGCGGCGGAGCCCGTCGAGCCAGGGCGCGCCGTGCCGGTAGGCGGCGATGTGGGCGGTGAGCGAGAGGACGGCCGGGGAGGCGAGGCCCTCGGCCGTCTCCATCCGCCGCAGGAACTCGGTCCGCTCGTCGGGGTCGCCGATGAGGCCGTACGAGCCGGAGAGGGCCGGGAAGTTGAAGGCCTTGGTCCCCGAGGTGATCAGCGCCCAGCCGGAGCCGGGGCCCGGCTCGGCGATCCGGCTCCACGGGACGTGGCGGTGGCCGTCGGCGGTGAGGTCGGCGTGGATCTCGTCGCTGACCACGGTGACGTCGTGCCACTCGGCCAGTTCGTGGAAGTCGGTGAGCTCCTTCTCGGTCCACACCCGGCCCGTCGGGTTGTGCGGCGAGCAGAGCAGCAGCATCCGGCTGTCCGGGCGGGCCAGTTCCCGCTCCAGCGCCGCGGTGTCCCCGACCGGGACCCCGCGCAGTTCGCGCCCGAGCCCGGTGACGGCCTTGCGGAAGCCGTCGTACGTGGGGGTGTGGACGACGACGCCGTCACCGGGCTCGGTCCACATCTGGAGCAGCTGGGAGAGCTGGGAGAGCACCGACGGCGCGTAGACCAGGGCCTCGGTGTCGATCGCGGTGTCGTACCGGCTCGCGTACCAGTGGCGCACCGCCTCCCGGAAGCCGTCGGGCCCGCCGAGCCGCCAGTCCGTGTAGCCGAAGACCCCGTGGTCGATCCGGGCGCGCAGGGCGTCGAGGACCGCGGGCGGGGACGCGAAGTCCATGTCGGAGATGGTGAAGGGGAGCAGGTCGGAGACGCCGAAGCGGTCCGCGATCCCGTCCCACTGCACCGACCAGGTGCCCCGCCGGTCCCGTATCTCGTCGAAGTCGTCCATCGAACTCCTCACTCTCCTCGGGTACGCGAAGGGCCCGGCACCCGCGCGGGGGTGCCGGGCCCTTCGGTCACGGCTTACTTCAGCTTCTTGCCGGCCGAACGCAGCGCCTCGCACGCCTCGGTGACGCGGGCGGCCATGCCCGCCTCGGCGAGCTTGCCCCAGGTGCGCGGGTCGTAGGTGGACTTCTTGCCGACCTCGCCGTCGACCTTCAGGACACCGTCGTAGTTGCGGAACATGTGGTCCACGACCGGACGGGTGAAGGCGTACTGGGTGTCGGTGTCGAGGTTCATCTTGACCACGCCGTTCTCGATGGCGGTGGCGATCTCCTCGGCGGTCGAGCCGGAGCCGCCGTGGAAGACGAAGTCGAACGGGGACGCCTGGCCGAACTTCTCGGCGACGCCGGCCTGGAGGTCCTTGAGGAGCTCCGGGCGCAGGACGACGTTGCCCGGCTTGTAGACGCCGTGCACGTTGCCGAAGGAGGCGGCGAGCAGGTAGCGGCCCTTCTCGCCCAGGCCCAGGGCCTCGGCGGTGCGGATCGCGTCGTCGACGGAGGTGTACAGCTCGTCGTTGATCTCGTGGGTGACGCCGTCCTCCTCGCCGCCGGTCGGGGTGATCTCGACCTCAAGGATGATCTTGGCGGCGGCGGCCTTCGCGAGCAGCTCCTGGCCGATGGCCAGGTTGTCGGCGAGGGTCTCGGCGGAACCGTCCCACATGTGCGACTGGAAGAGCGGGTTCTCACCGCGGGCGACGCGCTCGGCGGAGACGTCGAGCAGCGGGCGGACGTAGCCGTCCAGCTTGTCCTTCGGGCAGTGGTCCGTGTGCAGCGCGACGGTGATGTCGTACTTCGCGGCGACGATGTGGGCGAACTCGGCCAGGGCGACGGCGCCCGTGACCATGTCCTTGCTGTACTGGCCGCCCAGGAACTCGGCGCCACCGGTCGAGATCTGGATGATGCCGTCGCTCTGGGCCTCGGCGAACCCGCGCAGCGCCGCGTGGAGGGTCTGGGAGGAGGTCACGTTGATGGCCGGGTAGGCGAACTTGCCAGCCTTCGCCCGG
The DNA here is from genome assembly GCF_040633895.1 of Streptomyces sp. NPDC007863. Lineage (NCBI taxonomy): Bacteria > Bacillati > Actinomycetota > Actinomycetes > Kitasatosporales > Streptomycetaceae > Streptomyces > Streptomyces sp. NPDC007863. The sequence goes on from NZ_JBEYEI010000005.1 coordinate 215,004, forward strand.
TCGAGCATCTCGGCGTAGACCTCGGGGGTTGCGATGGGCATTCGTCCGCTCCTTGTGATGTGCGGGTGTGCGTTGCTGTATCCCTGACCTAGGGCGACGTCATCGTCGGTGCCATCTTTCCAGACTCTTGTACGGGCTCCCACGGGCACCGCATGCCGAAAGGCGGGGTGTTTCACGTGAAACACCCCGCCTTTCGGCAAAAGCGCAGGTCAGAACCGCATGGGGCGAGGTCCGGGACCTAAGTCACGACTTCGCGGCGGTTCGTCCGTGCGACTAGGAGAGTCCGAGCTCGTCAAGAGCGAAGGCGTAGAGGTACGGGACGCCCGCCGTGCCGCTGATCTTCTCGCCGGCGCCGGTGGCGCGGTCCACGATCGTGGCGACGGCGACGACCTCGGCACCGGCCGCGCGGGCCGCCTCGACGGCGGTCAGCGGGGAGCCGCCGGTGGTCGAGGTGTCCTCGACGATCAGGACCCGGCGGCCCTTGATGTCCGGGCCCTCGACCTGGCGCTGCATGCCGTGGGCCTTGGCGGCCTTGCGGACGACGAAGGCGTCCAGGCGCTCGCCGCGCGCGGCGGAGGCGTGCAGCATCGAGGTGGCGACGGGGTCGGCACCCAGGGTGAGGCCGCCGACCGCGTCGAAGTCGAGGTCCTTGACCAGGTCGAGCATGACCTGGCCGACCAGCGGCGACGCCGCCCCGTCCAGCGTGATCCGGCGCAGGTCCACGTAGTAGTCGGCTTCCAGACCCGAGGAGAGGGTCACCTTGCCGTGCACCACGGCCTTGTCCTTGATCTGCTGGAGCAGTTCAGCGCGTACGTCAGTCATGCCCAGCAGCTTAAAGCCGCCGCCAGGACCAGACGCTCTCGACCTCCAGCGGGTCGATGGGGGTGACCAGGCGCGGGTGGGTGTTGAGGCCGTTCGGCGGGCCGGACTGCGGCTCGACGCAGACGGCGTCCTCGGGCTCGTCGTAGATCACCACCCACTCGGCGCGGCTGGTCACCTTCAGCTCCAGCTCGCCCGGCCAGGTGAGGGTGACGTCGACGCCGTCCGGCATGCCGAAGCAGTCGTCCCAGGGGCCGGGCAGCGGGGCGATGCGGCGGCCGGTGGGCAGGTGGTCCCCGCCGCGCTCCTCCTGCCAGCCGGGCGTGAAGCCGATGCGGACGTCCTCGCCGCCCGCGCCGAGGTTCCGCAGGAACCAGGGGTGCCAGCCGGCCTGTGCCGGGAAGGAGTCGTCGTACGCCTCCACCCCGAACTTCAGCGTCAGCCGGTCCTCGGCCAGTTCGAGCACCTGGGTGACGCGCCCCTTGTACGGCCACGGGTCGTCGAGCTCGCAGGTGAGGACGGCCTCGGCGGCGGAGGCCCGGGCCACCGTCCAGGCCCGGTCGCGGACGGTGCCGTGGATGGCGTGCGGGGCCGCGTTGACGGGCAGCTGCTGGGTGGTGGCCCCGTCACGGAACCGGCCGTTCTCGGTCCGGCCGCACCAGGGCACCATCGGGAAGCTGCCGTAGCGCTCGCCCTGCTTGAGGACCTCGGTGCCCGCGAGGCGCAGGCTCTCGATCCGGCCGCCGCGCTCGGCGTTGATGGTCAGCTCGGCGTCGCCCGCCGTCAGTCGCGTCAGGTTGCTCACGCCCCGACCCTAAGTCCTGGGGCCCGCCGGATTGGACCGTTTCAACGCGGGACTTTCCAGGAGCGCAGGCACGGGACTTTCCCGGGGCCTGTCAACGGCGGCGGCGCAGCGCCCTGGTGACGACGACGGCGGAGGCGAGGGCGAGGGCGGCGGCCGGGGCGACCCAGCGGAGGGTGGCGCCGGCGCCGCTCGGCGCGGGGGCGGGCACGGGGGCGTACCGGCCGCGCGGCGGCGCGTGGTCGACCTCCTCGGCGCTCCGGCCGATCATCGTCCGGCGGGCGTGGGCGGCCTCGGCGGCGGGCTTCGCCGCGGGGAACTCCTGCGCGGCGGCGGGTTCGTGGCGGACGTCCTCGCCGAAGCCGGGTTCCCCCGTGGGGTCGTCGCCGTCGAAGGCCCCGATGCCGGTGCCGTCGCCGGTCCCGAAGGAGGTCGCCCCGTCGGGTCCGGGCCCGGGCCCTGGCTCGGGGCGCGGCTCGGGTCCCGGCTCCGCGGCGAGTTCGGCCGCGAGGGCCGCGGCGGCCTCCACGAAGGCGTCCAGGAGGCGGTCGCGGGCGGCGTCGCGGGCCTCCTCGGGCTCCTCGGCGAGCCGGCCGGTGGCGGTGAGGGCGCCGGTGAAGCTGAGCCCGGTGCCTTCGGCCGCCGGAGTGAGGACGACGGTCAGGGTGACCTCGGCGGCGCCCTTGCCGCGGGCCTCGGTGCCCTCGCCCTCGTAGGTGATGGCACCGTCCCGGTCGACGATCCGCAGCCCGCCGCGGTAGGTGATGGTGTGCCCGCCGACCCGGAGCCGGAACCTCCCGACGACGTCCTGCCCCGACGGGGAGGCGTCCTCCGTGTCCGCGGAGGCGTCGCGCTGGAGGCCCGGCACGCAGCGCGCCACCCGCGCCGGGTCGGTGAGGGTGGCCCGCAGGGCCTCGGCCGGGACCGGGACGAACACCTCATGCTCCATGGGGCCCGAGCCTACTCAGCGGGGCGCCCGGCGTCGCCCGTTCCGCGGCGGACCCGCGCACCGGTCCTCCGCTCAGTTGCAGTACCGGGGGTGCACCAGCGTCGACGGCGCGAGCCCGGTGATCCGGGTGCGCTCGGCGCGCCGGGCGGCGGCGGGCAGGTCGCGGGGGGCGAGGGAGCGCAGCGGGGGCCCGTCGGCGGCGAGCCCGAGGGCGGGCGGCCGGTCGTCGCGGACGGCGAGCAGGAAGCCCCAGTCGTCGGGTCCGGCGCGTCCGGAGCCCGCCCGTCCGGCCCGGTCGGGTCCGGCCGCGAAGCCGGGGGTGCGGCCCTCGGTGCTGTACGGCCGGGTGGCGTAGCCGGCGGCGCGCAGCGTGGCGTCGGCGGTCCAGTAGGTGGCCGGCCGGCCGGTGGCGGTCCCGGCGTGCACGACGAGCCGGCCGCCGTCGGCGAGGACGCCCGCGGCGAGGCCGTAGAACTCCTGGGAGTACAGCTTGGTGCTGTGGGTGATCCCGGGGTCGGGCAGATCGGAGATCACCACGTCGTACCGTTCCTGCACACGCCCGGCGACGCCCCTCAGCCAGTGGAAGGCGTCGGCGTGGACGACTCCGACGCGCGGGTCGCGGAAGGCGTGTCCGTTGAGCGCGGCGAGCGCGGGGTCGGTGCGGGCGAGCCGGACGACGCCGGGGTCGAGCTCGACGACGGTGACGGCGCGGACGCCGGGGTGGCGGAGCACCTCGCGGGCGGCGAGGCCGTCGCCGCCGCCGACGATGAGCACGCGCGCGTGCGGCCCGTTCATCGCGGGGTGGACGAGCGCCTCGTGGTAGCGGTACTCGTCCTCGCCGGCGACCCGCAGCCGGCCGTCGAGGTAGAGGTCGGGCGGGCCCTCGGGGCCGCCGGTGACCACCACCTCCTGGAGCTCGGTGTGGACGGCGACCCGCACCCGCTCCCCGTACACGGCCCGGCGGGCGGCCTCCTCGAAGTCGTCGACGAGGACGGTCGCGGTGGCGAGCACGCCGAGGACGGCGAGGTTGACCCCGATGACGAGGGCCCGGCCGCGGGCCGTGAGGTCGCGGCGGAAGAACCAGAGCACCAGGGCGGCGCCCGCGACCGCGTTGACCGCGCCGGTGACGAGCGCCCCGGTGAGCTGGCCGAGCCAGGGCAGCAGCAGGAAGGGGAAGGCGAGCCCGCCGACGAGCGCGCCCACGTAGTCGGCGGCGAACAGGTCGGCGACGGTGCCGGCCGTGTCGTCGGGGTCGCCGGCCGGGGCGGGGCGCCGCGCCCGGCGCGGCCGGCCGGTGGCGGCGGACCGTTCCGGCGCCCGCTGTATGAGGGACATGAGCAGCGGGATCTCGGCGCCGATGAGGATCCCGATGGTGAGCGAGAAGGCCACCAGGACGCCGCGTGAGGCGCCGATCCAGGCGAAGCACGCGTACAGCACCAGCGCCGAGGTGCCGCCGACGAGCGCGAGGGCGCCCTCGATCAGGCCGAAGCCGACGGCGGCGCAGCAGCGCAGCCGCTTCGCGAGCAGCGAGCCCAGGCCCATCGCGAAGACCATCACGGACAGCACGACGGACGCCTGGGTGACCGAGTCGCCGATCAAGTACGAGGCGAGGGCGACGAGTTCGAGCTCGTAGACGAGACCGCAGGCGGCGCAGACGAAGACGACCACGAGGACCGGCCACCGCACCGTGGCGCGCGGCCGCGGCCGCGGCGGCGGTCGGCGCACCCTCGTGGGTGGCAGGGTCACGGTCGGCTCGATCATGCCGTAACGCTACGTCACGACTTCCTCGCCCTTTGTCACCCACACGAGTGCACCTGAGGCGCCGGAGGGGCGCATCAGAGTGTGGCGGGCATACGGGCGCCGATCCTGGTACGGGTGACCACGAGCTGGCCCTCCTGCGGGTAGGCGTGCCAGGTCCGCCAGCGCACCTGGCCCTCGTGACGCTGCGCCAGCATCGCGGTGAAGGCGTGCGGCGAGCCGGGGAAGGTGCCGGCCAGGCCGTGCGGATGGTCGGCGACCAGCGCGAGCAGCTCCTGCGCCCGGCCCGCGAAGGAGCCCTGCGTGAGCGTCTCGACGCGCGCCGCGAATTCGTACTCCCATTCGCCCACGCGCTTGGAGACGCCGAGCGGCAGCGGGGTGCTGCTGCCCGGCATGCAGGCGACGGTCTCGGAGCAGTGGCGGCCCTCCTCTTCGAGCAGGACCTGATGGGAGGCGCCCAGCAGCCGCAACTGCAGTTTCGCGCCGGAGAGTTCGAGATCGAGCACGGCGAGCGCGGGCAGCGGCTCGCGGCCAAGGGCCCAGGCCAGGTCGGCCGCGCGCGTATCGGTGTAGGAGGTCTTCAGGGTGGTGAGCATGGGTCGGCTCCGCAAACACGGTTTGACGGGTGGGCCGGGGGCGCCCCGGAGAGGGTCCAACGGGAGTGGGGGGAGGCGCCGGCTCGGGTCCACGCACGGTCCGAGGGCTGTCTCTGACACGAGCGAGAGAACCACGTACGCCGGGCGACTCGCAGCGTTTTTACCCAACTTGCCTTGGTTTCCATCCCCTTCGGGGACCCCACAGTTCAATTGTTCAAACAGAATCGATCGCCGATCGACCGACAGAGGCGCTCAGGACGCCAATCCCGCCCCGCTCCTCCCCCGTTGCCCCTCTAGGAACCCCCGCCACAGCCGCCTCCCCCGCAACTGGAGCCGCACGAGCTCGACCCGCCACAGCCGCTCCCGCCGTCGGACCAGCCACTGCCGCGCCGCTTCTTCCCCTTGCTCCCGCCGCCGACGCTCGACGCGGCGAGGCCGACGACCACCACGATCACGAACACGATGACCAGGAACGTCATCCTCATCACCCCCCGTACGGCGGCGCCCTGCCGCCTCTGCCCGGGGAATTCCCGCCCCGCCCCCGGCCCAAAGCGCACTTGAGCAAGTCCAGAGCTTCGGCCCAGGATGACCGCCATGACACGACCGCTGCTCAACCGCCGGCTCGCGGAGTTCGGGACCACGATCTTCGCCGAGATGTCCGCGCTCGCCGCCAGGACCGGATCGATCAACCTCGGTCAGGGCTTCCCCGACACCGACGGCCCCGAGGAGATCCGCGAGGCGGCGGTGCGCGCCCTGCGCGACGGCCGCGGCAACCAGTACCCGCCCGGCACCGGCGTCCCCGAGCTGCGCACCGCGATCGCCGACCACCAGCGCGCCCGCTACGGCCTGGAGTACGACCCCGACACCGAGGTCCTGGTCACCGCCGGCGCCACCGAGGCCATCGCGGCCGCCCTCCTCGCCCTGGTCGGTCCCGGCGACGAGGTGATCGCCCTGGAGCCGTACTACGACTCGTACGCGGCCTGCGTCGCCATGGCGGGCGGCACCCGGGTCCCGGTCACCCTCCGTCCCCACGAGGGACCCCGCGGCGGAGCCGCCGACGGACGCTTCGTCCTCGACCTCGACGAGCTGCGGGCCGCGGTCACCCCGCGCACCCGGCTCCTCCTCCTCAACACCCCGCACAACCCCACCGGCACCGTCCTCACCCGGGCCGAGCTCACCGCCGTCGCCGAGCTGGCCGTCGAGCGGGACCTGCTCGTCGTCACCGACGAGGTCTACGAGCACCTGCTCTTCGACGGCGCCGAGCACGTCCCGATCGCCACCCTCCCCGGCATGCGGGAGCGCACGGTGACCATCGGCTCGGCCGGCAAGACGTACTCCTTCACCGGCTGGAAGGTCGGCTGGATCACCGCGAGCCCGGAGCTGACCTCGGCGGTCCGCTCGGCGAAGCAGTTCCTCACCTACGTCTCCTCCGGCCCCTTCCAGTACGCGGTCGCCGAGGCCCTGCGCCTCCCGGAGGCGTACTACGACGGCCTGCGCGCCGACCTCCAGGCCAAGCGGGACCTGCTGAGCGGGGGCCTCGCCGAGGCGGGCTTCGAGGTCTACCGGCCGCGCGGCACGTATTTCGTCACCACCGACATCCGCCCCCTCGGCGCCGACGACGGCTTCGCCTTCTGCCGCTCGCTGCCGGAGCGGGCCGGCGTCGTCGCCATCCCGAACGCCGTCTTCTACGACCACCGCGAGGCCGGCGCGCCCTTCGTCCGCTTCGCCTTCTGCAAGCGGACCGACGTCCTGGAGGAGGCCGTCTCCCGGCTCAAGCGGCTGGGCTGAGAACGCCGGAAGCCGGGTCCCCCACGTGGGGGACCCGGCTTCCGGCGTGCCGGGACGGGGCTCAGCCCTCGTCGCCCTCGGTCTTCTCCTCCGGGGAGGCCAGACCGAACTGCTCGACGATCCACTTGTCGAACTCGATGGAGGCGCGGACCCAGCTCACCGTGGAGGAGACGAAGTGCTCCAGGGCGACACCGGTGCCGATCAGCATCTGTGCCTCACCGATGAGACGGAGGGTGGCGGAGCCGTCCTCCTCCTCGTGCAGGTGGGTGTAGACCTTCGGCCACAGGGTGCGGCGGTTCCAGTCGTCGATCGCGTCGAGGACCTTGGCGCGGTCGTCGGCCGAGTGCGGACGGTCGTAGAACGTGCGCACCGAGAACACCTGCTGCTCGTTCTCGCCGCGGAACATGAAGTAGGTGCGGAAGTCCTCCCACGGCGCCGCGAGGTCACCCTCGTCGTCGACGACGTACTTGAGCTCCATCTGCTCCAGGAGCTGCTTCACCAGGTCCTGGTCGGGGACGACGGGGCCCGCCGGTCCTGCCTGGGGCTGGGGCTGTCCCCCGAAATTCGGAATCGAGGACGGGTCGATGCTCACCGTGTATTTCCCTTCGTACGGATGTCGCCATCCTCCCCCATCCCGGCCGGTCCGTGGCAAGCCCCGCCGGTACGGATCCGCTGCGGGCTGACAGGATCCGCACCCATGGCGGCGCGAGGAAGCCGTGCCGCCGGCGGGTCCGGGTCCTGGTGCTCGCGGGGACGGTCCGCGGCGTGCCGCTCGCCTTCCTCGCCCGGGGCGCCCACCCGACCGGCGCGTCGGGCTCCTGTCTGGAAACCGCCTGTCCGGCGGGCGAACCGCCGCGCACGAGGACGGCGGCACCGCCCTCGTACGCCTCCGGGCCTTCGACGGCCGAGCCCCGGCCGGGCCCTTACCCGGCCCTGCCGACGATCAGGTCGTCCTCGAAGCGGTCCACGCGGACGGTGTCGCCGTCGCGGACCTCGCCCGCCAGGATCTCCTTGGCGAGGCGGTCGCCGATGGCCGTCTGGATGAGGCGGCGCAGCGGGCGGGCGCCGTACGCGGGGTCGTTGCCCTCCTCGGCCAGCCACTCCAGGGCCTCCGGGGTGACCTCCAGGGTGAGCCGGCGGTCGGCGAGCCGCTTGGCGAGCCGGTCGATCTGGAGGCGGGCGATGCGGCCCAGCTCGGCGCGGTCGAGCGCGGAGAAGACCACCAGGTCGTCGAGGCGGTTCAGGAACTCGGGCTTGAAGCTGGCCCGGACGACCTCCAGGACCTGCCGCTTCTTCTCCTCGTCCCCGGTCAGGGGGTCCACCAGGTACTGGCTGCCGAGGTTCGACGTCAGGATGAGGATGGTGTTGCGGAAGTCGACCGTGCGGCCCTGGCCGTCGGTGAGGCGGCCGTCGTCGAGGACCTGGAGCAGGATGTCGAAGACCTCGGGGTGCGCCTTCTCCACCTCGTCGAGGAGCACGACGCTGTACGGGCGGCGGCGGACGGCCTCGGTGAGCTGGCCGCCCTCCTCGTAGCCGACGTAGCCGGGAGGCGCGCCGACCAGCCGGGCCACCGAGTGCTTCTCGCCGTACTCCGACATGTCGATGCGGACCATGGCCCGCTCGTCGTCGAAGAGGAAGTCGGCGAGCGCCTTCGCCAGCTCGGTCTTGCCGACGCCGGTGGGGCCGAGGAAGAGGAAGGAGCCGGTGGGCCGGTCGGGGTCGGCGATCCCGGCGCGGGTGCGGCGCACGGCGTCGGAGACGGCGCGGACGGCCTCGGACTGGCCGATGAGCCGGCGGCCCAGCTCGTCCTCCATGCGGAGCAGCTTCCGCGTCTCGCCCTCCAGGAGGCGGCCGGCGGGGATGCCGGTCCAGGCGCCGACGACGTCGGCGATGTCGTCCGGTCCGACCTCCTCCTTGACCATGGTGTCCTTCTGGACCTCGCGCTCGGCCTCGGTGGCCTCGGCGAGCTCGCGCTCCAGGGTGGGGATCTCGCCGTAGAGCAGCTTGGAGGCGGTGTCGAAGTCGCCGTCGCGCTGGGCGCGCTCGGCGCGGCCCCGGGTCTCGTCGAGCCGTTCCTTCAGCTCGCCGACCCGGTTGAGGGACTGCTTCTCCTTCTCCCAGCGGGCGGTGAGGCCGCGCAGCTCCTCCTCGCGGTCGGCGAGGTCACGGCGGAGCTTCTCCAGGCGCTGGACGCTGGCCGGGTCGGTCTCCTTGGCGAGGGCCAGCTCCTCCATGCGGAGCCGGTCGACGGAGCGCTGCAGCTCGTCGATCTCGACCGGGGAGGAGTCGATCTCCATGCGGAGCCGGGAGGCGGCCTCGTCGACGAGGTCGATGGCCTTGTCGGGGAGGAAGCGGGAGGTGATGTACCGGTCGGAGAGGGTCGCGGCGGCCACCAGGGCGGAGTCGTTGATCTGCACCTTGTGGTGGGCCTCGTACCGGCCCTTGAGGCCGCGCAGGATGGCGACGGTGTCCTCGACGGACGGCTCGGCGACCAGGACCTGCTGGAAGCGGCGCTCCAGGGCGGGGTCCTTCTCGATCCGCTCGCGGTACTCGTCGAGGGTGGTCGCGCCGACCATGCGGAGCTCGCCGCGGGCCAGCATCGGCTTCAGCATGTTGCCGGCGTCCATGGCGGAGTCGCCGCCGGCGCCCGCGCCGACGACGGTGTGCAGCTCGTCGATGAAGGTGATGACCTGGCCGTCGCTCTCCTTGATCTCGGAGAGGACGGTCTTCAGCCGCTCCTCGAACTCGCCGCGGTACTTCGCGCCGGCGACCATCGCGCCGAGGTCCAGCGAGACGAGGCGCTTGTTCCGCAGCGACTCGGGGACGTCGCCCTTCACGATCCGCTGGGCGAGGCCCTCGACGACGGCGGTCTTGCCGACGCCGGGCTCGCCGATGAGGACCGGGTTGTTCTTGGTGCGCCGGGAGAGGACCTGGACGACCCGCCGGATCTCGTGGTCGCGGCCGATCACCGGGTCGAGCTTGCCCTCGCGGGCGGCGGCGGTGAAGTCCGTGCCGAACTTCTCCAGGGCCTTGTACGAGCCCTCCGGGTCGGCGGTGGTCACGCGGCGGCCTCCTCGGGCCTTCTCGAAGGCGTCCTGGAGCCGGCGGGCGGTCGCGCCCTGCTGGTCGAGGACCCGGCCGGCCTGCCCGCCCTTGGCGGCGAGGCCGATGAGCAGGTGCTCCGTGGACAGGAACTCGTCACCGAGCTTCTTGGCGCGCTCGGCGGCGTCGGCGATGACGGCGAGCAGCTCGCGGTTGGGCTGCGGCGGCGCGACGGTCGAACCGGTCACGCTCGGCAGGGCGGCGAGCAGCCGCTCGGCGCCGGAGCGGACGGCGGCCTGGTCGGCCTCGACCGCGGCGAGCAGATCGATGATGTTCTCGTTGTCCTGACCGGCCAGCAGCGCGAGAAGAAGATGTGCGGGGGTCAGGTCGGCGTGCCCCTGGGACACGGCGCGGCTACTCGCCGCGTTCAGCGCGTCCCGGCTCCTGTTGGTCAGTTCTGCGTCCACGTGCGGGGTCTCCTCCTGGGTGTGGTCCTCTGGGTGCTTCTCGTTCTCTGACTCATACAGCGTACATAAAGTTGAGTCTATTCCGCTCAAGGTATCGGAGGGGCGAACGGCGGGGGTAGTTTCCGGGCATGGCGACTGACCCGAGGAACCCCGCGGACTCGTACATCGGCTTCTGGCGCGAGTACCACATGTGCACGCTGACCACCCCGCGCCCGGACGGCACCCCGCACGTGGTGGCCGTCGGCGTCACCTACGACCCCGAGCACGGTCTGGCGCGGGTGATCACCAACAAGCACAGCAGGAAGGTCGCCAACGTCCTGGCGGCGGGCGCGGAGGGCGCGCGGGTCGCGGTCTGCCAGGTCGACAAGGGGCGCTGGGCCACCCTGGAGGGCGTCGCCCGGATCCGCACGGAGGAGGCGGAGGTCGCCGACGCGGTGGCGCGGTACGCCGAGCGCTACGGCCGCGTCCCGACGCCCAACCCCGACCGGGTCGTCATCGAGATCGCCCTCACCCGGGCGATGGGCCGCGCCTGAGGGCGGAGCCGGAAAAGCACAACGGCGCCATCGCGGTTCAGGTCCGCGATGGCGCCGTTGTGTGGGGGAAGCACCTGAGCGATCTACAACGACGGGGGAATCGCTCAGGCACTGCGGGGGGTGGCGGAGATGGTCTCGGATGCGAACCGCGCCTCGACCGGCTGGTGGTCGCGCTGGTCCAAGTTGACGAAGATCATGCCGTACCGGATGGCACAGCGGACGGGCTGAGGGGCGCCGCGCGGGCGGCGGAGGCACCGGTAGGCACGGATGTCCTCGTCGTCCCCGCGGACGACGACGATCGGCTCACCGAAGAGGGTGACCTTCAACGACTCGCCACGGCGCGGCACCGCGGTGACGAGGTCGATGAAGTGCCACCCCGACCGGTAGGCACTCGCCATCTCGCGACGGAAACGAGGGTCTTCGGGAACCGTCATGCCCTGACGGACCCCCAACCGGGGTCGGCGGCAGGCGCCACACCCCACCCGGGATCGGCGACCGTCGGCTGCAGCAGACCCCAGCCCGGGTCGGCCCTGACGACCTGCGTCTGCGAACCCCACCCCGGGTCCTGGGCCATCGAGACAGCGCCCACAGCTGCAGCAGCCATCAGCGCGGCACCGACTACGGTGCGTATGAGCTTCTTGGACATGACCGAGCAACCTCACTCGAAGGTGTGTAACTACCTGCTCCCCCGCAAGTCACGACGATCGCTCACTCATCCCGTTTCCACCACTCGCCCAATGCATCATGTTCCTGTAATGCAAGAGCCTGGGGGTGTACGTATGCGGATAGAACCTGACCAAAAGGTGCATTCTCACACGCACGCAGACCTGTGCGAACCGGGCACTCGGCTCTACTCGGAGGCCCTCAGAGAAGGCCGGATCGCCCGTTCGGAGATCTCGCCCGCGCCCTGCCTGATGGACCTGGACCTGCTGCGTCCCGACCCCGACGACGCCGAATGGCTCCGCCCCGTGGCCCCGACGGCCGCCCTCGCCCGGCTCCTGGACCCGCTGGAGAAGGAGATACAGGAGCGCCGGCGGATGACCGTCACCCTCGCCGACGCCTTCGAGCCCTTCATGGCCCTCGGCGCCCGCGACCCCTCGATGACCCACGCCATCACCGTCCTCGAAGGACTGGAGCGGATCAACGACAGCCTGGACCGCGCCGTCGCCGAATGCACCTCGGAGCTGCTCACCGTACAGCCGGGGAAGGGCCGCAGTGCCCAGACCTTCGGAGAAGCCCTGCGCCGGGTACGGCCGTTGCTCGGCCGGGGCATCCGGATGCGCACGCTGTACCAGCACACCGCGCGCCACCAGCCCATCACCCTGGCGTACCTGGAACGCATCGGCTCCGAGGTCGAGGTCCGCACGCTGGAGGAGATCATCGACCGGCTCATCATCGTCGACCGCAAGGTCGCCTTCGTCCCGGCCAGCCGCGACCGCACGATCGCCCTCGAACTGCGCCACCAGGGGCTCGTGGAGTACCTCGGCGGCGTCTTCGACCAGTTCTGGCTCCAGGCGACGCCCCTGGACGCCCCGGTCACCTACCAGCCGCAGCTCAGCGGGATCAGCGGCGTCCAGCGCTCCATCGCCCGGCTCCTCGTCGAGGGCCACGTCGACGAGGCCATCGCGCGCCGGCTCGGGATGAACGTCCGCACCTGCCGGGCGCACATAGCGAAGCTCGCGGCCACCCTGGGCAGCGGGAGCCGGGCCCAGCTCGGCTACCTCATCGCCCGCTCCGGCCTCCTCGAACGGGACACCTGACCGCCCCGGACGCGCCGAAGGCCCCTCCCCGGGCGGGGAGGGGCCTTCCAGGACCCGTGGCGCGCGCGGCTACTCGCCGCGCTTCGGCGCCGGACGCCAGACGACGAGCGCGCTGGTCTGCTGCACGTCGGTGTACGGCACCAGGTCGCGCCGGTACGAGGCGTGCACCTGGGCCTCGCGCTGGCGCATCGCGGCGGCCGCGCCGTCGACGGCCGCCGACAGCTCGGCGATCCGGGACTGGAGCGCCGCGACCTGGTTCTCCAGCTCGATGATGCGCTTGATGCCGGCGAGGTTGATGCCCTCGTCCTGCGACAACTGCTGCACCTGGCGGAGCAGTTCGATGTCGCGGGCCGAGTAGCGCCGGCCCCGGCCGGCCGTGCGGTCCGGGGAGACCAGACCCAGGCGGTCGTACTGGCGCAGGGTCTGCGGATGCAGCCCCGACAGCTGGGCCGCCACCGAGATGACGTACACCGGGGTCTCGTCGGTCAGTTCGTACGGGTTGCGTCTGCGTCCGTCCACCGCGTCAGGCTCCCTTCGCCGCCTCGAACAGCTGCGCCCTGGGGTCCGTCGAGGCGGTCGCCTCGCGGTAGGTCTCCAGGGCCTCGCGGGCCTTGTCGTCCAGCTCGGCGGGCACCGCGACCTCCACCGTCACCAGCAGGTCGCCGCGCGTGCCGTCCTTGCGGACCGCGCCCTTGCCGCGGGCGCGCATGGTCCGGCCGTTCGGGGTGCCCGCGGGCAGCTTGAGCGTGACCGCGGGGCCGCCGAGCGTCGGGACCTTGATCTCGCCGCCGAGCGCCGCCTCCACGAAGGAGACCGGCACCGTGACGGTGAGGTTGTCGTCCTTGCGCCCGAAGACCGGGTGGGCGTCGACGTGCACCACGACGAACAGGTCGCCGCTGGGCCCGCCGCGCTCGCCCGGGGCGCCCTTGCCGCGCAGCCGGATCTTCTGCCCGTCGAAGACCCCCGCCGGGATCCTGACCTGCATGGTCCGCGAGGACTTGGCCCGGCCGGAGCCCTTGCAGACCTCGCAGGGGTTCTCGGCGATCAGGCCGCGGCCCTTGCAGTCCACGCACGGGTCGGTCAGCGAGAAGCCGCCGCCGCTGCCGCGCGAGACCTGGCCGGTGCCGACGCAGGTCGGGCACACCCGGGGCGTGCCGTTCTTGTCGCCGGTGCCCGAACAGGCCGTACAGGGCTGCTGGCTGGACATCCGCAGGGGCACGGTCGCGCCCTCGATCGCCTCGGTGAAGCTGAGCGTCACCTCGGACTCGATGTCCTGGCCGCGCCGGGGCTGGGTGCGGGCACCCGCGCCGCCGCCGCGGTTGAACAGACCTCCGAAGACGTCCCCGATGCCGCCACCGCCGCCGAAGCCGCCGGCCCCGCCCTGGGCGCCCCCGAAGAGGTCGCCCAGGTCGAAGTTGAACGAGCCGGCGCCCCCGGGCCCGCCGGCCCGGAAGCCGCCGTTCCCGAAGAGCGCGCGCGCCTCGTCGTACTCCTTGCGCTTCTTGGGGTCGCCGAGGACGTCGTTCGCCTCGGAGATCTCCTTGAAGCGCTCCTCGGCCTTGGCGTCGCCCTTGTTGGCGTCCGGATGGTTCTCGCGGGCGAGCTTCCGGTACGCCTTCTTGATCTCGGCCTCGGTGGCGTCCTTGGGGACGCCGAGGACCTTGTAGTAGTCCTTCTCGACGAAGTCCTTCGTGCTCATCGACGTCCCTCCTCCCGCGTGCGGGTGTGGCTTCCTACTCGCTGTCCTGCTCGGAGTCCTCGGACTCCTCCGTCTTGCCCTGCGCCCCCGGCTGGGGCTCGGCGACGGCCACGCGGGCGGGCCGGATGGTCCGCTCGCCGATCCGGTACCCCGGCTGCAGGATCGCGACGCAGGTCGTCTCGGTGACGTCCGGCGCGTACGAGTGCATCAGGGCCTCGTGGATCGTCGGGTCGAAGGGCTCGCCCTCCTTGCCGAACTGCTGGAGCCCCATCTTGGCGACGACGGTCTCCAGCGACTCGGCGACCGACTTGAAGCCGCCCACCAGTTCGCTGTGGTCCCGGGCCCGGCCGATGTCGTCGAGGACCGGGAGCAGGTCGGACAGGAGGCTCGCGACCGCGATCTCCTTGACGGTGACCCGGTCCCGCTCGACCCGGCGCCGGTAGTTCTGGTACTCGGCCTGGAGCCGCTGGAGGTCCGCGGTCCGCTCGGAGAGCGCCGTGCGGGCCTGGTCCAGCTGCGCCAGGAGAGCCGTGTCCGTCACGTCCCCGGCCGGGGCCGCCGTGTCCTCGGTGGACTCGGCGGCCTCGGCGGCGTCGCCGGAGGGGACGTCGGGCTTCTCCTCGAAGCCCGCGGTCTCCTCGCTCACGCCTGGCCGTCCTTCTTGGGCTCGTCGTCGACGATCTCGGCGTCGACGACGTCGTCGTCGGCCTTGGCCTCACCGGCGGGGGCGCCGGCCTGGGCGTCCGCGTACATCGCCTGGCCGAGCTTCTGCGAGACGGCCGCGACCTTCTCGGTGGCGGTGCGGATCTCGGCGGCGTCCTCGCCCTTGAGCTTCTCCTTCAGCTCGGCGACGGCGGCCTCGACCTCGGACTTCACGTCGCCCGGGACCTTGTCCTCGTTGTCCTTGAGGAACTTCTCGGTCTGGTAGACGAGCGCCTCGCCCTGGTTGCGGGACTCGGCGGCCTCGCGGCGGCGGTGGTCCTCGTCCGCGTACTGCTCGGCCTCCTGGCGCATCCGGTCGACCTCGTCCTTCGGCAGCGAGGAGCCGCCGGTGACGGTCATCTTCTGCTCCTTGCCCGTGCCCAGGTCCTTCGCGGTCACGTGCATGATGCCGTTGGCGTCGATGTCGAAGGCGACCTCGATCTGCGGGACGCCGCGCGGGGCCGGCGGGAGGCCGGTCAGCTCGAACATGCCGAGCTTCTTGTTGTACGCCGCGATCTCGCGCTCGCCCTGGTAGACCTGGATCTGCACGGACGGCTGGTTGTCCTCGGCCGTCGTGAAGATCTCGGACCGCTTGGTCGGGATCGTGGTGTTGCGCTCGATGAGCTTGGTCATGATGCCGCCCTTGGTCTCGATGCCGAGGGACAGCGGGGTGACGTCGAGGAGCAGGACGTCCTTGACCTCGCCCTTGAGGACACCGGCCTGGAGGACGGCGCCGATGGCGACGACCTCGTCCGGGTTCACGCCCTTGTTGGCCTCGTTGCCACCGGTCAGCTCCTTGACGAGCTCGGCGACGGCCGGCATGCGGGTGGAGCCGCCGACCAGGACCACGTGGTCGATCTCGGAGAGGGCGATGCCCGCGTCCTTGATGACGTTGTGGAACGGGACCTTGCAGCGCTCCAGGAGGTCCGAGGTGAGCTGCTGGAACTGGGCGCGGGTGAGCTTCTCGTCCAGGTGCAGCGGGCCCTCGGTGGAGGCCGTGATGTACGGGAGGTTGATGGAGGTCTCGGTCGAGGACGAGAGCTCGATCTTCGCCTTCTCGGCCGCCTCGCGCAGACGCTGGAGCGCCATCTTGTCGAGGGACAGGTCGACGCCGTGACCGTTCTTGAACTGGGTCACCAGGTAGTCGACGACGCGCTGGTCCCAGTCGTCGCCACCGAGGTGGTTGTCGCCGTTGGTGGCCTTCACCTCGACGACGCCGTCGCCGATCTCCAGGAGGGACACGTCGAAGGTGCCGCCACCGAGGTCGAAGACGAGGATCGTCTGGTCGTCCTTGTCGAGGCCGTAGGCCAGGGCGGCCGCGGTCGGCTCGTTGACGATGCGCAGGACGTTGAGGCCCGCGATCTCACCGGCCTCCTTGGTGGCCTGGCGCTCGGAGTCGTTGAAGTACGCCGGCACGGTGATGACCGCGTCGGTGACCTTCTCGCCCAGGTAGGCCTCGGCGTCGCGCTTCAGCTTCTGGAGGATGAAGGCGGACATCTGCTGCGGGTTGAAGTTCTTCCCGTCCAGCTCGATCTTCCAGTCGGTGCCCATGTGACGCTTCACGGACCGGATGGTCCGGTCGACGTTGGTGACCGCCTGGCGCTTGGCGACCTCGCCGACGAGCACCTCGCCGTTCTTGGCGAAGGCGACGACGGACGGCGTGGTCCTGGCGCCCTCGGCGTTGGTGATGACGGTGGGCTCGCCGCCTTCCAGAACGCTGACGACGGAGTTAGTCGTACCCAGGTCGATGCCGACCGCACGTGCCATTTCGATTCCTCCAGCTGACTGACTTGAGTGGAACTGACTCAAGGATGCATGACGGCCCGCACGACGTCAACAGAGCTGAGTCGGGTCGACTCAACTCTTCGTCGGCCCGACCACTCAAAGAGACGCGGAAAGCGCGTCGGTCCCTGACGCGCGGCGCGAGAAGTGGCAGAGTCCCGGTGCCCCTTGTCGGGCAAAGCGGGCATATTCCACGAACATCCCATCATCTCAGCCGGAGGGGTCCGGGGCATGACGGCGAACCGTACGCAGCACAGGCACCGCACCTTCGACCTCAAGCGGGCCTTCGACCTCTTCGGCGGCACGGCCCTGCTCGTCCTGCTCTCCCCCCTCTTCGGCGCCGCCGCGCTCTCGCTCTCGCTCGCCCGGGAGGGGCCCGTCCTGCGCCGCCGCACGAGGGCGGGGCTGCGCGGCCGGCCCTTCACGATGCTGACCCTGCGCACCCGCGGCCCGCTGGCCGCGCTGCCGCTGCTGCTGCACGTCGTCCGGGGCGAGATGTCGCTCGTCGGGCCGTGCCCGCTCACCCCCGGCCACCCTGAGTGCACCGGCGAGGCGCGGCGCCGGCTCTCCGTCCGTCCCGGGCTCACGGGTCCGTGGCAGATCAGCGACCGCTCCGACCTGCCCTGGGAGGAGCGCGAGCTGCTCGACCTCCACTATGTGGACCACCACTGGCTCGGCATGGATCTGGCCGTTCTGGCGCGTACGCTTCCAGCAGTCCGCCGACGTCGCCTCCGTCGCGCCTCCGCCCGCGCGGCAAGGCTTGCCTGAGCGACACAGATCACCGCGAGGGCCGCTACAGCGCGGCGCCGGGAACCGGTAATCTCAGCACGGACTAATTAAGTTACCGCTTAGTAGGCTCAGGGCGAGTGAGGGCGAGGCGAGCACAGGCCGCCCCCGCCGCGCCCCAGGCCCGCCCGAGGAGCCCGTCATGCAACTCGCCGCGATCATCGTGTCGCTGACGCTGACCGTGGTCGGCGTTGCCCTGCTCGCTCGCGCCATCGGCCAGTTCGTCCGCTACTTCAAGCTCGGCCAGCCGGTCCCGGCCGGCACCCGTACGGACAACCCCTACCAGCGCAGCGTCACCCTGGTCCGGGAGTTCCTGGGCCACACCCGGATGAACCGCTGGGGCATCGTCGGCTTCGCGCACTGGTTCGTCGCGGTCGGCTTCCTGACCCTGCCGCCGACCCTCGCGCAGGCCTTCGGCCAGCTCTTCCAGGCCGACTGGACCCTGCCGGTCATCGGCGGCTTCCTGCCGTTCGAGCTCTACATCGAGTTCATCGGCGTCATGACGATCCTGGGCATCGCCGCCCTGATCGTCATCCGCCTGCTCAGCCTGCCGAGCCGCGCCGGCCGCAAGTCCCGCTTCGCCGGCTCCAAGGCCGGCCAGGCGTACTTCGTCGAGTACGTGATCCTCACCATCGGCCTCGCGATCTACGTGCTGCGCGGCCTGGAGGGCGCGATCCACCACGTCGAGCACTACGAGGCCGCGTACTTCGCCTCGTACCCGCTCGTCCTGGCCTTCAAGGGCCTGTCGCTCTCCACGCTCCAGACGCTCATCTACTTCACCGCCATGGTGAAGATCAGCACCTCGTTCATCTGGATGATCGTGGTCTCGCTGAACACCAACATGGGCGTGGCCTGGCACCGCTTCCTCGGCTTCCCGAACATCTGGTTCAAGCGCAACGCCACCGGCGGGACCGCGCTCGGCGCGCTCCAGCCGATGACGACCGGCGGCAAGCCGATCGACTTCGAGGACCCGGGCGAGGACGACGTCTACGGCGTCTCCCAGGTCGAGCAGTTCTCCTGGAAGGGCCTGCTCGACTTCTCCACCTGCACCGAGTGCGGCCGCTGCCAGTCGCAGTGCCCCGCCTGGAACACCGGCAAGCCGCTCTCCCCCAAGCTCCTCATCATGTCCCTCCGGGACCACGCCCACGCCAAGGCGCCGTACCTGCTCGCCGGCGGCGGCAAGGACATGGAGGGCAACGAGAAGGCCTCCGAGGAGCAGCTGAAGGACGTCCCCGCCGCGGCCCTGGCCGAGGCCGAGCGCCCGCTCATCGGCACCGCCGAGGAGAACGGCGTCATCGACCCCGACGTCCTGTGGTCCTGCACCACCTGCGGCGCCTGCGTCGAGCAGTGCCCGGTCGACATCGAGCACATCGACCACATCGTCGACATGCGCCGCTACCAGGTCATGATCGAGTCCGCCTTCCCGTCGGAGGCCGGCACGATGCTGAAGAACCTGGAGAAGAAGGGCAACCCCTGGGGTCTCGCCAAGAAGCAGCGCGTCGAGTGGACCAAGGAGGTCGACTTCGAGGTCCCGATCGTCGGCAAGGACATCGAGGACCTGTCCGAGGTCGACTACCTCTACTGGGTCGGCTGCGCCGGTGCCCTGGAGGACCGCGCCAAGAAGACGACGAAGGCCTTCGCCGAGCTGCTCCACATCGCGGGCGTCAAGTTCGCGATCATGGGCGGCGACGAGAAGTGCACGGGTGACTCCCCGCGCCGTCTGGGCAACGAGCCGCTCTTCCAGCAGCTCGGCCAGGAGAACGTCGCGATGCTGAACATGGCGTTCGGCGAGGACGACGAGGACGCGTCGACGAAGAAGCCGAAGTCGGCGAAGAAGATCGTCTCGACCTGCCCGCACTGCTTCAACACCATCGCCAACGAGTACCCGCAGCTCGGCGGCGAGTACGAGGTCATCCACCACACCCAGCTGCTCCAGCACCTCATCGACGAGGGCAAGCTGATCCCGGTGACCCCGGTCGACGGCCTCATCACCTACCACGACCCGTGCTACCTGGGCCGCCACAACAAGGTCTACACGCCGCCGCGCGAGATCATGTCGGCCGTCCCGGGCCTCCGCCAGCAGGAGATGCACCGCCACAAGGAGCGCGGCTTCTGCTGCGGCGCCGGTGGCGCGCGGATGTGGATGGAGGAGCGGATCGGCAAGCGCATCAACACCGAGCGCGTCGACGAGGCCCTGTCCCTCAACCCGGACATCGTCTCCACCGCCTGCCCGTTCTGCCTCGTCATGCTCACGGACTCCGTGAACGGCAAGAAGAACGACGGCAAGGCCAAGGAGAGCCTCCAGGTCGTCGACGTGGCCCAGCTGCTGCTCGACTCGGTGAAGACCCCGGTCGACCCCGAGCCGGAGGCCCCGGCGGAGGAGCCGGAGCCGGTCGCGTAAGACCATGAGAGCAAGGCCATGAGAAAGGGCCGCCCCACCTGGTGGGGCGGCCCTTTCTCACACCCGCTTCCTTCCCGCCGTCACCGCTTCTGGGCGTGGTACTTCGCGACGAGCTTGCCGTTCAGGTCGTAGACCCAGCTGTTGCCGCCCTGCTTCGGGGTGTCGACGACGACGAAGCGGTACGGGTGCTTGCCGGGCTGCACGGCGAGCTTGTAGGTCCAGCCGCGGTGCTGGGCGGTGAGGTGCTTCGGGTCGACGGTGGCGACGCGCTTGCCGTTGGTGAGCGACACCTGGACGCGGGGCCCGTTCTTGGTGTGCTTGGCGAAGGTGGCGACGGTCCCGTCCGCGAGCTTGACCTGGGGAAGAGCCCGGGGAGCGGGCTTGGGCGCGGGCTTCGGCTGCGGCGCGGGCTTCGGCTGCGGCTTCGGGGTGGGTACGGGCGCGGGGACGTCCTCCAGCCAGGAGCTGACGGTGCCGTCCGGCTGGAGCACGATGTGGAGCCCGTTGTTCTCCCCGTACGCGGGCTGTCCCCCCGTACTGGTCAGGCTGCCGATCAGCACGCCGTCCCGCCCCACGATGTCGGCGCGGTACGCGCCCTCGCCGGTCTGCCGCACCTGGGCGGTGGACCCGTCGGCCAGCGGCCAGCCGGAGACCTGGTCCTGTACGGCGGCCCCCGGGTCCCCGGAGGCGTCGTCGGCGAAGGCGGCGGCCGCCGGGAGGAGGAGGGCGACGGAGGTGCCGGCGGCGACGGCGGCGGTGCGCAGGACACGGGTACGGCGGTTGAGAAGCATGGAGAACTCCAGAGGGGTTTCGCTGCTGACCCCACCGAAGCTACGGACCCCGCATTGAGACGATACATCCGTTTTGTAACAGCGGCCGCACGGCCGTCCGGCGACCCTGCGACCCCCTAGGGGATGTCACAGCTCAGCACCGAAGGAGCGGGGCCGCCGCGGAAACGGGTACGTTCATTGACGTGGCTGGATTCAGGAACGGACGCGGCCGGGACAACCGCCCCCCGCAGCAACAGCATCGACCGCAGCAGGCGCCGTACGGGTACAACGCGCCCCCGCAGGGGTACCCGCAGCAGCAGTGGCAGCAACAGCCACAGCAGCAGCAGCCGTACGGAGAGCCGGAGTACTTCGGCGACCCGCACGCGCAGCACCACGCGGCGACGGCGAACAACCCTGGCCACACCCAGATGTTCAGCGTCGACGACCCGTACGGCCAGGCGGGCGCCTACCAGGCCCCGCCCGTCCCCGTCGGCCCCCGCCTGCCCTGGAAGGCCCTCCTGAGCGGCATCGTGCTGCGCCCGGCGGACACCTTCCTCCGGATGCGCGACCACGCGGTCTGGGGCCCGGCACTGATCGTCACCTTCCTCTACGGCCTGCTGGCGATCTTCGGCTTCGACCAGGCCCGCGAGGAGGTGCTGAACGCGACGATCTCCAGCACGATCCCGTACGTCCTGATGACGGGCGTCGGCTTCGTCCTCGCCGGCCTGATCCTCGGCGCGGTCACCCACACCCTCGCCCGCCAGCTCGGCGGCGACGGCGCCTGGCAGCCCACGGTCGGCCTCTCCATGCTGATCATGTCCCTGACGGACGCCCCCCGCCTCCTCTTCGCCCTCTTCCTGGGCGGCGAGAACGGCCTGGTGCAGGTCATCGGCTGGGCCACCTGGCTCGCCGCCGGCGCCCTCTTCACCCTCATGATCAGCCGCTCCCACGACCTCCCCTGGCCCAAGGCGCTGGGCGCCTCCGCCATCCAGCTGGTCGCCCTCCTGAGCCTGATCAAGCTGGGCACGCTGTAGCCCGCACACGCACGCACGCGAAGGCCCCCACCAGGATCCCGGTGGGGGCCTTCGTCCGCCTACGATGCCCGCCGTGACGACCTACAGCGGAGCCGTCTTCCACGACGGCGCGGCCGCCCGGCTCCTGGAGCTGGCCGCCACCTGCCGGCGCGACCCGTCGAGGACGCTGGAGGACGAGATCACGCGGTTCTGCCGGACCGTCAGGGAGAGCCCGCAGGCCGACTGGGCCATGCCGCTCCCCGCCGTCGCCGCCCTGCTCGACCTGATCTCGAAGGAGGTGGAGCGGGTGGACCCGGCGACCCTGTCGGCCGGATTCGCCGCCCTGCTCGCCGAGGCGGCCGGGGACACCCCGGCCCCCGCCCTCCTCCGGCGGCTGTCGGCGGCGCTCCGCCTCCAGGACCGGCGGCCGACCGCGGACTACGAACGGCTTCCGATGGCCCCCTGGGAGGCCGAGCTGAAGTTCGGCAGGATCCACCGGCTCTGGTGGTGGATGGAATCGGGCGAGTACGAGGACTTCGACGAGGGGGTGCGGGCGGCAGTCGCCTCCGAGCACCCGCACGGCTGCCGGACCGCGCTGGCCGCGCTGGGCGCGGAGCTACAGGAAGCGCTCCTCCTCGGCGGAGCGGCCGCGACGGCCCCCTGGGCGTCGCCCCCGGTACTGCGGGCGATCCTCGGAGCCGTGCGCGCCCACGTCGAAGAGGAGCACTGAACGCCGGCTCAGGCGTCGAGGACCTGGCCCTCGCGCTTGACGACGGGGGGCTCGACGGACCACGGGAAGTTGATCCACTCGTCCGTCTTCTTCCAGACGTACTCGCACTTCACGAGGGAGTGGGACTTCTCGTAGATGACGGCGGAACGGACCTCGGCGACGTGGTCGATGCAGAAGTCGTGGACCAGCTTCAGCGTCTTGCCGGTGTCGGCGACGTCGTCGGTGATCAGGACCTTCTTGTCGGAGAAGTCGATCGCGTCCGGGACGGGCGCCAGCATGACCGGCATCTCCAGCGTCGTCCCGACGCCGGTGTAGAACTCCACGTTCACGAGGTGGATGTTCTTGCAGTCCAGCGCGTAGGCGAGCCCGCCGGCGACGAAGACGCCGCCCCGCGCGATGGACAGGACGATGTCGGGCTCGTACCCGTCGTCGGCGATGGTCTGGGCGAGCTCGCGGATCGCCGTCCCGAAGCCCTCGTACGTCAGGTTCTCGCGCACTTCACTCATGTCCGGCTCCCGCCTCACACCTGGGTCCGATGGAAGTTCATGTACGAGCGGGACGCCGTCGGCCCCCGCTGGCCCTGGTACCGGGAGCCGTACCGCTCGCTGCCGTACGGGAACTCGGCGGGCGAGCTCAGCCGGAACATGCACAGCTGCCCGATCTTCATCCCCGGCCACAGCTTGATGGGAAGCGTCGCGAGGTTCGACAGCTCCAGCGTCACGTGCCCCGAGAACCCCGGGTCGATGAACCCGGCGGTGGAGTGCGTGACGAGCCCGAGCCGCCCGAGGGAACTCTTCCCCTCCAGGCGCGACGCGATGTCGTCCGGCAGGGTGATGACCTCGTAGGTCGAGGCGAGCACGAACTCGCCCGGGTGCAGGATGAACGCCTCGTCGCCCTCCGGCTCCACCTCCCGCGTCAGATCGAGCTGCTCGATCGCGGGGTCGATGTGCGGGTAGCGGTGGTTCTCGAACACCCGGAAGAAGCGGTCGAGACGCACGTCGATGCTGGACGGCTGCACCATGGATTCGTCGTACGGGTCGATGCGCACCCGCCCGGCAGCGATCTCGGCCCGGATGTCCTTGTCTGAGAGAAGCACGCCCCCACGATACGCAGAGGGCGCGGACCTCCCCAATCGGGATCGGTTCCGCGCCCACTCGGTTCACCCAGCTCAGCGCTGCTGAACCTCCACCGGCACCGCATGCCTCAACCGCGCACACCGCGGGCACCGGATGAGCCGCCCGGGTCCGATCCGCCCGGCCCCGAGCTGCTGAAGCGGAAACGATGCGGTACTGAACACGTGCCCTTCGGCACAGCGGACGACGGTGCGCTCCACGGAACCCATCAAGTCCCTTCCCCTACACACATGCTGGACGAGACAGCCACATTAAGGGATCAACAGGACACGCTCCACGCGGCACTCCGACCCACAGGGGCGACACGAACTACGCCGCCCGTGGCGCATGGGGTACAGTGTGCAACGATGCGACCGGCTCATTTGGCCGCAATGCGGATGTAGTTTAATGGTAGAACATGAGCTTCCCAAGCTTATAGCGCGGGTTCGATTCCCGTCATCCGCTCTTCTACGAAGCCCCAGGTCAGAGACCTGGGGCTTCGTCGTTGTCCAGACCTCCCGGGGCTTTGCATCCGGGGCGTATCGGGTGACGCTCGGGGGCGTATCGATCCCGGAAGGACGAGCCGCAGGCACGGTGGGCTGTCCGCTGTCCGTCGTATCGTTCCGATGGCGGCGTGGTCGCCCGCACGTCGGGAACCTGAACCTGGGCACCCGCACGTCGCCTTCCGAACAGGAGCCGTCCTCTTGTCCTCGCCCGACTCCCCCGCGTCCACCGCGCGCGTGCTCCTCGTCGAGGACGACGACCTGATGCGCCGGGCGTTCGCCGTCGCCCTGGAGCGTTACGGCTACGACGTGCGGGCCGTCGCCGACGGCCTCGCCGGGCTCGAAGCCTTCCGTGAGCACGACTTCGACCTGCTGATCCTCGACGTGATGCTGCCCGGCCTCGACGGGATCGGGCTGTGCCGCAGGGTCCGGGAGACCAGCCTGGTGCCGGTCCTGATGATGTCCGCGCGCGGCGACGGTCTTGACGTGGTCGCCGGGCTTGAGGCCGGGGCGGACGACTACGTCGTCAAACCGGTGGAGACGTACGTCCTGGTGGCCCGGATGCGCTCGTTGCTGCGGCGTGCCACGTACGCGCCCGTGCCCGTGGCGGGACCCGATCGGGCCGGAGGCCGTCCGGCCGCGGGAGACGTGCTGGAGTTCGGGGACCTGCGGATCGACACCGCCGGCATGGAGGTCTTCCTCTCCGGCGAGCCGGTGGCGCTGACCCCGACGGAGCTCAAGCTCCTGCTGGAGTTCGCCGCCCACCCCGGCATCGTGCTGGAGCGGCACACGCTCCTGCGGAACGTGTGGGAGTACGGCTGGGACGGGGACAGCCGCGTCGTCGACCTGTGCGTGCAGCGGCTGCGCCGGAAGGTGGGCCGCGACCGGATCGAGACGGTCCGGGGCTTCGGATACAAGTTCCGGCGGTGACCGTGCGTCCCCTCCGCGGGCCCTGGGCGGGCCGCACCCCACTGCGCCGGAAGATCGCCGCGCTCGCCGCGGCCACGGCCCTCCTCGTCGTGGCGGCGGTCGGTGTCCTGGTGCACCTGTGGACCGCCCAGGACATCCGCAGCCGGGGCGAGGCACGGGCGCTGAACACCCTGTACCCCGCCATGGACGTCTACCGCCGCACCGGCGTCCTCACCGACGGCGCCGCGCTCGACCCCGCCGGCCTGCCCGCCGCGCTGCGGGACCCGGCCGACGGCACACGGCACCACGTGTACGACGGGCGCGTCGAGGGCAACGTCGGGCCGAGTGTCTGGGCGGCCCAGCGGACCGGCGGTCCGGGCAGCCCGGTCCTCGCCGTCCAGATCAACCTGGGCGCCGACCGTGCCAACCTGTCTCGCCTCGACGCGGCCATGGCGGTCGCCTCCGTCGTCGCGCTCGCGGGCGCCGTACCCCTGGCCGTCTACGGCGCGGGGCTCCTGTCCCGGAGACTGAGCCGGGTCGCCGAGACCGCCGCACGGATCTCCGCCGGAGACCTGGACGCCCGCACGGGGCCCACGAAGGGCCGTGACGAGGTCTCGGACATCGCCGCGACCGTCGACCGGATGGCCGACAGCCTCGCGCTGCGGCTGCGCACCGAGCGCCGGTTCACCGCGGACGTGGCCCACGAGCTGCGCACCCCCGTCGGAGGACTGCTCGCCGCCGTCGACCTCCTGCCGCCCGGCGAGACCGAGGACCTGCTGCGGGCGAGGGTGCGCGACCTGCGCGACCTCGTCGAGGACCTCCTTGAGATCTCCCGCCTGGACGCGGGCGCCGAGGAGGCGGTCCGCGTCCGGGTGCCGCTCGGCTCCGTGGTCGCCGAAGCCGTCTCCCGTACCGGTCTCGACGCGGAGATCACCGACGACGGCAGCGCGCGGACGGTGGAGACCGACCCGCGCCGCCTGGAACGGATCGTCGCCAACCTCGTCGTCAACGCCCACCGCCACGGAGCCGGCCCGGTCCGGGTCACCGTCGACGGACCGACGGTCGTCGTCCGTGACCACGGACCCGGCTTCCCGGACGACCTGCTGCTCCACGGCCCGCGCCGCTTCCACACCGGTGCCCGGGAACGCGGCTCGGGCCACGGCCTGGGGCTCACCATCGCCCTCGGCCAGGCCCGGGTCCTCGGCGCCGAACTGCTGCTGGCCAACGCACCGGACGGCGGGGCCGTCGCCACCCTGCGGCTGCCCGCGTGACGGAACGGCCGTCGGTGGTCGGTACGTGGTGGAGCGGCCACTGATACACGGCGGCCCACGGGCCGATACGTTCCTCCGTCACCCTTCGAAGGACACCACGTCCCGTACCGGATCCAGCTCGGGACCCGCTTCGAGGAGGCCACCGTGAACCCTTCCTTCCGCACCACCGCCCTGTCCCGCAGCGCCCTGGCCGCCGGCGCCCTCACCGCCGTCCTGTCCCTGCTGCTCGTCATCGGCGGACTCACCGCGAACACCGCGGCGGGCGAGACGGGACAGCCGGCCGGAGTGCTCGGCGTGATCGGGCTGTTCCTCGGCGGGACGCTCCTGGCCGTCGGCGCGCTCGCCCGCAGGGTCGTCCCGCTGGGCGAGCGCCGGTAGAGGCGCGCCCCTTCAGGGCCTCCCCGCCGCCGCCCGCGCCCCCGACGCGCGGACACCGCGGGGAGGCCCTTTCCCGTATCCGGCCCGCTACACGGTTGCCGCATGCCCGAGCGGACACCGATACACGGGGGCCCAGACCCCGATACGTTCCCCGGACACCCTTCACGTGCGCTTTCCGTACGAGAAGAGGAGCCCCATGACCGCCGACCTCCTGCCGCCGCACCCGACGACCGGCATCGCGGCCGCCACCACCGACCTGACGAAGGTCTACGGCAGCGGCGACACCCGCGTGGTCGCCCTGGACCGGGTCAGCGTCGCCTTCCGGGAGGGCGAGTTCACCGCGATCACGGGCCCGTCGGGCTGCGGAAAGTCCACCCTGCTGCACTGCGCCGCCGGACTCGACTCGCCCACGTCCGGGTCGGTACGCGTCGGCACCACCGAACTCGCCCGGCTCGGGGACCGGCAGCTCACGCAACTGCGCCGGGACCGCATCGGGTTCGTCTTCCAGGCGTTCAACCTGCTGCCGACGCTGACCGCCCTGGAGAACATCACCCTGCCGATGGACATCGCCGGCCGCCGCCCCGACCGCGCGTGGCTGGACCGGGTCGTCGCCATGGTGGGGCTCGCCGACCGGCTCGGGCACCGGCCCGCCGAGCTGTCCGGCGGCCAGCAGCAGCGCGTCGCCGTCGCCCGCGCCCTCGCCTCCCGCCCCGCGATCGTCTTCGGCGACGAGCCCACCGGCAACCTCGACTCGCGCTCCGGGGCCGAAGTCCTCGGCTTCCTGCGGGACTCGGTGCGCGAGCTGGGCCAGACCGTGGTCATGGTCACCCACGATCCCGTGGCCGCCGGTTACGCCGACCGCGTCGTGTTCCTCTCCGACGGGCGCCTCGTCGAGGAGATGGCCCGGCCCACCCCGGACCGCGTCCTCGACCTGATGAAGAGCCTGGGCGCCCGCTCCCACGACGGCTGAGCCGCGCCCGCGCCGCCTCCCTCTCCGTACCGACCCGACCGGGCCGCCCCGGCTCCCCCGTCCTCCCTCGGAAAGCCTTCACGACACATGCTGAGAACAACCCTGCGCAATCTCCTGGCCCACAGGGCCCGGCTGGCCATGACCGTCCTCGCCGTCTGCCTGGGCGTCGCGTTCGTCAGCGGCACCCTCGTCTTCGCGGACTCCACCTCCGCAGCCCACCGCGCCGCCGCGTCGAAGACCTTCGCCGGTATCGACGTCACCGTGACCGAGAAGGCCCCCGTACCCGGTACGGACTCCGGACCGCGGGCCGGTGTGCTCGACGACGCGCTCGTCGCCCAGCTGGCCCGGGTTCCCGGCGTCGCCGCCGTACGGCCGTCGGCCGACGGCTCGGCCACCCTGAACGCGGCGGACGGCAGCCCCCTGCGGGCCGGCCGGGCCTGGTCGAACCTGGCCGGCGCGTACGTACCGGACAAGGGCGGCGAGGACAGCCGCCATCCGCTGGCCGAGGGCCGCGCCCCCGCGCACAGCGGCGAGGTCGCCGTGGACGGCGGCACCGCCGCCGCGGGCGGTCTCCGGCTCGGCGACACGGTCACCCTGGCCACGGACGGCCCGGTCATGACCGCGCGCCTCGTCGGCATCGTGACCACGGACGACACCCGTGTCACCGCCGGCGGCACCCTCGTCCTCTTCGACAAGGCGACCGCGCAGAAGCTGTTCGCCACCCCCGGTCACTACACAGGCATCGACCTGACCGCCACGCCCGGCACCACCCCGTACGAACTCGCCGACCGGGTCACGGCCGTGCTGCCCGCGGACCGTGCCGAGGCCACCACGGGCCAGGCCCAGGCCGCCCAGCAGGCCATCCTCGTCGACACCCTGACCCGCGGCTACGAGAAGGTCCCGATGGTCTTCGCCGGGGTCTCGCTCTTCATCGGCTCGTTCCTCATCGTCAACACCTTCACCATGCTGGTGAAGCGGCGCACCCGCGAGACCGCGCTGCTCCGGGCGATCGGCGCCTCACGGCGTCAGGTGTCGCGCTCCGTCCTCCTGGAGGCCCTGGTGGTCGGCCTGGCCTCCTCGGTGGCCGGCTTCCTGCTCGGGCTCGGCATCGCGGCCTTTCTGCCCCACGCCCTCGGCGGTGACAGCGCCCTGCCCAGCGGCCCCCTGGTGATCGGCCCGCGCTCGGTCGTGGCGGCGCTCGGCGTGGGCGTCGGCGTCACCGTGCTTGCCGCGTGGCTGCCCTCCCGCCTGGCCGCCAGGACCTCGCCCATGGAGGCGCTGCGCACGGCCGAACAGCCTTCTCCGGCACGGCGGTTCCGACTGCGCGGCGCGGTGGGCCTCGTCCTCCTCGCACTCGGCGCCGGCTGGCTGATCTCCCTCGGCGGCGCGAAGGACGCCTCGGAGGAGAACCTGCGCGCCGCGATGGCGGGCTGCGGCCTGTTCGCCGCCGGCCTGATCGTGCTCGCGCCGGTGATCGCCGCCCCGGTGATCCGGCTGACGGGGCGGCTGACCGGGCGCTTCGGCGTCACCGGCCGCCTCGCCTGGGAGAACGCCCTGCGCGATCCGCGCCGCACGGCGGCCACCGCCGCCACCCTGCTGATCAGCACCGGCCTCGTCACCGGCCTCGCCGTCATCGGACACTCCACCGGCCAGGCCCTCGATCGCCAGGCCACGGCCGGGCTCGGCGCCGACTACGTCGTCAGCACCCGCTCCACCATGACGGGCATCGACCCGGCCGCCGTACGACGGCTGACCGACACCCCCGGCGTGCGCGCCGCGCACCCGATCACCGACTCCACCCTGTTCACCGGCACCGGCGTCCGGCAGATCTCCGGCGTCGACCCCGCCACCGTGCGCGACACCATGAAGCTCGACTTCGTCTCCGGCTCCGCCGATGACCTGGCACCGGGCCGGATCGCCGTCTCCGCCACCCTCGCCCGGGAGAGCGGAGTGACCACCGGCGGCCTGTTGAGCGTCGAGATGGGCCGCGCGGGGAAGCCCACCTCGTACCAGGTCGTGGGCGTCTACCAGGACAACCCCATCGCCCACGACGCACTCGGCAGCCGCGGCGAGGTCGCGGCCGACAGCTTCCTGCCCGGCTCCGTCCAGCGCGTACTCCTGCGCACCGACGGCCCGGCGACGGCCGCACTGGAGAAGCGGCTGCGCACCGCCGTCGGCAACAACCCCCTCCTCACCGTGCAGGACCGCGACCAGCTCGTCCGCGAGGCCGCCGGCACCATGGGCGACCTGCTGAACGTGATGTACGGCATGCTCGGCATCGGCGTCGTCATCAGCGCCCTCGGCATCGTGAACACGCTGGCCATGTCGGTCGCCGAACGCACCCGCGAGATCGGTGCCCTGCGCGCGCTCGGCCTGGACCGCGCCGGAGTCCGCCGCATGATCCGCCTGGAGGCCCTGACCGTCGCCGGTTTCGGCACCCTCCTCGGCCTGGCGGGCGGCCTGTTCGGCGCCTGGGCGGTCGGCTCCCTCGCCGACGGCGCCATCGACCAGTACACCTTGGCCCTGCCCTGGGGCACCCTGCTCCTGGTGTGCCTGCTCTCGCTCGCGGTCGGCGTCCTCGCGGCCGCCGTCCCGGCCCGCCGGGCAGCCGCCCTGAGCCCTCTGGAGGCGGCCGCGCACGCCTGACGTCCGGCACGGGCTCGCGGCAGCCGGTGCCAGACCGGATCGCGCCGCCCCCGGCGTGCCCCAGGCGTGCCCTCCGGAGCGGTGAACTACGGTCACCAGCGGTGTCGAGCAGGCCGCCGCACACCCGCATCAGCGAGAGAAATACCAGTTCAGAGGCGGTTAGTGGTCCGAGCGACGGTGATTCCCAAGCTTATGGCGCGGGTTCGATTCCCGTCATCCGCTCTTTCATGAAGCCCCAGGTCGGAGACCTGGGGCTTCGTCGTTGTCCGGACCGCTCACGTGCGACGATCCGGAAGGGCGGCCTCGGCGGAGTGCATGCGCTGGGGCCGTTGTGACGACCGCCGCCACCGCAGGCGGTCGACCGCGTCGCTTCCGAGGCGCTGCGCTCGGAGTACACGAATACCTGCGCTCGCGGCCTGAGAATTTAACGACCATCGCAGAGAGAGTTTTTACCGGCGATGCACAGGGAGAAATATCAGACGCACACAGCCTGCGGCAACATGCTACTGTCGAACTCAGTTGCAGTTTTGGTACCCAAAACTTCAAGCGTCTCTCGCCGGCCGCGCGCCGAACGGAAGCGCTTTGTATTCCCGGTCACTTTCCGGTCAGGGCATCATCGCGGCGACACGGCGTCCGTACGGTACGGATTCCGTCGTACTGTGACGCGTCAGCCTCAGGCGGAGACGATGTTCTCGGCCGTCGGGCCCTTCTAGCCCTGCTCGATGTCGAAGGTGACCTTCTGGCCCTCCTGGAGCTCGCGGAAGCCCTGGGAGGCTCCAGCTGGACTCATTTCTCAGGCCTTTTACGCGAACCTGAGCCGCCCTCATTCCTTTCGCTCGCCCGCTTGCGCGCCGACAGTCATTCGACCCGGTTAAAGCCGCTTGCTTTTGCATTCCATTCGGCCCGTGCCTGTGATTCCCAATGCCGTTCATCCGCTGCCGGAATTCCTCGATACGCGCTGCATCAAGGAAGGTTCTGCATGAACCCCACACGCACGAACAACCGTTCCTCCCGCACCCGCCGCAACGGCGGTCACGCGTACGGCTCCACCACAGGTTCGCCCCGGAGCAGCCGCTTCGCTTCGTCCGCGCCGAGCCGTTCGGGCGCTCCGAGCCGCTCCGACGGTCACAGCCGTCGACCTGGAGCGGTGCAGGGAGAATTCGCACCACCGAAGACGATCACTCCGGCGCTGCCCGCCGTCGAGGCCTTCGCCGACCTCGCCCTGGACCAGCGCCTTCTGGCCGCGCTCACCGCACAGGGCGTGTCCGTCCCGTTCCCGATCCAGGGCGCAACGCTGCCGAACTCCCTGGCCGGCCGTGACGTCCTCGGCCGCGGCCGGACCGGCTCCGGCAAGACCCTCGCCTTCGGTCTCGCCCTGCTGGCCCGCACCGCCGGACAGGCCGCCGAGCCCCGTCAGCCGCTCGCCCTGGTCCTCGTCCCCACCCGGGAACTCGCCCAGCAGGTCACCGACGCCCTCACGCCCTACGCCCGCGCCGTGAAGCTGCGCCTGGCCACCGTCGTCGGCGGCATGCCGATCCGCCGGCAGGCGAACGCGCTGCGCGGGGGCATCGAAGTCGTCGTGGCCACCCCCGGTCGCCTCAAGGACCTCATCGACCGCGGTGACTGCCGACTGGACCGGGTCTCGATCACCGTCCTGGACGAGGCCGACCAGATGGCCGACATGGGCTTCATGCCGCAGGTCACCGCGCTGCTCGACCAGGTCCGCCCCGAGGGTCAGCGCATGCTGTTCTCCGCGACGCTGGACCGCAACGTCGACCTCCTGGTCCGCCGCTACCTCACCAATCCCGTCGTCCACTCCGTGGACCCCTCGCAGGGCGCCGTCAGCACGATGGAGCACCACGTCCTCCATGTGCACGGTGCCGACAAGCACCGGCTGACGACCGAGATCGCGGCGCGCGAGGGTCGGGTGATCATGTTCCTGGACACCAAGCACGCCGTGGACCGCCTCACCCAGGACCTCCTCGACAGCGGTGTCCGGGCAGCCGCCCTCCACGGCGGGAAGTCACAGCCGCAGCGCACCCGCACCCTCGCCCAGTTCAAGACCGGGCACGTCACCGTCCTCGTCGCGACGAACGTCGCCGCGCGCGGCATCCACGTCGACCACCTCGACCTCGTCGTCAACGTCGACCCGCCGACCGACCACAAGGACTACCTCCACCGCGGCGGCCGTACCGCCCGGGCCGGTGAGTCCGGCAGCGTCGTCACCCTGGTCACCGCCGGCCAGCGCCGCGACATGACCCGCCTCATGACCACCGCCGGCATCGTGCCCCAGACCACCCAGGTCCGCTCGGGCGAGGAGGCGCTCGCCCGGATCACCGGCGCGCGGACCCCGTCCGGCATCCCCGTGACAATCACCGCTCCGCCCGCCGAGCAACGCAAGCGCAGGGCGACCTCGCGAGGTCGACGCGGTCCCGCCACGGCAGCGAGGCGCGCCGGCGCACGGCGTTCCGCCGCCGGCGCGGCGGCCTGAGCCACACCGACCGGCTACGGCTGCGCGAGCGGGACCACCCCCTTCCGCCGCATCCTTCCCCGGGCCACCGTGCCCGTCCGCGGGCTCGACCCGATCCGGCACGCCTCCGCGCTGCTCGGCTCCCCCGCGGCGGCTTGATCGCCACCCACGGGCGAACGTGAGCCGGCACCCGAACAGCCGAGAGGGCCCGACCGGCACACGTCGGTCGGGCCCTCTCGCATATCGGTGGGCGGTGTCCGCGATCGAGACGCGGTGCATCCAGCCCGCCTCCGGGTTCCCCACCGTGCCCTGAAGGATCCGCGCCATGCGGAAGTGCAGACAGGCGGGCGGCCCGTCCCCCCGGCGTCGTGGCGGTGAAGACCCCCTGGTCTCTGGATCGCCCTGCCCGTTCCTTCCTGTCCGCTGCATCTGCCCCGGCATGGGGCGGTCGGTCCCCTGTGAACGCGCCGTACCCGCGCCCATCACTGTTCGAGGTCGATTACCTCGCCACCCGACGCCCAAAAATCTATATTGGCCAGAGTAGACATTGGGTGTCGGCGTCGCTATGGTTTCTCTCGTACCCAGAGAGACAGAAGGGCTCGGCAGAGACGAACTGCCGAGCAGCAGCACCTTCAGTTGCAGTACGCAGGACGGTGCGGCCGTGGAGTTTCGAAGCCATGTTGGTTGCAGGACGGCGACGGGACTGACGGCCGGACCGGGTGGCCCGCAGTGATCAGGGGCCGCCAGGAGCGGGACCGCGGTCATGGCAGATGCGGTACCCGTGCGTGCAGTACGCAGTACCCGGCAGTGAAGAGTGAGCAGTACCCCGATGGCAGGAAGTTGATCACCGAGGGAAGGACGGAGGAACGAAGCACCATAAGGATCGCCCGGACGAAGCTCCTGAGTCCGGGTACCGCAGGACATCGATAGCGAGGTGGTCTCCGGTCAAGCAACCGCGATCCCCGCACTCCCGACAGCAGCCAGGTCGGGTCTGCGGACACAGAAGGCCGACGCAGTATCAGGGTCGGCACGTGGTGTAGAAGTTCCTTCGGGGCCCTGGTGCCGTACGGCGCCAGGGCCCCTCAACGCGTTCCATGAGAGAGGTGCAGATGACAGCAGACGACTCCTACGGCCGACTCGACGACGACGACTACCCCGCCTACACCATGGGCCGCGCGGCCGAGATGCTCGGCACCAGCCAGAGCTTCCTCCGCGCCATCGGCGAAGCGCGCCTCATCACCCCGCTCCGCTCCGAGGGCGGCCACCGCCGCTACTCCCGCTACCAGCTGCGCATCGCCGCCCGCGCCCGCGAACTCGTCGACCAGGGCACCCCCATCGAGGCCGCCTGCCGCATCATCGTCCTGGAAGACCAGCTCGAAGAAGCCCAGCGCATCAACGCCGAATACCGCCGCGCCGCCGAAACGGCCGACCCGCCGGCCTCGGCCTGAGACGGTGCCCGCTCGCCGTACCTCGGCGGGCCCCCGCACCGAGGCGGGCACCTCCTCTGGTGCCGGGGTGTCCGACGTGTGCCGATCTTGTGGCCGCCGGGGTCCACCACGGCCTGGCTGCGCCACTCGCGGATGTCCGCCGTCTCGGTCATGCCTCTTCTCCGTCCTCGGTCGTCGGTGGAGGAAGCGTGGCGACGAGGAGCTCGGCGGCCTGGGTGATGTTGTCGGCGTGGACCGCGCGGGCCATGGCCGTGCGGGCGGCGTCGGGTT
Source organism: Streptomyces sp. NPDC007863 (assembly GCF_040633895.1). Classification (NCBI taxonomy): domain Bacteria; kingdom Bacillati; phylum Actinomycetota; class Actinomycetes; order Kitasatosporales; family Streptomycetaceae; genus Streptomyces; species Streptomyces sp. NPDC007863. The sequence goes on from NZ_JBEYEI010000005.1 coordinate 249,378, forward strand.
CCGTGTCCGGCGGGACCACCATCAGCGCGAAGTGGTCCTTGTCGCCGCGGGTGATCAGGACGGTGTCGTCGCCGACGGGGAAGGAGTCGAGGTGGACGACCCGTTCGTCGATGACCAGCCGGGTCGGAATCCCGTCCCACGCGGTCGCGTCCAGGCCGACCCGGGTGACGGGTCCGAGGTGTTCGGTCAGGACGGACACCAGCGCGGGAACCTCCTGCTCCACGTCGCGCGTGCGCGGCCACCACGCACCGTCGAGGACGCCCTGCCGGGAGTGCGTCGTCTCCAGCCGGAGCAGAGCCGTGCCGGGGCGTACCGCCTGGTGGATCTCGTCCGGCAGGAGCAACGGGGGCGGGATGTCGGAGTCGGCCATGGTGGATCCGCTCGTCAGTGAGGTGCCGCGGGCCCGCCACGGTGCTCCCGAGGGGGCGGCAGGCCGCCGACGGGGTGACGGTGGCGTCCTTTCACGGTAACCCCTGCGCCCGTACGCCCGCCCGTCGCCGCACGCCCGTTCGCACGAACCGGAAGTAGTTCCCCCTATCAGGCAGGAAACGGACTGATCGGACGTACGCTGGAGGTACCGGAAGTACTTCGAGCACCAGCTTCCACGCAGGTGTCATTTCCGGGGAACACGAAAAACCGGGCTGCCGACGGGCAGCCCGGGGGCAGGTCCGCCATGACCACCGTCCTCGACAGGGAAGCGAACCGCGCCCTCACCCCAGGACTTCCGGCCCGCTTGTCGCTCACTCCGAAGACCACGCTCGCCGGTCGGCTCGACGGCGCCTGGTGGCCCCGTTCACGCGATCTGGCAGCAGAGTTGCCGGCGCTGGTCGACACCCTCGAAGCACGCCGGGACCGCATCACCCGTGTCCTGGTGAACCCCCGCCACTGGCCCGTCGTCCCGCACAAGGTCGCCGTCACGGGCCACGTCCTGCACGTGGGCTGGTTCACCGAGCAGGACCCGGACAAGGTCATCCTGTTGTCCTACACGACCGGCCGCTGCGACCTGCTCGTGATTCCGCCCGAGACCGAACCCGCCTCCGCGGCACGGCTGATGGCCGCTGCCGCGCTCTCCGGCAGCGTTCTCACCGCGGGCGCGCTGATGTCCGGCGAGGCCGCGGCCGGCCGCCGTATGCGGGAGGCGCGGAGCAGCGAAGAAGCCTGGGAGAGCGAGGGCGGGGCCGTCCCGGCGCCCCGGCCTCACCCGGCGGCGCGCCCCGTCGTGGGCGCGCGGATGATTCCTCTGCCGGGGTACATGCGGGTGACGACATGGAGATCGTGATCACGCTCCTGGCCGGCGCGTTTCTGATCGCGCTCGGCACACGCCTGATCCACCGGCTGAACGCCCAGCACGACGCACGCATAGCGGCCCACCACTTCGGCGACCCCTACCCCTCCCTCAGCCGTCCCCCCGGTCACAGCAACCCCAGGCCGCCCGAACGGATCGCCGATCGTCGGCCTACGGGCACCTGGCCCTGACCTGCCTGACCCCAGACCACTCCTCCGGCCGAAGGCCGCGGGTGGGGCACCCGACCCCAGGGACGACCCACCCGCCGGCCTCTCGCCTTCGTCCCGAACGGAGCACGCCGTCTTGCACCCCACCGAGAACGAGTCCCTGCCGCAGGGGAGTTACGCCGAGATCCGTATCGTCTCCGCCACGCCCGAGGCCGCCCGCGCGGTCGCCGAAGTGATCCGCCGGTGCTTCGCCGGGGCGGAACAGCGCAGCTACCCCGCGCCGGGCGGCGGCACACGGCTCCACCTCACCGTCGACACCGAGACCGCCGCCGGACCCGCCCGCACCTGGCTCGCCACCAGCAGACCGCCCACCGGCAACGGCCATCACCCCGAGGAACCCTGACCGGGCCCACTCCATGAGCGGCAGCGGTACGGCCCTGTGTGGCGTGACCTGCCACCGAGGAGCATCCTGGAGGCCACATCGCTGGTGCGGGCCGCTCCGGTCCCCGGTGGCTGCGCGGGCGCGGCATCCGCCCCGTACGGCAGGACCGGGCGAGGTCATCGCCGCTCGGTTGGAGGCAACGGGATGGCCCTCGGACGGCTCGGGAAACCCGATCGCTCGGAGAGCTTCGGGGAGGGACTCCTGGGAACGGTCCTGGACCGGGCGCACGAGCTGCCGCCCGACCGGGTCGGGCTGGTCGTCGCCGAGACGGTGAGCCGACTGGGGGGCAGGAACCCGCAGATCCTGCTCCAGGACTACGGGCAGGACTGGCTGGTGCCCCTGGCTGCCGAAGGGCTGACGGGCGGGGAGCCGCTGTCCATCGACGGCTCCGACGCCGGCAGGTGTTTCCTCACGTCGCGCCCGGTCGAGCTGGCGCGGGCCGACGGGGTACGCGTCCACCTCCCCCTGCTCGACGGCGGCGATCGGGCCGGCGTCCTGGCCGTCACCCTGGACGCGGTCGACGAGGACGACCGCCGGCTCCTGCGCAGGATCGCGGGGCTGGTCGCCGACCTGCTGCAGACCAAGAACGGTCACACCGACCTCTTCTTCCGCACCCGCCGCGACGAGCCGATGAGCGTTGCCGCGGAGATCCAGTGGTCGCTCCTGCCGCCGCTGACCATGACCATGCCGCGCGTCGCCGTCGCCGGAGTCCTGGAGCCCGCGTACGACGTGGCCGGCGACAGCTTCGACTACGCCCTGAACGGCGATGTCCTCCACCTCGCCATGATCGACGCCATGGGGCACGGCCTCGACGCGGCCACCATGGCCACCGTCGCCATCGGCGCGTACCGGCACGCCCGCCGCATCAGCGTCGAGCTGTCCGAGATCTACCTCTTCATGGACCGGGCCATCGCCGAGCAGTTCGCCCCCGACCACTTCGTCACCGCGCAGATGCTGCGGCTGGACACGGCCACCGGCCGTCTCCAGTGGGTCAACGCGGGACACCCCGCCCCCATGCTGATCCGTGAACACCGCGTCATGGGCCGCCTGGACAGCCCCACCACCCTGCCCGTCGGATTCGGAGGAGCACAGCCGCAGGTCAGCAGTGTGAGGCTCGAACCCGGGGACCGCGTCCTCTGCTTCACCGACGGCCTGATCGAGGAGCACGAGAGCGGGCAGGATCAGTTCGGCGAGGACCAGCTGATCGACTGGGTGAACCAGCTGGAGAAGGCGGACCGAGGAGTCCGCGCGGTGGCACGGGACCTGTCCCACACGCTGAAGCGGGCGCGCGGCGAAGCCACCTCGGACGACGCCACTCTCGTCCTGGTGGAGTGGCGTGGCTGATCCGCCGCCGTGCCGGCGGCGAAGATCCGCTCGTGAACGAAGGCCCTGGTCGGAGACCAGGGCCTTCGTCGTCGTCCCGGCCGTCGGCACGACCGGGATCCGGTCAGAACTCCAGCACCTCGCGGTCGAGCGGGTACCGCGCACGGTGAGGGCCGTCGTGCGGCGAGGGCGTGATCGGCAGGACGCCGGTCGGCTGGGTGCCCAGGTTGTCGTCCCAGAGGCGGGGTTCGACCTGTCCGACCACGCGGAACTCCCGGAAGGTGAACGGGGGGCTGTCGGTCGGGAAGAACTCGGCCGTGGTCATCACCTGGAAGTGCAGGTGCGGCGTGGTCGAGTTGCCGCTGTTGCCGATCAGCCCGAGAACCCGGCCGGGTTCGACGTGGTCGCCTTCCCGGACCTTGGGCGAGCCGGGCTTCAGGTGGGCGTAGAGCAGATAGCGGCCCGGCGCGACCTCCACGGTGACGTGGTTGCCGACGGTCTCCTCGATCGGCGGGACCGGCGGGGTGACGGGCGGCGTGTTGTCCGGGATCCCGTCCTGGACCTCCACCACCCTGCCGCCGGCCGCGGCGACGACCGGCTGCCGGTAGCTCAGGTAGCTGGTGAGCCGCGTGGGGTCGCCTTCCCAGGTCCGGCCCCGCTCTCCGACCCGGTACCAGTCGATCGCGAAGCGCTGCGGCACGTAGAAGCGGCCGTTGATCGGGCCGAGGCCGCGCCGGTGGTGGGTGTTCCCGCAGCACGACTCGCTGGAGTACCAGGTGCCGGGGCGTACCGGCGCGTCCAGGTTCATCGGCGCGGTGCGGCCGGTCGGGGTGACCTGGACCGTCTCCTCGAAGGGGGAGGAACCGGAGGCGGTGACGACGGCACCCGAGAGACGGTGTTCGAGGACCTTGGGCACCCGCTGACCGCGGTCGAGGGCCAGGTCGAGCCAGATGACCCACTGCTGGGAGCCCGGGATGACGGTCGGCGTCGGCCCCGGGGGCGCCGGGGTGTACCCGTCCGCACCCGGCAGGGGATCACCCACGGGGTTGGCGGCATCGGCCAGCGCCTGGCCGCTCAGCGAGCCCACCACCCGGTGTGTGCGGGCGTCCCGGACCTCGACGCGGTCGAGGCGCACCCGCGTGCTGCTGGGCAGTGCGTTCGTGGTGAGCAGTTCGTACGAGAGGTGCGTCCTGCCGTCCGTGGCGGGGAACGGCGTCGGTTCGGTCATCACCGCCGCCGTCAACGGCGTGAACTGCGGGCCGGCTCCCGGGCCGGATGCGTCGGTCCCGTATCCGGGTGCCGTCGAGGCGGTCAGCATGCAGGCCGCGAGCACGGCGGTCACGAGCCCGCGACGTAGCGGGCTCCTGCCGGTGCGGTTGCGGGGGTCGCGCTCTGCCATGGTGCTCTTCCAGTGGTCGGGTCCCGGGCCGTGAAGGGCACCGGCACGCCCCGCGCCGAGGCGCATGCCCTTGTGTAACCCGGCGACGCGCCGCTGCGAGCCGAGGGCACCGGAGCCACGGCCGAACTGCACCCGTCCAGCCTCATCGACCGGCGAGCCCGGGTCACGGGCCGAGCCGCCCAGGACGTTTGCGACCTGGGGCTTCGTCGTGGCCGCCCAGGCGACGGCGGGGAGGGCCAGTCCGAGGGTGGCGGTGCGGCCGTAGTGGACCCGGCCCCGGATGAGCGTGGGCACCGTCTCGACCGTGACGCCGAAGCGGGGCGGGTACCAGAGGTTCCACGCCCCGCGGGATCGCGGGGCGGGGGCGGCCGTCAGCCCAGGGCGAGCCAGCGGATGCCGAGCCGTTCGACCCGCAGGGCCTCCGCTTCGTCGAGCGGCTCCCGGCCGGTGGCCCTGCGCAGGAAGTCGGCACGGCTCCACCCGAGGTCGTCGGCCGCCGTGGCGTGCTCCGCGCCGAGGAGCAGCTCCGTCACGGCGTCACCGGCCGCCGGGGTGAGCCAGGCCTCACGTCCGAGCGCGTCGGCCAGGTCGAGTCCGTGGACGGCGACTTCCACGACGCGCGTGCGGAGGAACTCCGACAGGAGCATGGCATCGCCGTGGCGCGTCCGCACGGTCCGGCCGTCCGGCTGGGCCCGGCACAGCCGGTCGGCCCGCCGCCACGTCGCGGCGAAGTCCTCGGCGCACGCGGCGCCGTCCGCCGGCCGCGCCGCACGGTCCTGGGCCAGGGCGATCCGCCTGCCGTTGGTCCGCGCCGAGAAGCGGTCGTCGGGGCGGTAGTAGTCCACCGCGGAGATCTCCGCGGCCGAGGGTGCCGGTGCGTCCAGCATCGCCGGGAGCCAGTCGATCACCACGCACACGTGCCCGAGCAGCTCGCGTACGGACCAGGGGGCGCAGCGCGTCGGGAGGTCCCACTCGGCCTCGGACAGTCCGGCCACGGCGTCGGTGAGGGCGTCGCATTCCCGCCGGAAGGCTTCGAGCACCCGGTGGTGGTCCGCTCCGTGCCGCTCCCCGCGCGTCCGCCGTTCGGCGGTGACGGGACGGAGGGTGATCTCATCCGGCATGGAACGGCTCCAGATCCTCTCGGCCGCGGGGATCGGACACCCCGCAACGGCCGCACGGACAACGACGCTTCTCGCTTCGCACTTCTCTGATCATCGACACGCGCGCCGGACCGGTCCCGGTTGCGGTCCGCCGGAGCCGATAGGTTCCCCGCCATGACCGAACCCGGAACCTCCGCGGGGCCGCCCGCCCCGATACCGACACCGACACCGACCGGGCGGCCCGTGCTCCCCCCGTCCGAGGCCCGGGACCCCGCGGGGTCCGGCGCCGTGGGCGAGATCGTGCTGATGGCGGACCCCAGGGTCGCCGCCGTCCCCGTGGCCGAGTCCGGCGAACGCCTCGTCGACGTCCGCCACGACGGCCGCCTGCTCGTCGACACCCGCAAGCAGGACCCGGCGGACGCCTTCGCCCATCTGCGGGAGGGCGTGCTGGCGCGGCTGGTCACGGCCCAGACGCTGCTTCCGGCGGGCCTGCGGCTGCTGTTCGTCGAGGGCTACCGGCCCCCTTCCCTCCAGCGGCGGTACTTCGAGGAGTACGCCGGTGAGCTGCGCGCCGCCCATCCCGAATGGTCCGCCGACCGGATCCACTCGGCGGCGAGCCGGTACGTGTCGCCCCCCGACATCGCCCCGCACAGCGCCGGCGCGGCCGTCGACCTCACCCTCGCCGATGCCGACGGACACGAACTGGACCTGGGCACGCGCATGAACGCGGACCCGGAGGAGAGCGCCGGCGCCTGCTACACCCACGCCCCCGGCATCGGCGAGGAGGCCCGCGCCCACCGCGAGCTGCTGGGCGGCGTCCTCACGGCCGCGGGGCTGGTGAACTACCCCACGGAGTGGTGGCACTGGTCCTTCGGCGACCGCTACTGGGCCTTGGCCACAGGACAGCCCACGGCCCTCTACGGCCCGAAGGAACTCGACCCCGCACGGAACCGCTGACCGGCCTCCCCTCCGCCGCCGGCGCCCTCACGCTCCCGTTCGGGTGGTCAGGGTGGTCAGCCGGCGGGGCGGGGTGGGGGCGGTCGGGTGGGTGGTGGCCAGGGAGGACAGGTGGTGGGGGGTGGGGAGGGGGAGGTCCTGGAGGTGGAGGGGGGTGGGGAACCGGGGGTGGGTCAGGAGGGGGGTCGTGGTGTCGAGGGAGGCGAACGGGGTGGCCAGACCGTGGCCGGTGAGCTTGGTGGCCGCCTCCTTGCGGGTCCACAGGCGGGTGAAGGCCGTCGGGCGGTCGGGGGGCGGGGTGGCCGCCAGGAGCTCGCGTTCCGGGGCGGTGAGGGATTTCGCCGCCAGGCGGGGGGAGGGCGGGGCGGTGGGGAGTTCCTCCATGTCGACGCCCACCAGGCCCCGCGTCACCACGGCGATCAGGATCCAGTGGGCGGTGTGCGCCACCGAGTAGTCCAGGGGGGTCGCCGTGAGCCAGCGCGGGCGGCCGTGGTCGGCGCCGCAGTGGTGGCAGGTGCGGTCGATGCGCACCCGAGGGGGCGGGGTTCCCGTGTAGTGGCCGGCCAGGAGGCGTTGGGACGCCCGGGACGTCGTGTAGGTGTCGCGTCGCGGGCCGGGGGGCAGGGCGGACGCCCGGGCCGCCTCCTCGGGGGCGAGGAGGCGGGGCCAGTCGCGGGGCGGGCGGGTCGGGGTCAGCCAGAGGTGGCACTCACCGGGGGCTGGGAGCACGCTCGGGGCCTTCGGCGGGGGTGGGGGTGGCGGACGTCCGGGTCTTCCAGTGGCGGACCAGGGCCAGGGACGCCAGGTAGATCACCAGGCCGTCCAGGAGGTGCCACAGGAAGTGGGTGCCCAGCGGGAAGTCGGAGCAGACGGACTCGTCGGCCGTACGGGCAAGCAGCGCGCCGGTGAAGGACGCGGTGGCGAGGGCGAACGTGCCCGCGTGGGTGCGGAGTTCGGGGCGGGGCGAGGTGCGCAGGACCACGGTCAGGGCCGCGAGGAGGAGCAGCACCGGGACGTACGTGCCCGACTTGTTGGGGACGTACGGGCCCACGACGACGATGAACGCGGCCAGGAAGGCGATGAACGCGAGCACGCCCAGGAAGGCGCGGGAGCGGGACAGGCCGTGGAACCAGTGCAGGTAACTGCCCAGGAACCACAGGACGAAGAGCGCGATCGGCGCGACGTCGAGGACCTGCGCCCAGCGGGTGCCGAGGGTGTGGAAGGCGAAGCTGCCCAGGCTGATGGAGGCCGCGAGCGGCACCGTGAAGGCGATGCTCACCGGGGCCTTCCGGCCGGCCGGGTCGGCGCGGTGGCCGGCCAGCATCCGCCAGATCGCCCACGCGGCGACGGCGAAGGAGAGGTTGCTCAGCGCGTTGACGGGTTCGGCCCAGAAGGCGGCCGAGGCCCGTTCGCAGTACTGGTCCACGTGCTCGTACAGGTTCATCGTCCGATTCCTACGGTCTCGTCGGCCGTCGCATGGGTGAGGGGGGCGGAGGCGGGGGCGGGAAGGGGGGCCTCTTCGGGAGGCGGCGGGGCGGCGGCGAGGAGGGGGCCGGCCATCGCCGTGGTCACGACGGCCATGACGACCATCATCGAGTAGACGGTCCCGTCGATCAGGCCGAGTTCGAGGCCGACGGAGAGGATGACGATCTCCGTGAGGCCGCGGACGTTCATGAGGATCGAGAGCGGCAGCGCCGACCGGTGTTCCAGGCCGGAGAGGCGGGCCCCCGCGTACACGCCGGCCGCCTTCGCCGCCACGGCGACGGTCAGCAGGGTGAGGAGCGTGACGAGGGTGGAGGCGCCGAAGCCGTCCAGGCTCACCTTCGCGCCCGCCACCACGAAGTACAGCGGCAGCAGCAGCGTCCCGGCCTGGTCCGCCGTGTGGATCAGGCGGTCGCGGAGCTTCTCCAGGCCGGCCCGCGGCATGACCGCGCCGAAGGCGAAGGCGCCGAAGATGTAGTGGACGCCCATCCACTCGGTGGCCGCGCACGACAGCAGCAGCCCGGAGACCAGGAGCGGGAAGAGCGTCGCCGGCGCCGACGGCCGCTCGGCCCAGTGGGTCAGCACCCGCTTCAGCAGGGGGCGTACGGCGCAGAGGAGGAGCAGGACGTAGACCGGCAGCAGGGCGATCCGCCACTGCTCGCCGCCGGCGGTCAGCGCGGCCACGGCGGCCAGGCCCACCCAGGCGACCAGGTCGCCGACGGCCGCGGCCGCCAGGGCGAGGCCGCCGAGGGGGCCGTTGGTGAGGCCGCGGTCGGCGAGGATCCTCGCCAGGACGGGGAAGGCCGTGACGGACATGGCGATGCCCAGGAAGAGCACGAAGCCGGTGTGGGAGCCGGGGGCGTACCGGGCGGCGAGCGGCAGCGCGACCAGGACGCCGACGACCAGTGGCACCAGGACCGAGCCGACGGCGACGCCGAGGGCGGCGCGCCGGCGGCCGCGCAGCAGGGTGTGCTCCAGCTCGTAGCCCACGACGAACATGAAGAGGGCGAGGCCCACCGCGGCGAGCGCCGAGAGGAGCGGCGCCACGTCCTTCGGGATCAGGACGGCGCGTACGGACTCGGGCAGGACCAGCGGGCCGCACAGGACACCGGCGACGATCTCGCCGACCACCGGCGGCTGCCGCACGGCGCGGGCGAGCGCGCCGAACAGCTTGGCCACCGCCAGGAGCGCGGCGAGGCTGAAGAACAGGTGGACCGTGGTCTGGCCCGTCATGGGGTCACCGCCAGGGAGGGAGAGGCTGAACCGTCCGGCTGCCGGGGCGGCGGGCTCGAACGGACGATCAGTGAGGCGGCGAGCGCCCCGAGGAGCAGGAGCCCGGCGGGCAGGTACACCGTCTCGGCGAGGGCGGCGCTCAGCGCGGGACCGGCGGAGCCTCCGGGCTCCCCCGACGCCGCCGCGCCGTCCGTCAGGCCCTCCGTCAGGCCGTGGGCGGCCAGCCGGGAGGCCAGGACGGCGCTGATCGCGGCGCTGCCGAGGACGGAACCCACCTGCCGGAGGGCGTTGTACGCGCCCGAGCCCGCGCCTGCCCGGTCGGCCGGGAGCCGCAGGGTGGCGGCCACGGCCAGCGACGGCCAGATGCAGGCGTTGGCGAGCCCGGCGAGGGCCGCGCCGGCCAGGAACCAGCCGAGCGGCAGGTCGAGGGTCATGAGCGCCGCGAACGCGGCGAGGGAGGCGGCGAACAGCACGAGCCCGACGAGGGGCACCGTGCGCGGGTGGAGGCGGTCGCCGAACAGGCCGACGAGGGGGACGAAGACGATGGCGGCCACGGCCATCGGCGCGAGCACGGCACCCGCCCCCGTCCCGGACAGCGCGCGGGCCTCCTCCAGGTACAGGTACAGCGGCACCATCACGGCCGTCACCGCCGCCGCGGCGAGGGCGACCGCCAGCGAGGCGGCGACGAAGGTCCGGTCGCGGAAGATGCCGAGCGGCAGCAGCGGATCGGCCTTGGTGCGGGTCTGGTGGACCACGAACAGGGCCAGGACGGCGAGCCCGGCGGCCGTCGCGGCCCAGGTCCAGGCGGTCCAGCCGCGGCTGCCGCCCTCCTGCAGGCCGAGGACGAGCGCGGCCATGCCGACGGTGCTGAGGACCAGGCCGACGGTGTCGAAGCGGTGCGGGCGGGTGGGCAGCACGGGCACGTACCGGACGGCCAGCGCGAGGCCGACCAGTCCGATCGGGAGGTTGGCGTGGAAGATCCACTCCCAGCCGGCCCGGTCCACGACCAGGCCGCCGAGGAGCGGGCCGAGGAGGTTGGCCAGTCCGGCGACCGCGCCCCACACGCTCATCGCGGCGGCGCGCCGCTCCGGCGGGAAGGTGCGGCTGATCACGGCCATCGTCTGCGGGGTCAGCAGCGCGGCGCCGACGCCCTGGACGGCGCGGGCCGCGATCAGCGTCCCGATGTCCTGCGACAGGCCGCACCACAGGGACGCGCCGGTGAACACGGCGAGTCCGGCGAGGTAGACGGGCTTGGGGCCGAAGCGGTCGCCGAGGCGGCCGGCGGGCAGCAGCAGGGCGGCGAAGGTGAGGAGGTAGGAGCTGGTCGCCCAGACCAGGGACGTGACGTCGGCGCGCAGGCTCGCCATGATCGCCGGGTTCGCCACGGAGACGACGGTCATGTCCAGGATGACCAGGAAGTAGCCGACGCAGAGCGCCGCCAGCGCCGGCCAGGGACGGGGTGGAGCGGACACGGGCAGTCCTCACGGGGCGGGGCGGGGCGGGCGGGCGGGACGAGCGGGACGAGCGAGCGGGCGGGACGAGCGGGCGGGCGGGACGAGCGGGCGGGCGGGAAGCGGCGGGGCTACGGGAGCGGCGGGAGGCCCGGCGCGTACGGGCCCGGGCCCGGGGTCACAGCAGGCTGCTCGTGATCCGCTTGACGCGGAACGGGACCCGGCGGACGCCGTGGACCAGGGCGGTCAGGGTGTGCGGCGACGAGGTGCGCAGGTAGTGGCCGACCACGGGGCCGAAGACGTACTGCCAGCGCGGCCAGTCGCGGCCCAGGCGGCCGAGCTGTTCGCCGATGTCGATCGCCATGACCCGGACGGTCTCCTTGGTGTACGGGTGCGTCTTGGCGATCGGCAGCTTGCGGCCGCCGAGGCGCTCGTACTGGGGGACGAGCTTGTCGATGGCGTCGAGGACGAGGTAGCGGCAGCCGAGGTTGAAGGCCAGCCGGGCGATCTCTCGGAAGAGGGCGAGGACGACGCCGGAGCCCCGGTAGTCGGGGTGGATCGCGAGGCGGGAGACCTCGACGAAGCCGCCGTTCCAGATGTGCGGCGGCAGGCCCTCGGTCTGCGCCTCGATCTCGCTGAGGGTCCGGTCGCCGCCGTTGACGACGATCCGGCCGGTGCCGACCGGCTTGTCGCCGAGCCGGCACACGATGCCGACCGCGTGCCGGTCGAGGCGGTCGCCGACCTCCAGGCTGTCGCCGACCTCGGCGAGCCGCCCGAAGTGCCGGTTGCCGGCCAGCCGGACGTCGAGCGCCTGCCGGTACGTGGCCTCGTTGGCGACCGTACGGATCGACAGGTACCGGTTCACCCGGGACGGGCGGACGCCGGCGGCCCGCAGCGCGGGGAAGCCGAACTCCGGCACCGTGCCGGCGAGGACGACGGCGCAGTCGTGTACGGACTTCCGGCCGGCGGTCCGGAAGGAGAAGCGGGCCTCGTCGCCGGACTGGCGGCAGGACGTGAGCCGGGCGGCGATCCGGCGGCTGCCCAGCCAGGGCAGCCACAGGTCGAGCGTCACGGACATGCCGGGCGCCAGCAGCCGGCCGGGGTCGTCGGCGGTGAACTCGCCTCCGTACGGGCCGAGTCGGCCGATCGTGACGCGCTGTGGCCGGGAGAAGAGGGTGGGGCTGTCGAGGCGGGCGGTGATCGGTTCCGCCAGCGTGTGGGTGTGGGCGTCGTCGCGGACGGCGGGAGGGCGGACCTCGACCCGGCCGGTCCGGTGGTCGACGGTGTGGTCGCGGCTGAAGAGGGGGACCGGGGCCCCGCCGCCGAGGCGCCGGCCGTCGCCGCGGAAGAGCAGCGAGAGGCGGGCGCCGGGCCGGATGCCGGACAGCCGGTCCGGTTCGGGCGCGGACAGGACGAGCGTCCCGTCCGCGGTGCGCTCGTCGAGGACGCACGTCACCCGCTGACGCCCGCACCGGAGCACGACCTGCGGCCGGTGCAGATCGGCCGGCCAGTACCGGTACGTCGCCGGGGCCGGCGGGTCCGCCGGGGCGGCCCGGTCCGCCGGATCCGTCGGGTCGGCCGAGGCGCCGGCCGGTTCGGCCTGGACAAGTTCCATCGTTGCTCCCTGCTGTTCTCCCGGGCGCGGACGGCCCTCGGGGGGTGTGGCCGGACCGGGGCGGCGCCGGCCGGGCGGAGCCTGGGCGGCTCCGCCCGCCGGTGGGCACGCCACCGCCGTGCCCGTGTGCCTGCCGGGCCGTCAGGCCTTCAGCTCGTCCTGGAAGAGCTGCCAGCCCTCGCTCCAGTCCCCCAGTCCGGAGGAGGCGTTGATGTGGCCGAGGCTGCCCACGTTGTGGAGGCGGGCGCCGAGCTGCCCGGCGGCGGTCTCGGCGTGCTCCAGGGATCCGTACGGGTCGTCCTCGCTGGCGACGACGACGGCCGGGAACGGCAGCGGCAGGGCGTACGCGTCGGTGGCGAAGCCCTCCGCCTGGGTGGGGAAGTTCTCGCCGGCCACGTCGGGCGCGGCGACCAGGAAGGCGGCCGTGACGTCGGCGAGGGCCGGGTTCTCGGCCTTCGCCCGGGCCCACTGCGCGAGGAGCGTGCAGCCGAGACTGTGGGCGACGACGATCTTCGGGCCCTGGACGGCGGCGAGGGCCTCGTCGAGCTCCTTCACCCAGGTGGCCGCGACGGGCTCGTCCCAGGAGGAGTGCTCGACCCAGACGGCGCGGTCGGTCTCGCGCTCGAACCACTGGCGCTGCCAGTGCTCGGGGCCGGAGTTGCCGATGCCGGCGAGGAAGACGAGGGTCGGGTTCTGGTTCGGCATGGTCGTCACACCTCGTACTCGACGCCGACGCCGTCGAAGCGCAGGCGGTCCTGGATGAAGACGGGCTGGTCGTTCTTGTCGTAACCGGTCACGAGCCCGGCCTCCATGAGCCGGATGACGATCTGGGAGCTGAGCTCCTGCTTGCCGGTCTCGCTCAGGCGGCGGATGACCTCCTTGTAGCCGAGGTCCTCCTTGAGGAGGGCCTCGAAGATCTCCCGGTGCTCCTCCTCCAGCGGCCACTTGACCATGTCGACGCCGGCCTCGTTGCCGATGACCTGCTTGCGCTGGAGCGTGAAGCCCTCCGGGTCCACCTTGTAGAAGGGCTCCAGGCGCACCTCGCCGCCGTTCCACTGGAGGCGCTTGATGCTGTTGAGGTCCTTGGTCAGGCGGCTGATCCACTGGACGCGGGCGACGTTGAGCTCGTCGTCGCTGAACTCGTCGCTCAGTTCGAGGCGCTGGTGGCGGCCGATGCCGATCATCGTGGAGGCGCGGTCGCGGAAGTCGGCGATCGACCAGTCGCTGCTGCCCTGGTCGGCCTCGACGAGGCGGTCGAACCACGCCTTGCGGCTGAGGCGCTCGTCGGCGGACTCGCTGATCCGGCGCTTGAGCCAGAACTCGGACTCCGGCTCGGTGAAGGAGGCGAAGGTGTAGAAGGAGGCCAGGAACTCGTGGTACTGCTCGTAGGTCTCGCCGTAGGTGCGGTTGTACCAGGCGTGGACCTCGTCGCTCTCGTCCGGGTTCTCGGTGATCCGGTCGATCGCGGCCGCGGCGGAGACCGCGGACTGGGTGGCGAGGTGGACGCCCTGAGAGAAGAGCGGGTCGGTGAAGCAGGCGGCGTCGCCGCTGAGGAAGAAGCGGCCGGCGGAGACGTACTCGGAGTCGTACGACCAGTCGTGGACGATCCGCACCTCGTCGACCATCTCGGCGCCGTCCAGGAGGGCGGTGGCGCGCTTGGCCTTGGCGAGGGTCTCGCGGTAGAAGCGCTCCGGGCCCAGCTCCTTGACCTCGGCGGACTTCGAGCGGTCGACGACCAGGCCGACGCTGTACAGGTCGCCCTTGAGCGGGATCATCCACACCCAGCCGTCCTCGAAGGTGATCGAGTACGTGGTGCCCTTGAGGTCGCCCTCGAAGGGGTCGGGCTTCTTGAAGTACGACCAGACCGCGAAGTTCTTGTAGAACTCGTCGTAGCGGCGGATCTTCAGCTGGCGGGCGAGCGGGCTGTGCGAGCCGCTCGCGTCGATGACGAAGTCGCTGACGACCGTGCGGGACTCCTCGCCCTGGCGGACGGTGAGCGTGACGGAGTCGGCGGCGGAGATGTCGACGTTGGTCACCGGGGTGGACTCGTGGACGGTGACGCCGCGCTCGCGGACCTCGTCGACGAGGAGCTGGTCGAACTCCTCGCGCTTGACCTGGATGGCGTGGTCGAAGACCCACGGCGAGGTGCGCGGGGTGCTGAAGGAGAACGTCCACGGGGCCTGGTCCTGGCCCCAGAGGAAGGTCGCGGAGGGCTTCTTCACGAACGCGGCGGCGTCGAGCTTCTCCTGGAGGCCGAGCCGGGTGAGGATCGACAGGGTGCCGGGGAGGAAGGACTCGCCGACGCGGTAGCGCGGGAAGGTGTCGCGCTCGAAGACCTCGACCTCGTGGCCGAGCTTGGTGAGGGTGAGTGCCGCCACGCAGCCCGCGGGGCCCGCACCGATGATGGAAACCTTCGACTTCTTCATGTGCTGTCTCCTCAGAGGGACTTGATGGTCTTGATGCGGCTCGGTGCGAGGTACGTGAGGCCGCTGGCCGCGTTCTCGAAGAGGCCGAGGCCGGCCTGGAAGCGGCAGTCGCTGCCGATGACGACCTCCGGGGCGACGGTGCACGCGAGCCCGAAGAAGTTGTCGTCGCCGACCTCGACGCTGTTGCCGCAGTGGAAGTTCGGTGCCAGGAAGTT
The DNA here is from genome assembly GCF_040633895.1 of Streptomyces sp. NPDC007863. Lineage (NCBI taxonomy): Bacteria > Bacillati > Actinomycetota > Actinomycetes > Kitasatosporales > Streptomycetaceae > Streptomyces > Streptomyces sp. NPDC007863. Next base: position 264,473 of record NZ_JBEYEI010000005.1, read on the forward strand.
GTTCGCGCCGAGGCGCGAGTGGTGCCCGACGCTGCTGAGGTAGTTGAGGACGTTGAAGGACCCGAGGGTCACGTTCACGCCCAGGTAGTTGTCGGGGCCGATGACGTTGCCGACGCCCTGCAGGGCCGCCGGGTCGACCCGGGAGGAGGGGTGGACGATGTTCTCGGCCGCCAGACCGTGCTTCACGACGACCTCGTCGATGAGCCGGCGCCGTACGGCCGTGTCCGAGACGGCGAGCACCACGGGGGTGCCGGGCTCCCACACGACCTCGTCGAGGCCGGTGCACAGCTCCGCCGGCGCGTGCGCCGTCTCGCCGTCCACGACGGCGTAGCGCGCGATCCGGTACGTCTCGGGTCCGGCGGCGGAGGCGTCCGCCACGTACCGGGCGACCTCCAGGGCGAACTTGCCCGCCCCGATGAAGACGAGCTCCTTCATGCGCGGATCCTCTGCTTCTTGAAACGGTCGGACACCCGCAGCTCCTCGACGAGGTTCACCTTGGCGGGCAGCTTGAAGGGCTCGACCTTGCCCTCCAGGAACTCGTGGACGTGCCGGCGGGCCTCGGCCCGGGTCATCGCGCCGCTCGGCTTGATGTCGACGCAGACGGACTGGCCGGTGATCGAGTTCGGCCGGCCGTAGACCACGCAGTCGTCGATGAGCGGGCTGCCGAGCAGGATCGACTCCAGCTCCAGCGGGAGGACCTTCTCCCCGCCCACGTTGATGACCTCCTTGGCCCGGCCCTTGACCTTGAGGAAGCCGTCCTCCTTCTCCTCGACGAGGTCGCCGGTGCGGAACCAGCCGTCCTCGGTCAGGGAGTCGTCGGGGTAGTTGAGGTACCCCATGAACTGGGTGCGGCTCTTGAGCTGCAGCTCGCCGTCGACGATCCGGTACTGCACGTTCTCGTCGGAGATCCGGAAGTACGTGCTCTCCGAGGACTCGCTGGTGGTCGCCGAGATGCCGGTCTCGCTGGTGCCGAAGGTCTGCAGCAGCCGGGCGCGCGGCAGCGCCGTGTGCAGGCGCCGCAGCAGCTCCTCGGGCATGGGCTCGGTGCCGTACGAGATCATCCGCAGGCTGCTCAGGTCGTGCTTGCGGTGGTAGTCGCCGATGAGGATGAGGTTGAGGAAGGTGGGGCTGGTGGGCAGCAGCCGGATCCCGTGCTCCTCGATCAGCGCGCAGATCTCCTCCGGGGTGCGCCGCGCGGGCAGCACCGCCGTGCCGCTGACCTTGAACACGCCGAGCAGCGAGTTGATGCCGCCGATGTGGTCGAAGAGCAGGAACATCAGGATGTTCGTGGTCCGCGAGCCGACGCGGTCGCCGGAGCCGGCCTTCTCCGCGACGAGCGTGTCGAGGTTGTGCAGGATCGCCTTGGGCGCGCCGGTGCTGCCGCTGCTCAGCAGGACGAGGCCCGCCGCGCCGGCCTCGACGAGCGGACGGTACGCCTCCGGGGTCTGCGCGCCGGGCTCGGTACCGTGCATGGGCTCGACGAGCAGCTCGGAGCCGTCGTCGGCGACCTTCACCAGGTGGCGCGGGGCGCAGGAGTCGTTGATGGTGCGCAGGGCGCCCTCGGTGAAGGCGACCAGCGGGACCACGACGTTCCGGTTCAGGTACAGGGCCAGCAGGGTGGCGATGGAGCCGAACGAGAAGTCGGAGTTGAGGACCACCGCCTCGTGCGGGGCGACGCCCCGCTCCCGCAGCCGGTCCGCCGTGGTGCGGATCGCCCGGGCCAGGTCGCCGTAGCTGTGCGTCCGCCCCTTGTCGATGACAGCGGGACGGTCTCCCAGCCGGGCGAACCTCTCCGTCAGTTCGTCGCGACGGTCCAGTTCATCGCTCATGTCAGTGGACTCCCCCCAGGAAGAGCGTTTCTCCGGTGACGAATCCGGATTGCTCGGAGATCAGGAAATCGACGGGGCCGAAGAGGTCCGCCATCGTGCACATCCGCTTGATGGCCTGCCGGTCGATCAGGGACTCGACCATGCCCGCGGGCAGGGTGCGGGTGAGCACGGTGCGCACCGGGGGCAGCCCGATGCCGTTGACGCGGATGCCGAAGCCGGCCAGCTCCTTGCTCATGACCCGGGTCAGCTGCTCGACGGCGCTCTTGCTCGCCGAGTAGGCGAGCTGCCCGTCGAGCGCCCACGGCACGGCGACCGTGGAGACGTTGAGGATCGCCGACGAGGAGCCGGGGCTCTTCTGCAGCAGCTTGGCCGCCTCGCGGCAGGAGTTGAGCACCGCGAAGAAGTTGATGTCGAAGATGTCCCGGACGGTCTTCTCCGGGGTCATCATGAAGTGGTTCATGCTGGACGTGCCGGCGTTGTTGACGAGCGCGTCGAGGTGGCCGAACTCCCGTCGCACCTCGCGGAACATGGCGCGCAGCGCCTTCGCGTCGGTGAGGTCCACCTCGTGGTGCCGGTAGCCGGGGTGGTCGACGGTGGACGGCCTCCGGCTGCAGCCGACGACCTGGTGGCCCTGTTCGACGAGGTGCTCGGCGAGCGCCTTGCCGACCCCGGACCTGGTGCCGGTGACAAGAATGTTCATCGTCGTCAGTGCAGCCGGTAGCCGATGAGCAGGGGAAGCGAGTACAGGGCGGGCCGCATGTCTTCGGGCTCCAGGGTCTTTGACTTGAACTGCGACGGGACCGCGCGGGGGACCAGGCGGGAGAACGCGGGCGGCGAGGCGGCGGCCGCGGTGTCCGCGAGCTCCGCTTCGTCGATGACGGTGAAGGCGAGGCCGAGCCGGAGGCACCAGCGGATCCGCAGGTGGTCGAGCGCCTCCAGGAGCATCGGCTTGTCGCTGACGTACAGGAGGCGGCCGAAGGGCACGAACCGGCGCAGGCGCAGCTTCTTGAGGATCACGTACAGGTACTCGGAGCTGTCCTTCCTGGTGATCAGGAAGTGCCGACAGCGGAGGTCGGCGTGGTCGAGGAAGATCCGCCGGTCGGCCTCGTCGAGGTGCTGCGCGATGACGTGCTTGCGGGTCTCCACCTTCCAGCCCCGGCCGAGGCTGCGCGGCGTCGGCACCGGCAGGAACTGCCGGACGCCGGTCTCCAGGTCCGCCCAGCCGAACTTGGCGCTGATGTCGTACACGGACTGTGTGGGCGTGTAGTTGACCAGGGTCACCTTGCGCAGGGACGTGACCGGCAGGAAGAGCTTGAGGCTCTCGTTGCGGTACTCCTCCTTCACGTACCAGCTGTGGATCTCGCAGAACTTGTGGGGCTCGCCCCGCACCTCCCGCTCGGTGAAGAGCGTGCCGAGGAAGCCCACGACCTCGTCGCCGTCCTCCATGACGTAGCCGTAGTAGCCCTCGCTGCCGCCCCAGACCGGCTGGAACATCCGCCGGCGCCACTCGAAGGGAATCCACGCCGAATTCAGCGTCGATCCCTTGAGGAGCAGGTAGACCTTGTACAGGTCCCCCTCCAGGGCCTTTCTCACCGTCACCGACATGTTCTCGCCTCTCCGCGGAAACCGGGCCGTCAGGCCGCGGTCTTCTCCGCGTTCTCGTTCATCTCTTCCTCGATGAACTCGATGAGCCGGCCGACGCTGCTGAAGGGGCTCACCCGACGGGAGACGGCCTTCTCCGAGGTCAGGGAGATCTCCACGTCGAATTCGTCCTCGATCGCCTCTTCCACGAGCGTGAGGAAGTTGACGAGGTGCATCGAATCGAAGACGCCGGCGTCCCCGTAGAGGCTGACGTTGAGGAGGTCACCGGTGGGGATCTTCTCGTCCCGCCGCTCGTTGACCTCCGCCACGACGTTCCCGATGAGACCGACAAGACGCTCGCGCATCGTTCTTCCCTTTCTGGTCCAACGCACTCAAGGCATTCAAGGCATTCAAGAACCGGGGAAGCTTCGAAGCTTTCGACCCGGGGCAGGAAAGCGGTCCTGGACGGACCGAGAACTCCCCTTCCCGGCCCGAGGCAATAAAGCGCGCACCCCCTCCGGAACGGCCCCCGAAGAGGCTTCCGGATCCGTGGGGATCGGCGGCGAGTGATTTCTATACGCACTCGGTGGCCGAGATCCAGTGGGTTGTCCGCATGACGAGACCTTCCCGAGATCTTTGTCCGGTTTCGCCGCCGAAGTGGTCTGACGCATCTGCGACTGTCGCGGATGCGGCACCCGGAACCGGTGTCTCCACCGCGCCCCGTGCACCAGAGTCGTCGGTGTCAGCAGGCGGCGCGTCCGCCGACCCCCGACGTGAGGAATCCAGCTGTGCCCCGTCCCCGCACCGCATGGTCGCCCGTCGTCCTCAGCGCCCTCGTCGTGGCGCTGTGCAGCATCGGCCTCGCGAAGGGCGGTGCGGGCCACGGCACGTCCGGCCCGGCCGGCCTCGCCGCCGACAGCTCCGGCGCCGTCCCGCTCGACCTCGGCTGGGACTGAGCCGGCGCCCCCGCAGCCACCGACGGGCACGGAGACTCCCCCTCCCGTGCGCCGGACACCCGACGTCCCGTCCCCCGGCAGTGGCCCCGACGACGCAGCCCACCGAGACCGGAACCCATGACCACGACACCCGGCACCGTCCCGCCGCAGAACATCGATCTCGCCGAGGCCGTGCTGCTCACCCTCGCCCGCCTGGGCTTCGCCCACTTCACGGGAGTGCCCTGCGCGATGCTCCAGGGGTTCTTCCGGCTCCTTGAAGACGCGCCGCGGAGCCCGTATCCCGAACTCCGCGACCTCGTCTACGTGCCCGCGCCGCACGAGGACGCGGCCATCAGCATGGCGACCGGCATGGCCCTCACCGGCGGTGACGCCGCCGTGTTCCTGGCGCACACCGGGCCCGGCCACGCGCTCGCCGGCCTCACCGCGCTGAACCAGGCCTACGAGGTGCCGCTCCTGATGGTCGTCGGACGCCCGGGGAAGGGCGCCGTGGAGGAATCCGACGGTCTGGTCGACCAGTTCGCCCCGCCCGGCGTCGTCCTCGACCCGCTGCGTCCCGAGGAGGCCGTCGGGGAGTGCTACCGGCTCATGCAGCGGACCCGGCGCCCCGCCGTCCTGATCGTGACCGAGCCGCTGTGAACCGGCTCAGGAACCGGGCGCCGGCTCGTCCTGCCGGAACGACTGGTCGAGCAGCCCGTGCTTGTGGATCAGATAGCCCGCGTGCAGCCGGTTCCGCGCACCGAGCCGGGTCATGATCTCCGAGAGGTGCCGCTGGCAGGTCCGGATGGACACGCCCAGCTTCCGGGCGATCACCTTGTCGTCGTCGCCCTCGACCAGGAGACGCAGCAGCGCCTGCTTGAACTCCTCGGAGGCGTCCACCACTTGGGCCCGCTGCTGCTGCAGGGGGAACTCGGCGGCGGCGTTCCAGGTGTTCTCGAAGATCTCCGTCATGAACTCCAGGACGCTGCACTCCCGGACCACCACCGCGCCGTGCGGAAGGCCCGGCAGGTTGATCAGCGCCGCCTCGCGGTCGAAGAGCAGCAGCCGGGACACGACCCCACTGGCGATCCGCACCTCGGCGCCCAGCTCGCTCACCATGCGCACGTAGTCGACGGTCGTGCCGTCGAACCGGGCGGAGTGCTGGTAGAGGGTGCGCATCCGCACCCCGCGCCGCAGCAGCCGCACCGTGCGGTCGTGCGCCTCCGAGATGCTGCCCGGCGGGCGGCTGCCGCCCGGCTGCACGGTGAGCACCTCGTCCTTGGCGCGCGCCGCGAGTTCGGTGATCACCTGCCGGGTCGTGGCCAGGTCGGAGAGGTACTGGAAGGCCGGCTGCTCCAGCTGTGCGAGGACCCCGGACTCGTACGCCGGCATCATCGCCAGGATCCGGGCGAAGGACTGGCTCATCTCCCGCTGGCTCTCGCGCAGTTGGCGGATGGCCGGCATCAGGAGCTGCGCGCCGGCGGTGGCCGGCGGGACCGCGCACAGGCGGGTCCCCTCGGCGTCCACGCTGCGCAGCAGCCTCAGTTCGCGGAGGGTCCTGACGACGTCCCGCGCGGTCTCCTGGGGGGCGTCCAGGACCTGCGTCAGTTCGTCCTCCGTCACGTGTTCCCGGGGCACCGCGTACGAGTAGGCGGCGTACTCCAGCTGCGCCTCCCCGGTGGCGTGCATCAGTTCAAGCCGCGCGACAGTCATGCAACCAGCCCCTCAATCACTGAGATCAGAACCAGCTCGCCCCGTTGCGAACCCCCTAGTTACCTGCGGGTTCTGCAGAGCGTAGAAGATCCGGCGGAGAATTCCAGGTCCTTCCACCATCCGAACAACGCCCCGGCGGTGTCCGGTTCCCGGCCCCCAGGCGGGGCCGGGGGCGGGCCGCGTCAGTAGTAGTGGCGCATGATCTCGGTGGCCCAGCCGGGCTGGGCCGTGGCGCCGCGGGGGCCGAACTCCGTCATGTAGGGCTTGATGTCGAGCACCGGGGTGCCGTCGACCGCGTCCAGCCCCTCCACGTGCACCTCGCGTCCGTCGACGCGCAGCAGCCTGCAGCGGGACACCCCGAGGCGGTTCGGGCGGTTCTTGCCGCGCTGCGCGAAGATGCCGACCAGCGGCCAGTCGGTGTTGCCGCGGGGGTGCCGGGCGCCCGTCTCCACCTTCTCCGCCGGGACCCGGTCGAAGTGGTAGACGACCTCCACGTGCGAGAAGGCGTCGAGTCCGGCGAGCGCGTCCGCGCCGAACCGTTCGTCCAGGCGGATCACGGCCGCCACCCCGCCCCACTCGTCGTCCAGGACCTCGGCCCGGCCTCCGACCACCCGCCCGACGGGCTCGGAGACGATCTCCACGGGGGTGCTGTTCTCGGTCATGCGCGCGCCGGCCTTCCACGAGACGGGACGATCACGGAACGGGATCCCGGAGCAGGAACCCGAACGGAACTCGAACGCCTCACCGTACGCCGGAAAGGGCGTGACCCGGATCACTCCTCCGGACCGTCACGGCTGTCACGGACGGCGGGGCCGCGCGGTCATGGGGGTGTAGCCATCTGGAGGTTGACCATGAGGATCCTGCTCGCCGGTGCCACCGGCGCCATCGGCCGCCCGCTGACCCGCGCCCTCGTCCGGGACGGGCACGAGGTGCTGGCCCTCGCCCGCTCGGACGGTTCCGCGGCGACGGTACGCGCCCTGGGCGCCACGCCCGTGCGGGCCGACGCGCTCGACCGGGAGGGACTGCTGCGGGCGCTCGACGGACTCTCCGCCGACGCGGTGGTCCACCAGCTGACCGCGCTCAAGGCGCCCAAGCTGAAGCTCACCGCGGACGACCCCAGCAACGTGCTGCGGGAGCGCGGCACCGCGCACCTCCTGGAGGCGGCGGGCGTGCTCGGGGCGGGCCGCTTCGTGACCCAGTCGCTGGTCCTGGGCTACGGCTACCGCGACCACGGCGACCGTCCGGTCACCGAGGAGGACCCGTTCGGGGTGCGCGGCGGCACGGTCGCGGACCATGTGATCACGGGGCTCGTCGAGGCGGAGGGCCGGCTGTTCGCCGCGGACCACGTGGCGGGCACGGCCCTGCGGTACGGCGTCTTCTACGGCCCCGGCACCTGGTTCGACCCGACGCCCGGCACCCGGCCGTTCCCGGTCCCGAGGGGCGGCGGCGGCACCATGTCGTGGGTCCACGTCGAGGACGCGGCCGAGGCGACCGTCGCCGCCCTGGAGCGGGGCCGCGCGGGCGAGGCGTACAACATCGTCGACGACCGTCCGTCGACCTGGGGCGAGCTCTCCGCCGCCCGCGGCGGACGCCGTCTCGTCCTCCCCGGCCGCCTCCTGCGCCTCGCCGTCCCCTACCTGGGCTCCCTCATGCTCGACACCCGTCTGCGCGTCTCCCACGCCAAGGCCACCCGCGACCTCGGCTGGACCCCCCGGTACCCGGACCACCGCGCGGGGATGCGGGCGTGACCGGCGGGGCGGGGGTCAGGCGGCGGCCCGCCTGATGAGGGCCTCGACGCGGGCCTCGACCTCGGGGGTGAGGGTGGTGAGGGCGAAGGCGGTGGGCCACATGTCGCCCTCGTCGAGGGCGGCGGAGTCGTTGAAGCCGAGGGTGGCGTAGCGGGCCTTGAACTTGGCGGCGCTCTGGAAGAAGAGGACGACCTTGCCGTCCTTGGCGTAGGCGGGCATGCCGTACCAGGTCTTGGCGGCGAGCTCGGGGGCGGCCTTCTTGACCAGGGCGTGGATGCCCTCGGCGAGCGCGCGGTCGTCGCCGGTCATCTCGGCGACCTTCGCGAGGAGGTCGGCCTCGGCGTCGGCGGCCTTGCCGCGGGCCTTGGCGGCCTTCAGCTCCTTCGCCCGCTCCTTCATCGCCGCCCGCTCGTCCTCGGTGAAGCCTTCGTTCTTCGTCGCCTTGGTGGTCATGACCGGTCCCCTCGTTCGTCGTTTCCGTGGATGTCCTGCGCTGGTTCCAGGCTAGGTTCGGGCGTTTCCCGGTGCTTCTCCGAAACCGACCGGTCGCCGTCCTCCCGTTCCCGGAGCCGTAGCGCCTCGGTGCGGGCCCGGGCCCAGCCGGGGCGGCACATCAGCGGAGTTCCTGAATGCGGATCAGGTTGCCCGCCGGGTCGCGGAAGGCGCAGTCGCGGACGCCGTAGGGCTGCTCGGTCGGCTCCTGCACGACCTCGGTGTCGCCGGCGGAGACCTTCGCGAAGACGGCGTCGAGGTCGGGGGTGGCGAGGAGGATCCAGCCGTACGTGCCCTTCGCCATCATCTCCGTGATGGTGCGGCGCTCCTCCTCCGTGATCCCCGGGTCGACGGCCGGCGGCGCGAGGAGGATCGAGGTGCCGGGCTGTCCGACGGGGCCGACGGTGATCCAGCGCATCTTCCCCTGGCCGACGTCGCTGCGGACCTCGAATCCGAGGACGTCGCGGAAGAAGGCGACGGACGCCTCGGGGTCCTCGTGCGGGAGGGCGGTGGTGTGGATGGTGATGTCCATACGGCCGACGGTAGTTCGCGGCCCCGGTGCGCGCTTCTCGGATCCTGACCGTGTCGGATCCTGACCGTGTCGGGGGCTACGCGGTGTCGGGGGCTACGCGGTGTCGGCGTGCTCCGGTTCCCCGGTTCCGGCCTCGGCCCCGTCCTCGTCCGCCAGGAAGTCCGTCACCGCCAGCGCGAAGAGCAGCGCGAGCGCCAGGCCGAACACGACCCAGCCCGTCGGGTGCGGCCACAGGACGAAGGCGAGGGCCGCGCCGCCGACCAGGATCCACACGATCCAGGTGTGGAAGCGGCGGACGAAGCCGCCGACCGGGCCGAGCCGCATGCCCGCCCGGTCGGCCGTGGAGCGGGTCGCCGCGATGCCCGAGTGCCACAGGCCGCGCGCCAGGACGGCCGGGCGGCTGGGGCCGGACAGCCAGGCGGCCAGCGCGACGAGCACGCCGAGGACCACGCACACCCGGACCGAGGTGCGCAGGAAGCGGATCAGGGTGTCGTAGACGGAGCCGGCGGCGGCCGGGGAGACGGAAGAGGGCAGCGCGTTCAGGTAGACCGTGCGGAAGACGGTGAGCGCGATCCCGAGGACGAGGGCCGCGAAGGCGAAGCCGAGGGCCGCGGCGACCAGTGCCCGGCGCCTGCGGACCGCGAGCAGCACGCCGCCCGCCACCAGCAGCACCGCGATGACCGGCAGCCACACTCCCATGGTCTGGAGCAGCGCGAAGCCGGTCTTCGCCTTGCCGATGTCGTCGGACCTGAGGACCGTGAAGTCCGTGTGGATCTCGGGGATCTTGCCGGCGACGGTGAGCCCGGAGTCGACCAGGCGCTCCTTGACCCGCTCGATGACGGGGGCCAGGTCGATCGTCACCGTGTCGGTCTGGATCTTCACGGCCCCCTCCTGGTCGCCCGTCAGGGCCCGGTCGAGGGAGGTGTGGATGGCGCGGTTGGCGTCGGTCCAGATGGTCTCGAAGGCCGGGGAGGCGACGACGTCCTGCGCGCGGTCGTGGACGAAGCTGGAGACCGCGCTCTCCAGGGAGTCGCCGAGCTTCCCGAGCGCCTTCTCCGCCAGGGGCCGCTCGTCGGGGGCGACGCCTTCGAGGAGCGCCGGGAGGTCGATGTGCTCCATGACGGCCCCGGTGACCCGGTTCGCCACGGCCGCCTGGACGTCCGGGTCGGAGGCGAGCGGGGTCACCGTCTGCACGTAGCGGTCGGTGTCGCCCAGGAGGTCGGCCGTCCAGGCGGCCACCAGGCCCAGCGGCACGAGGACGCAGCCGATGACCACGAGGAGCGCGGAGAAGAAGGAGCGCAGCCGGTGGTGCTCGCGCTTCGGCGCGCCCTGCCCCGAGGTGGCCTCCAGGGCGGCCACCCGGGCCCGCAGCCTGGTGAGTTCGTCGTCGCCGCTCACGCCGTCCGGTGTTCCCATGGGCCCACCCTGGGGCCGGGCCGCCGCCCCGGCCCACCGGGCGGCGCCGAACGGGTGAGCGGACTACTCCAGGCTGGTACGGGCCAGGTCGAGGAACTCCGCCTCGGTGAGGCCCAGCTCGCGGGCCTCGGCGGCGGCCTCGCGGAGCCGGGTGACGAGCCGGGCGCGGTCGGGGGCGGTGGCGCCGGGGACGATGAGGGCGCCGCGGCCCCGGCGGAGTTCGATGAGGCCCTCCTCGCGGAGCCGCTGGTAGCCGCGGAGGACGGTGTGGACGTTGACGCCGAGGGAGTCGGCGAGTTCGCGGGCGGCGGGGAGCCGCTCCCCGGGGGCGGCGGTGCCGTCGGCGAGGGCGCCGCGGACGCAGCCGGCGATCTGGTCGCCGAGCGGGACGGCGGAGGCGGGGTCGACGCGGAAGAGCACGGTCAGAGCCTTCCACGTCGTTCGACGAGGGTGTTGAGGAGGGCGGCGGCGGTCCGCGCGTCGGGCACGGTGACGGCGAACTCGCGGCCGTTCCCGCGCCGGACCACGAGGGCCTCGCCGGAGCGCAGGAGCACACCGGAGCGGTGGGCGCGGACCCGGTAGCCCCAGCCGCCGAACTCGCGCAGGGCGTCGACGTCGCGGACGTCGGCGGCGGTGATGTCGGCGAGCGGCACGTGGACGCGGGGCCGGGGGGTGAGCGTGGAGCGGACGGTGAGGCCGTGCCGGTCGGCGTGGACGCGGACCCGGGCGAGGGCGAGCCCGGGCACGCCGACGGCGAGCGCGACGAGGAGCAGCGGCCACGGGCCGAGGAGGGCGGCGACGGCGCCCGCGGCGAGGAAGAGCAGGCCGAGGGCGGTGAGCGGGGCGGAGGCGGTGGCCCGGGACCAGCCGGCGACCTCCCCGGCGCCGAGGTCGAGCCGGGGCGCGCCCGGCTCCGGCTCCGCGCCGGCCGCGTCGTGCTCCTCGGGCGGGACGAGCCGGGAGAGGGCGTGGCCGGCGAGGCCGAGGAGGGCGCCGGCGGCGGCCGCGACGGCGAGGTGGGAGAGCGGGGAGGTGACGGCGGCGGGGTCGGCCGCGTCGAGGTTGTCGTGGACGACGAGGCCGAGCAGGGTGCCGGTGAGGCCCGCGGTCAGCCAGGCGCCCCACAGCGCGTTCCGCCGGACGAACACGGTCCAGCCGGCGCCGAGCGTGAGCAGCAGCCCGGCGCCGACGGCGGCGAAGGCGCTCCGGCCGGTGAAGCCGTCGGCCTCCCCGCCGGGGGAGAAGTGGGTGGCGAGGCGGTCGGGGAGCCGGGCGGACCAGAGCGCGAAGAGCAGCAGGTACGCGGCGGCGGCGAGCACGAAGGGGAGCGCGGCGAGCAGTCGGAGCCGGAGCGGGACGTCGGTCATGGGACCTCCTTTGTTTGTACTCTACTAGAACAAGTCGAGTTTCCCATGGGAAAGGCGGGCCCCGGCCTCCGGATGCGGCGGCGCACGGCCGGTAGTTGACTGGCTCAGATACTGACGTAAGCCGTCGAATGGGGAGATTTCATGCGCCGTCGGTCCGCCGTCGTCCTCACCGCCCTGGCCGTCCTCACCGCCGCGTTCGCCACCGGCTGCGGGAGCGACGAGGAGCCCGACCCGCTGCGGAACCAGCAGTGGGCGCTCGACTCGCTGAAACTCCCGGACGCCTGGGGCACGGACCAGGGCGACGACACCGTCATCGCCGTCGTGGACACCGGCGTCGACCCGAGCCACCCCGACCTCAAGGGGCGGCTCGTCGACGGCTACGACTTCGTGGACGGCGACGACGACCCGAAGGACCTCAACGGCCACGGCACCCACGTCGCCGGCATCGCCGCCGCCCACACCGACAACGGCATCGGCATCGCGGGCGGCGCGCCCGGGGCCAAGATCATGCCGGTACGGGTGCTGGGCGCGGACGGCAGCGGCAGCGACGCGAACATCACCAAGGGGATCGTCTGGGCCGCGCAGCACGGCGCCGACGTCATCAACCTCTCCCTCGGCGAGTCCGGCCTGATGGCCCGGCTGCTCAAGGGCGGCGTCCTCAACGACGCGATCTCGGTCGCGAACGGCAAGGGCGCGGTGGTGGTGGCCGCCGCCGGCAACGATGCGACCCTGCTCCAGCCGTACGAGCTGACGACGCCGGTCCTCGTCGTCAACGCCGCCGACCAAAGCGGGCAGCCGGCCGAGTTCACCAACTTCGGCGCGCAGAACGCGGTGGCGGCGCCCGGGGTCGACATCCTCTCGACCCTGCCGACGTACACGGCCAAGGAGACCCTGAAGAACACGACGGGGTACGGCAGGCTCTCCGGCACCTCGATGGCCTCGCCGTACGTCTCCGCCGTGGCCGCGCTCCTGCACCAGCAGGGCCTGAGCCCGACCGAGATCATGACGGCCATCCGCGACACGGCGCGGAACCCGGCGCAGAACCCGAAGCTGGGCCTGGGGAACGTGGACGCGGCCGCCGCCGTGAAGGCAGCGGCCGACAAGAGCTGACCCCGGCGCGGGGGCCCGGGGCCCCCGCCGCGCCGAACCCTTCCTACGCGCCGCAGTCGTGACTGGCCGGGTCGACGACGACGCGGTCCAGGAGGCCGCGGAGCAGGGTCCGTTCGGCTTCGGTGAGGTCGGCGAAGAGTTCGCGCTCGGCCTCGGTGACGGCCTGGTCGACGCGGTCGAGGACGGCCGCGCCGGCCGGGGTGATCTCGACGATGTGACGGCGCCGGTCCGCCGGGTCGCGGCGCCGCTCGGCGAGGCCCGCCGCCTCCAACTCGTTCAGGATCGCGACCAGTTGGCTGGGGTCGACCTCCATGGCGGCGGCCAGGTCGCGCTGGCTCATGGGCGCGGGGGCGAGCTGCATGAGGGTCATCGCGTTGCGCGGGTGCAGCCCGGCGACGCCCAGGGCGGAGCGGATGCGGGCGCCGGTGAGCTCCCCGCGGAAGGAGAGGAGGAAACCGAGCCGGTCGGTCGGGAGGGCTGCCATGACGTCCACCGTAACAACAACGACATTGTGGAGCGAGATAAATCGTTGTTACGCTTCAACGATTCCTGTCCCTAAATCGTCGGAGCGTCCCCATGTTCATCGGTTACGTCGTCCTCGCCGTCCTGCTCGCGCTCGCCATGACCGGCTCCGCCGTCGCGACCTTCACCCGCAACCCCTCGGTCGTGGGAAGCATGACGAAGGTGGGCGTACCGGACGGCTGGCTGCCGTGGCTGGGCACGGCGAAGGTGGCCGGGGCGCTGGGACTGCTCGCGGGCCTGGTGATCCCGGTGCTCGGCGAGGCCGCGGCGGTCGGCCTGGTCCTCTACTTCATCGGCGCGGTCGTCGCCCACGTCCGCGTGAAGGACTACGCCCTCGCGCCGGCCCTCGTCCTGGCGGTCCTCCCGGCCGTCGCCCTCGGCCTCCGCGTGGCCAGCGCCTGAGCGGACCCCGCCGTCCCACGACGGAACGGCGGGGTGCCGGGAAGGCTAGGCGCCGTCCTCCAGGTCGCCTTCCGTCTCCAGGAAGACCTGGCGCAGCGCGGCCAGCGTCTCCGGGTCCGGCTTCTCCCACATGCCGCGCGACTCCGCCTCCAGGAGGCGTTCGGCGATGCCGTGCAGGGCCCAGGGGTTGGCCTCCTTGAGGAAGGCCTGGTTGGTCTCGTCGAGGACGTACTCCTGGGTGAGCTTGTCGTACATCCAGTCGGCGACGACACCGGTCGTGGCGTCGTAGCCGAAGAGGTAGTCGACGGTCGCCGCCAGCTCGAAGGCGCCCTTGTAGCCGTGGCGCCGCATCGCCTCGATCCAGCGCGGGTTGACCACGCGGGCCCGGAAGACCCGGGAGGTCTCCTCGACCAGGGTGCGCGTACGGACGGTCTCCGGGCGGGTCGAGTCGCCGATGTACGCCTCGGGGGCCGTGCCCCGCAGCGCGCGGACGGTCGCCACCATGCCGCCGTGGTACTGGAAGTAGTCGTCCGAGTCGGCGATGTCGTGCTCGCGGGTGTCCGTGTTCTTCGCGGCGACGGCGATCCGCTTGTACGCGGTCTCCATCTCCGCGCGCGCCGGCCGGCCTTCGAGCCCGCGCCCGTACGCGTACCCGCCCCACACCGTGTAGACCTCGGCGAGGTCCGCGTCGGTGCGCCAGTCCCGCGAGTCGATCAGCTGCAGGATGCCCGCGCCGTACGTGCCCGGCCGCGAGCCGAAGATGCGGGTGGTGGCGCGGCGCTCGTCGCCGTGCTCGGCGAGGTCGGCCTGGGCGTGGGCGCGGACGTAGTTCTCCGAGGCCGGCTCGTCCAGGCCCGCGACCAGCCGGACGGCGTCGTCGAGGAGGCCGATGACGTGCGGGAACGCGTCCCGGAAGAAGCCGGAGATGCGCAGCGTGACGTCGACGCGCGGACGGCCCAGCTCCTCCAGGGGGATCGGCTCCAGGCCGTTGACGCGGCGCGAGGCCTCGTCCCACAGCGGGCGGACGCCCAGCAGCGCCAGCGCCTCGGCGACGTCGTCGCCGGCGGTGCGCATCGCGCTCGTCCCCCACAGGGAGAGGCCCACCGAGGTCGGCCACTCGCCGTTGTCCTCGCGGTAGCGGGTCAGCAGCGAGTCCGCGAGCGCCTGGCCGGTCTCCCAGGCGAGCCGGGACGGCACGGCCTTCGGGTCGACGGAGTAGAAGTTCCGGCCGGTCGGCAGCACGTTGACCAGGCCGCGCAGCGGCGAGCCGGACGGGCCGGCGGGCACGAAGCCGCCGTTCAGGGCGTGCACGGCGTGCGTCAGCTCGTCGGTGGTGGCGGCGAGGCGCGGCACGACCTGCTCGCAGGCGAAGCGGAGCACGTCGTGGACCTCGGGGCCGTACGCGGCGGCGACCGCCGGGACCACGTCCACGGACCAGCCGGCGGCCTCCATCGCCTCGACCAGCTCGCGGGCCTTCGCCTCCGCCTCGTCGGCGGTGGTGCGGGTCGCGGCGCCCTCGTCCAGGCCGAGCGCCTCGCGCAGACCGGGCAGCGCCTGCGTGCCGCCCCAGATCTGGCGGGCGCGGAGGATGGAGAGGACGAGGTTGACCCGCTCGGGGCCGGTGGGCGCGCCGCCGAGGACGTGCAGGCCGTCGCGGATCTGGGCGTCCTTGACCTCGCACAGCCAGCCGTCGACGTGCAGCAGGAAGTCGTCGAAGCCGTCGTCCTCGGGGCGCTCCTGGAGGCCGAGGTCGTGGTCGAGCTTGGCGGCCTGGATGAGGGTCCAGATCTGGGCGCGGATCGCCGGGAGCTTCGCCGGGTCCATGGAGGAGATCTGCGCGTACTCGTCGAGGAGCTGCTCCAGGCGCGCGATGTCGCCGTACGAGTCGGCGCGGGCCATCGGCGGCACGAGGTGGTCGACGAGGGTGGCGTGGACGCGGCGCTTGGCCTGGGTGCCCTCGCCCGGGTCGTTGACGAGGAAGGGGTAGACCAGCGGCAGGTCGCCGAGGGCCGCGTCGGGGCCGCAGGCGGCGGACAGGCCGGCGTTCTTGCCCGGCAGCCACTCCAGGTTGCCGTGCTTGCCGAGGTGGACCATCGCGTCGGCGCCGAAGCCGCCGTCCTGCGCGCGCGCCGCGATCCAGCGGTAGGCGGCCAGGTAGTGGTGGGAGGGCGGCAGGTCGGGGTCGTGGTAGATCGCGATCGGGTTCTCGCCGAAGCCGCGCGGCGGCTGGATGAGGACCAGCAGGTTCCCGCGGCGCAGGGCGGCGAGGACGATGTCGCCCTCCGGGTTCCGGGACCGGTCGAGGAACATCTCGCCGGGCGCGGGGCCCCAGTGCTCCTCGACCCGCTCGCGCAGCTCGGCCGGGAGTTCGGCGTACCAGCGCTTGTAGTCGGCGGCCGGGATGCGGACCGGGTTCTTCGCCAGCTGCTCCTCGGTGAGCCAGTCCTGGTCGTGGCCGCCGGCCTCGATGAGGGCGTGGATCAGCTCGTCGCCGTCGCCGGAGACCAGGCCGGGGAGGTCGGCCTCGGGCCCGAAGTCGTACCCCTCCTCGATCAGCCGGCGCAGCAGGGCGACGGCGGAGGCGGGGGTGGCGAGGCCGACGGCGTTGCCGATGCGGGAGTGCTTGGTCGGGTACGCGGAGAGGACCAGCGCCAGCCGCTTCTCCGGGTTCGGGATGTGCCGGAGGCGGGCGTGGCGGACGGCGATGCCGGCGACGCGGGCGGCGCGCTCGGCGTCGGCGACGTACGCGGGCAGGCCGTCGGCGTCGATCTCCTTGAAGGAGAACGGGACGGTGATGAGCCGGCCGTCGAACTCGGGGACGGCGACCTGGCTGGCCGCGTCCAGCGGCGACAGGCCCTCGTCGTTCTCCTCCCAGTTCGCCCGCGAGCCGGTCAGGCACAGCGCCTGGAGGACGGGCACGTCGAGCGCGGCGAGCGCGCCCGCGTCCCAGGCCTCCTCGTCGCCGCCGGCCTGCGCGGCGGCCGGCTTGGTGCCGCCGGCGGCGAGGACGGTGGTGACGATCGCGTCGGCCCCGCGGAGCTCGGCGAGCAGCTCCTCCTCGGGGGCCCGCAGCGAGGCCACGTACAGCGGGAGCGCGCGGGCCCCGGCGTCCTCGATCGCGTCGCAGAGGGCGCCGACGAAGGCGGTGTTCCCGCTCATGTGGTGGGCGCGGTAGTAGAGCACGGCGACCGTCGGGCCCTCGGTGACGCGGGCGGTGCGCTCCAGCGGGCCCCAGGTGGGGGCGGCGGCCGGGGCCTCGAAGCCGTGACCGGTGAGGAGGACGGTGTCGGAGAGGAAGCGGGCCAGCTGCTCCAGGTTGGCGGGGCCGCCGTGCGCGAGGTAGGCGTGCGCCTCGGTGGCGACGCCGACCGGCACCGTGGAGGCGGCCATCAGCTGGGCGTCGGGGGCCTGTTCGCCGCTGAGGACGACGACCGGCTTCCCGGTGGCGAGGATCGCGTCGAGCCCCTCCTCCCAGGAGCGGACGCCGCCGAGGAGGCGGACGACGACGAGCTCGGCGCCGTCGAGGAGGCCCGGGAGGTCGCCGAGCGGCAGGCGGGAGGGGTTGGCGAAGCGGTACTCCACCGGCCCTCCGGCCGCGCGGGCGCTGAGCAGGTCGGTGTCGGAGTGCGACAGCAGCAGGAGCATGGCGAGGCTCAGGCCTTCCTCGGGGTTGTCCGCGCCCCGGGTGGTCGTGGGTCGGCGGGGAGTTCCTGACTCACCCGTACCGACGGCCGGTACGGGCTCACAGTGGCGGGACCGCGCCGGATTCTCACCGGGCTTCCTCCCCGGGGCCCTGGGACCCCATGCCGATCTGCATAGTAAGGCGTGGCGTCGGCGGGCCGGAGGGGACCGGAGAGTCGGCCGGATCACACTCGGTGGCCGTCCGGTTCCCCGTGGGTATGCTCGCCGCCATGCCGCCGACCCCGCCCCCCTCGCCCGAACCGGGCGAAGCGCCGACGAGGGACCGTGACGACGCGTGCCCGGGGGCGCTCCGGCTGCACGCCGCCGCCGACGGGCTCCTCGCCCGACTCCGTCTGCCCGCCGGGCGATTGACGTCACGTCAGGTCATGGTCCTGGCCGACGCGGCGGAGTCGCTGGGCGACGGCAGCCTCTCCGTCACCTCGCGCGGCAACGCCGAGCTGCGCGGCCTGCGCGACGGCTGCGGCGCCGGTCTCGCCGCGCTCCTCGCCGACGCGGGCCTGCTGCCCTCCCCCACCCACGAGCGGGTCCGCAACATCGTGGCCTCCCCGGCCGCCGGACTCGACGGACTCGGCCACGGCGACGTGCAGTTGTGGGCCCGCGCCCTGGACGCCGCGCTCTGCGCGGAGCCCCGCGCGGCGGCCCTCTCCGGCCGCTTCCTCTTCGCCCTCGACGACGGCCGCGGCGACGTCGCGGGGCTCGGCGGCGATGTGACCTTGATCGCAGCACCGGACGGCGCCGCGTTCCTGACGGCGGGCACGGAGACCTTCCGCCTGCCGGCGCCCGCGCCCAAAGCGGCCGGCGCCGCCGCGGCCGGTACCGAACCGGCCACCGGTCCCGCGCCCGGTGCCGGAACGGCCACCGGCGCCACCGCCGACGCCGGCGCCCCCGCCGAAACCGCCGCCCGCGCCGCCCTGACCTGCGCCCTCGCCTTCCTGGACGCCGCCGAGGCCGCCGGGACCGGGGCCTGGCGGCCGCGCGAGCTCCCGGCCGGACAGCTCCCGGAGTGGGCCGGCGCCCTGGCCCGCGCGGCGATCACCGCGGAGCCCGTACCCTCCTTCTCTCCTCCCCCGGCGGCGCTCCCGCCCGCACCCGGTCCGCTCGGCGACCACGCCCTGCACGTCCTCGCCCCCCTCGGCCGGCTGACCGCCGGGCAGCTGCGGGCGCTCGGCGCGGGCGCGGACGAGGTGCGGCTCACCCCGTGGCGCGGGGTCGTCGTGGCGGGCCCGTCCCCGGACCTGCTCCCCGCCCTCGCCGCGCACGGCCTGGTCACCGGCCCGGCCGACCCCCGCACCGGCGTCACCGCCTGCACCGGCACGTCCGGCTGCGCCAAGTCCCTCGCCGACGTGCGGGCGGACGCGGCGCGCGCGCCCGGCGGGCCGCTGCCCGTGCACTACTCCGGCTGCGCGCGCCGCTGCGGGCATCCGCACGGCACCCGGATCGAGGTCACCGCCCTCGGCCCCGACACCTATCTGCTGGACGGCGTCCCCGTCCCCCGTACCGCCCTGGCCGAAGCCGTCGCGGCGGCCCGTACGACACCGATGGAGAGCTGAGGATGTACGAGTACGAGAAGGACGGCGCCGAGATCTACCGCCGCTCCTTCGCCACGATCCGCGCCGAGGCCGACCTCGGCGGGCTGCCCGACGACCTCGCCACGGTCGTCGTCCGCATGATCCACGCCTGCGGCATGACGGACCTCGTCCGGGACGTCGCGTACTCCCCCGGGGTCGTCGCGAGCGCCCGCGCCGCGCTCCGGGCGGGCGCCCCCATCCTCTGCGACGCGCAGATGGTCGCCTCCGGCGTCACCCGCAAGCGGCTGCCCGCCGACAACGAGGTGCTGTGCGCGCTCTCCGACCCGGCCGTGCCCGCGCTCGCCGCCGAGCTCGGCACCACCCGCTCGGCCGCCGCCCTCGAACTGTGGCGGGACCGCCTCGAAGGCTCCGTCGTCGCCATCGGCAACGCCCCCACCGCGCTCTTCCACCTCCTGGAGATGATCGCGAACGGCGCGCCGAAGCCGGCCGCCGTCCTCGGCATCCCCGTCGGCTTCATCGGCGCCGCCGAGTCCAAGGACGCCCTCGCCGCCAACGAGCTCGGCCTCGACCACCTGGTGGTCCGCGGCCGGCGCGGCGGCAGCGCCATCACCGCCGCCGCCCTCAACGCCCTCGCGCACGAACCGGAGATCCAGCAGTGACCGTTGTGAAGGGCAAGCTGTACGGGGTCGGCCTCGGCCCCGGCGACCCGGAGCTGCTCACCCTCGCCGCCGTGAAGGCGATCGCCGAGGCCGATGTCATCGCCTACCACTCGGCCCGCCACGGCCGCTCGATAGCCCGCTCCATCGCCGCCGGCCACCTGCGCGAGGACCACATCGAGGAGCGGCTCATGTACCCGCTCACCGTGGAGACCACCGACCACCCCGGCGGCTACCGGGGCGCGCTCGACGACTTCTACGAGGAGGCCGCGGACCGGCTCGCCGCCCACCTCGACGCGGGCCGCACGGTCGCCGTCCTCGCCGAGGGCGACCCGCTGTTCTACGGCTCCTACCAGCACATGCACAAGCGGCTCGCGGACCGGTACGACACCACCGTCATCCCCGGCGTCACCTCCGTCAGCGCCGCCGCCGCCCGGCTCGGCGAGCCGCTGTGCGAGGCCGAGGAGGTCCTCACGATCATCCCCGGCACCCTGCCGGAGGACGAGCTGGCGGCCCGCCTCGCGGGCACCGACTCCGCGGTCGTCATGAAGCTCGGCCGCACCTTCCCCACCGTGCGCCGCGCCCTGGAGCGGGCCGGCCGCCTGGAGGACGCGCGCTACGTGGAGCGGGCGTTCATGGCGGGCGAGCGGACGGAGCCGCTGGCGGACGTGGACCCGTCGACGGTCCCGTACTTCTCGGTCGCCGTGCTGCCCTCCCGCATCGACCGGGAGAACCCCGTCCGGGAGACGGGCGAGGTCACGGTCGTCGGCACCGGTCCGGCCGGCGCCCCCTGGCTGACCCCCGAGTCGCGCGGCGCGCTCGTCAACGCCGACGTGCTCGTCGGCTACACCACCTACCTGGACCGGGTGCCGGTCCTGCGCCCCGGCCAGATCCGGCACGGCTCCGACAACAAGGTCGAGTCGGAGCGCGCCGAGTTCGCCCTCGACCTGGCCCGCCGCGGCCACCGGGTCGCGGTCGTCTCCGGCGGCGACCCCGGTGTCTTCGCCATGGCGACGGCCGTCCTGGAGGTCGCCTGCGAGCCGGCCTACGCGGACGTGCCCGTCCGGGTCCTCCCCGGCGTGACCGCCGCCAACGCCGCCGCCGCGGCGGCCGGCGCCCCCCTGGGCCACGACTACGCCACGATCTCCCTCTCCGACCGACTCAAGCCGTGGGACGTCATCGCGGCCCGCCTCCGCGCCGCCGCCGAGGCCGACCTGGTCCTGGCCCTCTACAACCCCGGCTCCAGGTCCCGCACCCACCAGGTGGCCGCCGCCCGCGACCTCCTCCTGGAACTCCGCTCCCCCGACACCCCCGTCGTCGTCGCCCGCGACGTCGGCGGCCCGGAGCAGTCCGTCCGCGTCCTCACCCTGAAGACCCTGGACCCGTCCGAGGTCGACATGCGCACCCTGCTCCTGATCGGCTCCTCGCAGACCCGCGCGGCCGAACGCGGCGACGGCCGCACGATCGCGTGGACCCCGAGGCGGTACGGCTGACGGACGGTTCGGCTGACGGACGGTACGGCTGACGGGAGGCGCCGCTACTCGCGGGTGAAGGTGCCGAGTCCTTCGCGGTCGAGGTACTCGACGGTGAAGGACTTCCCGTCCCCGGCGAAGGCGACGCCGGTGCGGCCGACGGCGTTCTCGCCGCGCGTCTCGAAGCTGAAGACGTCGCCGTCGTAGTGGGCGAGGCGGTACTCCTGCGGCTCCGGGCCGAGGCGGAGGGTCAGGGTGCCGTCGTCGGCGGCCACGACCTCGGCCCGCCCGTAGTAGTCGCTGCGGTACGTGCCCGTGTACATGTCGGCGTCCTTCGCGGGGGCCGCGCTCGCGGGCGGGTCGGCGAAGTCGGTGTCCGACCGGCCCTCCTCCGCCTGCTGCTGGTAGACCGCGTCGACCAGCGGGATCCAGTCCCGGCTGACCTTTCCGGTCTCCGCGAGGTCGAAGAAGTCGAGGGCGACGGCGTCGGCGACGCCGACCGGGGAGCCGTTGGTGAGGACGACGATGCCGAGCTCCTCGCCGGGCAGCATCGTCACGTTGGTGTGCGCGCCCTGGGCGAAGGCGCCGGTGTGGGAGAGGCGCAGCCGGCCGGCGTCGTCGTAACTCACGTTCCAGCCCAGGCCGTAGAAGCCGGTGCGGGCGGCGGGGGCGCGGGGCGGGGAGGAGACGGCCTCCGGCCAGTGGGTGCGCTCCAGGGCCTCGGCGTCGATGATCCGCTTGCCGTCGAGCTCGCCGTTCGCGAGCTGGAGGCGGAGCCAGACGGACATGTCGCGGGCGGTGGAGCTGACGCCGCCGGCCGGGGACTGGGCGTCGGGGTCGCGGACGAACTCCGGCTTCCACTCGCCGCCCGTCTTCACGTGGCCCCAGGCCCGGTCGGCCGCCTTCTCGAAGTCCTCGAAGCGGGAGCTGGTCGCGTCCATGCCGGCCGGCTCGTAGAGGACGTTCTCGGCGAGCTCCTCCCACGACACCTCCTTCTCGGTGGCGACGGCCTGCGCGGCCGCCGTCAGACCGAAGTTGGTGTAGGCGTAGCTCGCGCGGAACGGCGTCAGCGGCTCGTACCGCAGGTGGGACAGGATGTACTCGCGGTCGTAGCCGAGGTCTTCGAGCAGGTCGCCGGCGTGGTCGGGCAGGCCGCTGCGGTGCGCGAACAGGTCGGCGACGGTGACGTGTCCGGTCACCCAGGGGTCCTTCAGCGCGAACCGCGGCAGGTGCGGGTCGACCGGCTGCGACCAGCCGTCGACGCCGACGGCGCCGGAGACGACGGTCGAGGCGATCGGCTTGGAGACGGACGCCAGCTGGAAGACGGTGTCGGCGTCGACGGCGGCGCTCTCGCCCGCCTTCCGCACCCCGTAGCCCTTCAGGTGCAGCACCTTCCCGTCGTGGACGACGGCGACGGCGACGCCCGGCACGCCGGTGCGTTCCATCGCGGACTCGACCACCCCGTCGAGGCGGTCGACGGCCCGCCGGACGTCCGCCTCGTCCAGTTCGGGAGGAGGCTGCGCCGGGGGAGGGGTGGGCGCTGGGGTCGGCGTGGGGGACGGGGCGAGCCCGGTGACGCCGAGCAGCGTCACGAGCCCCGTCGCGACAAGCCAGCGAACGGTAGCCACCCCTCCATTGAACGCCGGGCGGGCATGTCTGTCGCGGCGACCGGGCGCCGGGCCGGGGCGTCCGTCGCGCGCCGGGCGGACGTCAGCCCTGACCCCGCACCCACTCCGCCGCCCGCTCCGGGTCCGCCGCCGTCGGTACGCCCTCCGGGACCGGCGGCCGGCGGACGACGACGACCGGGACGCCCGCCTCGCGGGCGGCGGTGAGCTTGGGGGCGGTGGCGGCGCCGCCGGAGTCCTTCGTGACGAGCACGTCGATCCGGTGACGGGCCATCAACTCCCTTTCCCCGTCCAGGGTGAACGGCCCCCGGTCGAGCAGGACCTCGGTCCGTGCGGGCATCGGCGCGTCGGGCGCGTCCACGGACCGCACGAGGAACCACTCGGGGCGGTCGGCGAAGGCGGCGAGCCCCATCCGGCCGGTGGTCAGGAACACCCTCCGGAAGCCGTCGAGAGCGCGGGCCGCCTCCTCCAGGGACGCCACGTCGTGCCAGTCGTCGCCGTCCCCCGGGACCCACCCGGGGCGGCGCAGCGCCAGCAGGGGAACATGGGCGGTGGCGGCCGCCCGGGCCGCGTTGAAGCTGATCCGCTCGGCGAAGGGATGGGTGGCGTCGATGACCGCGTCCACGGCGTGCTCCCGCACCCATTCCGCCAGCCCCTCGGCGCCGCCGAAGCCGCCGATCCGCACCTCGCCGGCCGGCAGCCGGGGCGCCGCGACCCGCCCGGCGAGGGAGCTGGTCACCCGCGTCCCCCGGCCGTCCAGCAGCCCGGCCAGGACGCGGGCCTCGGTCGTCCCTCCGAGAATGAGTACGTGCATAGGAGCCTCTTCGTGAGTACCGGCGGCGGGCGCGAGGCCCAACTCAAGCACACCGGTCTGCGGCCCGGCTGGACGACCGGCGCGTGCGCGACGGCCGCGACGACCGCCGCGTACACGGCGCTGCTCACCGGCGACTTCCCGGACCCGGTGACGATCACCCTGCCGAAGGGCCAGACGCCGTCCTTCGCGCTCACGGCGGAGTCGCTGACGGCGGACGCGGCGATGGCGGCGGTGGTGAAGGACGCGGGCGACGACCCGGACGTCACGCACGGCGCGGTGGTCCGCTCGACGGTACGGCTCCTGCCGCCGGGCTCCGGCGTCGTCTTCCGGGCGGGCGAGGGCGTCGGCACGGTCACCCTGCCGGGCCTGCCGCTGGAGGTCGGCGAACCGGCGATCAACCCGGTGCCGCGCCGGCTGATGCGGGAGCACGTGGCGGAGGTGGCGGCGGCGCACGGCGCCCCCGGGGACGTCGAGATCACGATCTCGATCGACGACGGCGCCGAGATCGCCCGCTCCACCTGGAACCCGCGCATCGGCATCCTCGGCGGCCTGTCGGTCCTCGGCACCACCGGCGTCGTCGTCCCGTACTCGTGCTCGGCCTGGATCGACTCCATCCGCCGGGGCGTCGACGTGGCCCGCGCGGGCGGCCTCACGCACGTCGCCGGCTGTACGGGCTCCACCTCGGAGCGCACGGTGACGGAGCTGTACGACCTGCCGGAGATCGCCCTCCTCGACATGGGCGACTTCGCCGGCGCCGTCCTGAAGTACGTCCGCCGGCACCCCGTCGACCGCCTCACGGTCTGCGGCGGCTTCGCGAAGCTTTCCAAGCTGGCCGCCGGCCATCTGGACCTCCACTCGGCCCGCTCCCAGGTCGACAAGGGCTTCCTGGCGGACCTGGCCCGCGCGGCCGGCGCGTCCGAGGCCCTGGCGGCGGAGGTCGCCGACGCCAACACGGGCCTGGCCGCCCTCCGCCTCTGCGAGGCGGCCGGCGTCCCCCTCGGCGACCGCGTCGCCGCCCGCGCCCGCGACGAGGCCCTCGCGGTCCTCCGCGGCGCCCCGGTCGCCGTCGACGTGATCTGCATCGACCGCGCGGGCGCCGTGGTGGGCCGCTCGGAGGTGGCGGGGCCGGGCACGCGGTAGCCGGGCCGGGCACGCCGAGGATCCGGGGACGGCTGCCGACGGCTCGTCCCGCCGGGTCAGAGGGGGTCGTCGTCCTCCGGGGCCGTGCCTTCGAGGAGGCGTTCGCCGATGTCGTCGGCCCAGCGCTGGGCCCAGCCGCGGAGTTCCCGGATCCGCTCCTCGTCGAGGCCGTGGGCGGCGAACTCCTCGTCGTCGATCCACTCCGCCCCGGCCAGCTTCGCCTGGAGTTCTTCGAGGTCGAAGCCGTCGCGAGCGTGCTGCCTGCCGAGTTCCTCCAGTTCCTCGGGGCTCCAGCCGCGTTCGGCCGCGGCGTGGACGTCGATCAGGTCGCGGGCCATGCCCCGGTCGGCGAGCGCGCGCACCTTGGTGCCGACGACGTCGCGCAGGGAGAGGAGGAGGCCGAACTCGCGGCGTTCGGGCGGGCCGCACAGCACTTCCTTGAGGACGTCCACCTCGCACGCCTCGCCGGTGCCGGCGTCGGTGACGATCAGGCGGGCGGAGAGCGGGTCGGTCTCCACCGTCCGCACCCGCCACCCCCGCGCCTCCAGTTCGGACCGCAGGTGGGCGACGATCTCCGCCATCGGCCGGGGGTTCTCGGTGGCGACGTCGAGGTCCTGGCTCAGCCGGTCCACCAGCCCGTGCGCCTGGACGGCGTAGCCGCCGGTCAGGACGAGCGGGTACTCGGTGCCCGCGCGCAGGACGTCGTCGAGGAGGCGGCGGTGGAGCCCGGTGAGTTTCATCCGGAGGGGGTCAGCTCGCGGAAGGCGCTCTCCCAGATGACGCGCAGGTCCTTGCTGACGAGGGTGCGCAGGACGGGCCACATCTCGACGAGCAGGTCGCGGTTGAGGTGGCGGACGAGGTCGTCGTGGCCGCCTTCGGCGAGGACGGTGCGGTAGCAGCTCATCCGCAGCCGGGGCCGGTCGAGGTCGTACTCGGTCAGCCCCGACCACGCCAGGTGCAGGGGGAGCCGGACCCGTCCCCCGCCGGGGCCCCGGAGGGCGGACAGGTCGGTGGGGAGCCGCCGTGCGTACCGTTCGCGCCGTACCTCGGAGACGGTCGCCGTCTCGTGTGCCATGCCGCCGATTATCCCCCTCCCCGGGCGTCCCGGGGGAAACTTCCGCCGCGCGGACCGGATGCGGCGCGGGGTGCCCGCCCCTACGCTGGCCACGACGCAACCCCGCGAGAGAGGGAGTCCGATGGCGAAGCGCGGCAACAAGAAGCGGGCCCGCAAGAAGAAGAAGGCGAACCACGGCAAGCGGCCCAACGCCTGAGCCGTGGCGGTGACGGAGGCCGGGCCGGTACGGGTCCGGCCTCCGGGTGTGTCAGCGGGTGTGTCAGCAGGTGTGGCGGTCGCGGGCCGGGTCGTAGAGGTGGCTGTCGCGGAACTCCGAGGCGGCGAGCGTGCGGCCGACGAGGATGACGGCCGTCTTGGTGATGCCGGCCTCCTTCACCTGGCCCGCGATGGACTCCAGGGTGCCGCGCAGGACGAGCTCGTCGGGGCGGCTGGCCATGGCGACGACGGCGGCCGGGCAGTCGGCGCCGTAGTGGGGGATCAGCTCGGAGACGATCCGGTCGGCGTAGCGGGCGCCGAGGTGGAGGACGAGCAGGGCGCCGCTGCGGCCGAGGGTGGCGAGGTCCTCGCCCTCCGGCATGGGGGTGGCCTGCTGGGCGATGCGGGTGAGGATGACCGTCTGGCCGACCGTGGGGACGGTCAGCTCCCGCTTGAGGGCGGCCGCGGCGGCGGCGAAGGCCGGGACGCCGGGCACGACCTCGTAGGGGATGCCGGCCGCGTCGAGCCGGCGCATCTGCTCGGCCATGGCGGAGAAGACGGACGGGTCGCCGGAGTGCAGCCGGGCCACGTCCTGGCCGGCCTCGTGGGCGGCGGTGATCTCGGCGACGATCTCGTCGAGGTGCATCTTCGCCGTGTCGACGAGCTTCGCGCCGGGCGGGCACTCGGCGAGCAGTTCGGCGGGGACGAGGGAGCCGGCGTAGAGGCAGACCCCGCAGGCCGCGAGGGTGCGGGCGCCGCGCACGGTGATGAGGTCGGCGGCGCCGGGGCCCGCGCCGATGAAGTAGACGGTCATGCCTCTGGAGAACCCTTCGTTACGGACCATTGCGTGACGGGCATCGCGGTGCGCCAGCCGGTGAAACCGCCGACGGGCACGGCGGCGGAGACCGCGAGCCGGACGAGTTCGCCGCCGTGGCGGCGGTGGCGGTCGGCGAGCAGCGCCTCGGATTCGAGCGTCACGGTGTTGGCGACGAGCCGGCCGCCGGCGGGGAGCGCGTCCCAGCAGGCGTCGAGCAGGCCGGGGACGGTGAGCCCGCCGCCGATGAAGACGGCGTGCGGGGCGGGCAGGCCGGCGAGCGCGGCGGGCGCCGGGCCGGTGACCACGCGGAGGGCGGGTACGCCGAGGGCGGCGGCGTTGCGGGTGATGCGGGCGGCCCGTTCGGGCGCGCGCTCGACGGCGATCGCCCGGCAGTCGCGGTGGGTCCGCATCCACTCGATGCCGATGGAGCCGGAGCCGCCGCCGACGTCCCAGAGGAGTTCGCCGGGGGCGGGCGCGAGCGCGGCGAGCGTGGCGGCGCGGACGTACCGCTTGGTGAGCTGCCCGTCGTGCTCGTACGCCTCGTCGGGCAGGCCGGGGGCGGCGCCGAGGCGCAGGGTGCCGGGGTCGCGGACGCAGTCGAGGGCGAGGACGTGGAGGGCGCCGGTGCGGGCGTGCGGCCAGTCGGCGGCGGTGGCGTCGAGGAGCCGTTCGGCGGGGCCGCCGAGCTGTTCGAGGACACGGATCCGGGTGCCGCCCCAGCCGGCCTCGCGGAGCAGCGCCGCGACCCGTGCCGGGGTCTCGGGGCCCTCGCCGAGGAGGAGGAGCCGGCGCCCGGGGTGGAGCGCGGCGCGTAGGGCGTCGAGGGGCCGCGCGACGAGCGAGAGCGTCTCGACGGCCTCCAGCGGCCAGCCGAGCCGGGCGCAGGCGTAGGAGACGGAGGACGGGTGGGGGTGGATGTCGAGGTCCCGGTCGCCGGCGGTCTCGGCGAGGGTGCGGGCGATGCCGTGGAAGGAGGGGTCGCCGCTGGCGAGGACGGCGATGGCGCGGCCCTCGTGGGCGGCGAGCAGTCCGGGGACGGCGGGGCGGAGCGGGGAGGGCCAGGGGATCCGCTCGCCGGGGCAGTCGGCGGCGGGGAGGAGGTCGAGCTGGCGGGGCCCGCCGATGAGCACCTCGGCGGCGCGCAGGGGGCGGCGGGAGCTCTCGGGGAGTCCGTCCCAGCCGTCCGCGCCGATTCCGACGACCGATATCGCACCGTTCACGTCGGCGACTCTACGGGAGGGGTGCGGGCGGGCGGCACGTGGCGGCCCTCACGTACCCCCGTGCCCCCGGGCGGGGGCGGGCCTCACTTCTGGGCGTTCTGCCCCACGTAGAAGAGGAGCCAGACGAAGCCGGCGAAGGCGTGGGTGGCGAAGACGTAGACGAAGACGCGGAGCATCACGCCCCGCTCCTTCCAGCTCTCGTCGTCGCGCGTCTTCTCGGTCATGCCGTCCAGGGTACGGGCCGTGGAATAGGACGGAGGGTGGCACCGTTGGACGAGATGATTTAAGCTTCAACTACTAATTCGGAACGCGAGAGGTGACCACGATGCAGTTCGGGATCTTCACCGTCGGCGACGTGACGACCGACCCCACCACCGGCCGCACCCCCACCGAGCACGAGCGCATCAAGAACACGGTCGCCATCGCGCTCAAGGCCGAGGAGGTCGGGCTCGACGTCTTCGCGACCGGCGAGCACCACAACCCGCCGTTCGTCCCGTCCTCCCCCACCACCCTCCTCGGGCACATCGCGGCCCGCACGGAGAACCTGATCCTCTCCACGTCCACGACGCTCATCACCACCAACGACCCGGTGAAGATCGCCGAGGACTACGCGACCCTCCAGCACCTCGCCGACGGCCGCGTGGACCTGATGATGGGCCGCGGCAACACCGGCCCGGTCTACCCGTGGTTCGGGCAGGACATCCGCCAGGGCATCCCGCTCGC
Organism: Streptomyces sp. NPDC007863; assembly: GCF_040633895.1. NCBI lineage: Bacteria > Bacillati > Actinomycetota > Actinomycetes > Kitasatosporales > Streptomycetaceae > Streptomyces > Streptomyces sp. NPDC007863. The sequence continues at coordinate 293,085 of NZ_JBEYEI010000005.1, forward strand.
CATCGAGAACTACGCGCTCCTCCACAAGCTGTGGAGGGAGGACGTGGTCGACTGGGAGGGCAAGTTCCGCAGCGCGCTCCAGGGCTTCACGTCCACCCCGCGCCCGCTCGACGGCGTCCCGCCGTTCGTCTGGCACGGCTCCATCCGCTCCCCGGAGATCGCCGAGCAGGCGGCGTACTACGGCGACGGCTTCTTCGCCAACCACATCTTCTGGCCCAAGCAGCACACCGAGAAGATGGTCCGCCTCTACCGGCAGCGGTACGCGCACTACGGCCACGGCACCGAGGAGCAGGCGATCGTCGGCCTCGGCGGCCAGGTCTTCATGCGGAAGAACTCGCAGGACGCGGTACGGGAGTTCCGCCCGTACTTCGACAACGCGCCGGTCTACGGCCACGGACCCTCCCTGGAGGAGTTCAGCAGCCAGACCCCGCTGACCGTCGGCTCCCCGCAGGAGGTCGTCGAGCGCACCCTCTCCTTCCGCGAGTACGTCGGCGACTACCAGCGCCAGCTCTTCCTCGTCGACCACGCCGGACTGCCGCTGAAGACGGTCCTGGAACAGCTCGACATCCTCGGCGAGGAGGTCGTCCCCGTCCTCCGCAAGGAGTTCGCGAACCTCCGCCCGGCCGGCGTCCCGGCCACCGCCCCGCTCCACCCCGCCGTCCTCGCCGCCCAGGAGGTCTGACGCCATGCAGACGCTGAAGCTCGTCGCCGTCTCCGCCGGCCTGAGCAGCCCCTCCTCCACCCGGCTCCTCGCCGACCGCCTCGTCCAGGCCGCCCGCTACCGGCTCGCCGAGCAGGAGTACGCCGTCGAGGCCGAGGTGATCGAACTCCGCGACCTGGCGCTGGACATCGCGAAGAACCTCGTGACGGGCTTCCCGTCGGAGGCGCTCCGGGAAGCCCTCTCCAAGGTGACCGGCGCGGACGGCGTCATCGCGGTCACCCCCGTCTTCACCGCCTCCTACAGCGGCCTGTTCAAGTCCTTCTTCGACCTGCTCGACCCGGCGGCCCTCACCGGTACGCCGGTCCTCCTCGGCGCGACCGGCGGCACCGCCCGGCACAGCCTGGTCCTCGACCACGCGCTCCGGCCCCTCTTCGCCTACCTGCGCGCCCGGATCTCCTCCACCGCCGTCTACGCGGCCTCCGAGGACTGGGGCACGGGCGGCGACGCGTACACCGAGGGGCTGCCGCACCGGATCACCCGGGCGGGCGAGGAGTTCGCGGACCTGGTGGCGACGGCGGCGGCCGCCCGCCCCGCGGCCGGCGAGGAGTTCGTCCCCTTCGAGAAGCAGCTGGCGGACCTGAGGCTCGACTGACCGGTTTGTTACGTTGGTGAGAGTTCGACACTTGTGGACTCTCCCGACGACGAACGGAGGTCGGCGATGGCCGGCGGCAGGATCGTGGTGGGCGTGGACGGCTCGGGCCCGTCCCTGAAGGCGCTGAAGTGGGCGGCCGCGCAGGCCGCCCTCACCGGGGACACGCTCCACGCGGTGATCAGCTGGGAGTACCCGGCGTCCTGGGCGACGCTGATGCCGGGCGTACCGCCGGAGTTCGACCCCGAGCGGCTCGCCAAGCAGATCCTCGACCAGTCCCTCGCGGAGGCGCTCGCGCCGGAGCAGGCGGCGGCGACGACCCGCACGGTCGTCTCCGGCAACCCGGCGCAGGCGCTGATCGACCAGGCGGCGGGGGCGGAGCTGCTGGTCGTGGGGGACCGCGGCCACAGCGGCTTCAAGGCCGCGGTCCTGGGCTCCGTCTCCACCAACGTCACCCAGCACGCCCCCTGCCCGGTCGTCGTGGTCCGGGGCACCTGACCCCCGCCGCGCGTGCCGCCGCCGCTCCGTCACGGGGCGGCGGGCACGGCCGCCCGACAGGCGGGGCGGGGCCGGGCGGTGGAGGATGCCTCTCATGGAGATCAGACTCGAACTGGTCGGGGTGCCCGTCACCGACATCGACCGTGCCAAGGCCTTCTACGAGCGCGTCGGCTTCCACCCGGACCACGACGTCACCGTCAGCGAGGACATCCGCTTCGTGCAGATGACCCCACCCGGCTCGGCCTGCTCGATCGCCTTCGGGAAGGGCATCACCGGGATGGCCCCGGGCTCCCTCGACAACCTGCAGGTCGTCGTCGACGACATCGAGCGCGCCCACGCCGACCTCACCGCGCGCGGCGTCGACGCCGGCGAGATCGACGACCAGCCGTGGGGTTCGTTCGTGTACTTCACGGACCCGGACGGCAACCGCTGGGCGGTCCAGCAGAAGACGCCCCGCGGCCGATAGGCCTCACTTGCGGTTGTAGAGCCGCATCGTCACCGCGCCGAACACCGCGACGAAGAGCGCCGACCACCCCAGCGACCAGGCGATGTCCGCCGCCGGCCAGTTCCCGGCCATCAACTCCCGTACGGCCGTCGCCAGGTGCGTCACCGGGCTGTTGTTCACGAAGGCCTGGAGCCAGCCCGGCATGGTCTTCGGGTCGACGAAGACGTTGGAGAGGAAGGTCAGCGGGAAGATCACCATCATGCTGACGCCCATGACGGACTTCTCGCTGCGCAGCAGCAGTCCGAACATGGTCCAGATCCACGAGAAGGCGAACGAGAAGACCAGCAGCAGCGCCACCCCGAGCAGCACGCCCATCACCCCGCCGCCGGGCCGGTAGCCGATGACGAGGCCGACGCTCAGCATCACGGCGGAGGCGATCAGATAGCGCACGACGTCGCCGAGGAGATAGCCGACCATCGGCGCCGGCCGCCAGATCGGCAGGGTGCGGAAGCGGTCGAAGACGCCCTTCTCGATGTCCGTGTTGACCGAGACGCCGGTGTACATCGTGATCATCACGACCGACATCACGAGGATGCCGGGCAGCAGGAACTGGATGTACGCCGAGGCGGACCCGGCGAGCGCGCCCCCGAAGAGGTACGTGTACATCAGCACCATCATGATCGGGAACGCCGTCACGTCGAACAGCTGCTCCGGCACGTGCTTGATCTTCAGCATGGCCCGCCAGCCGAAGGTGAGCGACGCGGAGAGCGCCCCGGGCCGGGCGGGCCGGTCCTTCGCGAGGAGCAGGGCGGCGAGTTCGTCGGCGCGGGGCGCCGCGAACTCCACCCCCTGACCGGTCTGCGTGGTCGTGTCGGTGCTCATGCGGCCGGCCCCTTCCGGTCGGTGAGGGCGAGGAACACCTCGTCGAGGCTGGGCTGCCCCAGGGCGAAGTTGTCCACGGTGATCCCGGCGCGGGCCAGCTCGGCGAGGGCGCGCGCGGCCTGTTCGGCGGCGCCGAGGTCGGTGCCGTGGCCGTTGACGGTGGCGGTGAGGGCGACCGGGTCGGGATCGAGCTGGACGGCGGCGTTCAGGGCGGTGGTGAGGACCCGCTCGGCCCGGGCCCGCTGCTCCGCGTCCCGGAGCCGCACGTGGACGGAGCCCGAGCCCACCGAGGCCTTCAGCTCGCCCTTCGTGCCCTCCGCGATCACCTTGCCGTGGTCGATGACGGCGATCCGGGAGGCGAGCTGGTCGGCCTCGTCGAGGTACTGGGTGGTGAGCAGGACGGTCGTGCCCTGGTCGACGACGGCCCGCACGATGTCCCAGACCTGGTTGCGGCTGCGCGGGTCGAGGCCGGTGGTCGGTTCGTCGAGGAAGAACAGGTCCGGGGTGTTGAGGATGGACGCGGCGATGTCGATGCGGCGCCGCATGCCGCCCGAGTAGTTCTTGACCTGCCGGTCGGCGGCCTCGGCGAGGCCGAAGGCGTCGAGCAGCTGGGCGGCGCGGTCGCGGGCGGCGGGGCGGCCGTGGCCCAGGAGGCGGGCGAGGAGGACGAGGTTCTCGGTGCCGGTGAGGTCCTCGTCGACGGAGGCGTACTGGCCGGTGAGGCTGACCCGGCCGCGGACGGTGTCGGCCTCGGCGACGACGTCGTGCCCGAACACGCGGGCGTGCCCGGCGTCCGGGCGGAGCAGCGTGGCGAGCATCTTCACGGCGGTGGTCTTCCCGGCGCCGTTGGGCCCGAGCAGGCCGTACACGGTCCCGGCCGGGACGCGCAGGTCGACGCCGTCGACGGCCCGGTTGGTCCCGAAGACCTTCACCAGGCCCTCGGTCTCGACGGCGAAGCCGTTCGTCGCGGCCATTCCGGTGCCTCCCTCTCCCGAGCCCACCCTCCAGTCTGCTGCGGGACGGGCGGGGGCGCAGTCCGGAGGAGGGAGGAGACGCCGGGCCGCCGGTCAGTACGGCGCGGGGTGACCGGTGGCGTCCTCGTGCGTGTAGAAGAGGTAGAACATGCCGGCGCCGACGGCGATGCCGACCGCGAGCCCGAGCCCGCTCGACGAGAGCACGCTCGCCCCGGAGAGGCTGTAGAGGAAGCCGGTGGCGCCGCCCGTGACCGCCGCCCACGCCACGGCGCGCGCCTCGCGCGGCAGGGCGCGCCCGTAGGTGCGCAGCGCCCACAGGGCGCCGCCGAGGGCGAGCGCGGAGACGATGCCGAGCCAGAGCTGGCCCCAGGTGAGCGCCCCGCCGTGCCGGGAGACGGTGGCGGCCCAGAGGCCGTAGAGGATGCCGATGACGGCGGGCATGACGGCGCCGTGCGTCTCCACGGAACGCCGTGCGGGTACCGCTGCGTGTGCGGCCATGGCAGGAGCTCCTTCGTGTCGCCCCCCTGCTGCTGCACCCTCCAGGGCACACCCGCCGTCGGCGCCCCGCAAGTCGGGTCAGTGCCCGGCGGCCCCGTCGCGGCCGGCGGGCCTGACCGCCACCGCGTCGATCTCGAAGAGCATTCCGGGCAGGGCGAGGGAGGCGACCCCGCTGAGGGTCTGCGCGGCGAGTTCGCGCCGCCCGGCGAGGTCGGCGCGGCCCATCGCGCCGGCCACCCGTTCGGAGCAGTCGGAAGGACTAAATGTTCGGATTGATCCCACTATGGGCCCATGAGCCAGAACAGCACACCCCCGCGACCGGACTCCGCCCCCCGACCGCCGAGGTCGAGCACCTCGGAGGCCTGGTCCTCCGGCGGAACGCTCTTCGCCGGTGTCCTCATGCTGGTCACCGGCATCATGGACGTCTTCCAGGGCATCGCCGGGATCGCCGAGGACGACGTCTACGCCCGCGTCGGCGACTACGTCTTCAAGTTCAACCTCACCACCTGGGGCTGGATCCACCTGATCCTCGGCATCATCGTCGCGATCGCCGGTTTCGGGATCCTCAAGGGCGCCGAGTGGGGCCGGGTCGCCGGTATCTCCCTGGCCTCCCTCAACCTCCTCGCCCAGTTCCTCTTCATCCCCTACCAGCCGTGGTGGGCGCTCTTCTCGATGGCCATCTCGGTCTTCGTGATCTGGGCCCTGGCCACGGACGACCAGTACGGCCGCGACGAGCGGTACTGACATGGGCGCGCGCGGACGGCCCCGGCGGTTCGGGGCGGCGCTCCTCGCCCTCGCCGCGACCGGCGCCGTCGCGGGCGCCACGACCGGCTGCGAGGCGGCCAAGGAGACCGCCGGGGACATCGTCTCCTCGGCGAGCTCCGCGGTCGCCTCGGCGGCGCAGCGGAAGATGGACGAGATCAAGGACGGGGCGAACGCCACCGCCGACGTGACCGCCGGCCCGACCTCCGTCGACGGCGACCGCACGGTCGCCACCGTCACCGCCGCCAACCCGAAGGACACGACCGCCGACTACACGGTCCTGGTCACCTTCCGGGACGCCGGCGGGAACTTCCTCGACACCGTCGTCCTCACCGTCGACGGCGTCCCCGCCGGAGCCTCCAAGTCCGGTACGGCGCGCAGCAATCGGACCCTGACCGGCCCGACGACCGCGGAGATCGAACGGGCCCTGCGACACTGACGGAGTGGACCGAGCCCTCGCATCCGACGCCCACCCGACGCCCGTCGCGGGGACCCCCGCGCCCCCGCCGCCCGCTCCCCTCCGGCCCAGGCCCGGCACCCGCGCCGCCGCCTGGGCCGCCGGACTGCTCCTGGTCGTCCCCGCGGTCGTCGCCGGCTGCAAGGCGTACGGCACGGACGGCGTCACCCCCGTCCCGCAGCTCCTCTCCTTCCTCCCCTGGCTGACCGTCCCCGCCGCCCTGGGCGTGCTGTGCGCGGCGGCCGCCCGGCACCGGCCGCTGGCCTGGCTCTCGGTCCTCGTCCTCATGGTCACGGCCTGGACGACGCTCCCCCCGCTGCTCGTGTACTCCTACGGCACCCCGGTCGCGCGGATCCGCGTGATCGCCGCGAACGTCGAGTTCGGGCAGGCCACCGGCTCCCTCGTCGACCTCGCGCGCCGCGAGAGGCCCCAGCTCCTGTACGTCTCCGAGTGCGACCCCCGCTGCGTCCGCACCCTCACCGCCGCGCTCTCCCGGCAGCTGCCGCACCGGGTCTCCGTGGACGCCGAGGGCTCGAAGGGCTCGGTCATCCTCAGCGCCTACCCGCTGCGCGACCGGTCCGCCGTCCCCGCCACGATGGGGATGCCGGGCGCGACGGCGGAGATCGCCGGACGGGCCGTACGGCTCCAGCTCGCGCACCCGATGCCGCCGCTGCCGGACCAGGTCGGCCTCTGGAAGACGGAACTGGCCCGGCTGCGCGCGGAGATCACGTCCCGCCCGCCGGGCGAACCGCTCCTCCTCGCCGGCGACTTCAACGCCTCCCAGGACCACGCCGCCTACCGCGCCTTCCTCACCACCCGCGCCCTCCTCGACGCCGCCCACGTCACCGGCGCCTCCCGCACCCCGACCTGGCCGGCGGAGGGCCCGCTGCCGCCCTACGTCCAGATCGACCACGTCCTCTCGTCCCCCACCCTCACGCCCGTCGCCACCCGCTTCCTCCCCCTCCCCGGCAGCGACCACCGGGCCGTCCTCGCCGACCTCGACCTGCACGAAGGACGCTGATCGGCGACGCTGGGAGCATGGACAACGAGCAGATCCTCGACGACATCGGAGCGCTCGTGGAGGAGGAACGCGCCCTGCGCGGGCGCACCGGCGGCCTCCTCCCCGAGGAGCGCGAACGCCTCGCGGCCCTGGAGGTCCGCCTCGACCAGTGCTGGGACCTGCTCCGGCAGCGGCGCGCCAAGTCCGAGTTCGGCGAGGACCCCGACACCGCCGCCCTCCGCCCCGCCTCGGAAGTCGAGTCCTACCGCAACTGACGCGCGCGGCGGGGTGCGCGGCGCGCGCGTAACTTGAGGGGCATGGGTTCTGGGACGGAGCGGACGGGGAGGACGGGGAGGATGGCGCCGCCGGCGTGGCTGACGGCCGGACTGCGGCCCGAGCCCGCGCCCGTCCCCTGGCCCGCCGCCGTCCGCGCGGCCCTCGCCCTCTCCCTGCCCCTCGCCGCCGGTCTCGCCCTCGACCGCCCCGCCGAGGGCGCCCTCGTCTCGATGGGCGCGCTCTCCGGCGTCATCGGGGACACCGCCGACGCCTACCGGATGCGCGTCTTCAACATCGCCGTCCCCCAGCTCTTCGGCGCCCTCGGCGTCACCCTCGGCACGCTCGTCTTCGGGCACGGCTGGCTCGCCGTCGCCACGCTCACCCTCGTCGCGCTCGTCTCCGGGATGATCTCCTCGATCGGCGCGGTCGCCTCCGCCTCCGGTCTCCTCCTGCTCCTCAACGCCGTCGTCGGCGCCGGCCTCCCCATGCCCGAGCCGTGGTGGAAGGCCCCCGTCCTCCTGGGCCTCGGCGGCCTCGTCGTCCTCGCGCTCACCCTGCTCGGCTGGCCGCTGCGCCGCGCCGCCCCGGAGCGGGCCGCCGTCGCGGCCACCTACCGGACGCTCGCCGACCTGTACGAGGCGGCGGGGACGGAGGCGTACCAGGAGAAGCGGCACGCGGTGACCGGCTCGCTGAACCAGTCGTACGACCTGATCCTGGCCCGCCGCACCCGCCAGCACGGCCGCACCTCCTCCCTGGCCCGGCTGCTCGCGCAGCTCAACGTGCTGATCCCGCTCCTGGAGGCCGCCCCCGCCGCCGACCTCCGCGCCCGGCTGCACGGCCCGCCGCCCCCGGCCGTCGCCGCGACGATCCGCGCGCTCGCCGACGCCGTGGAGAACGGCCGCGCCGAGCCCGCCGAACCGGACCTGCCGCCCTCGGACCGCCCCTCCGACAAGGCCGTCGCGCACGCGCTCCGGCACGCCGCGACCGTCGTCCACGCCGCCGAACCCAACCCCTACGACGTCGACGACCGCCTCGGCCGCCCCGCCTCCCTCGCCGTCCGCGTCCGCCGCGCCACCCGCACGATGCTGCTGTCCGCGCCCTCGTGGCGGTACGGGCTCCGCCTGGCGCTCTGCATCGGCCTCGCCCAGTCCTTCGTCTCGCTGATCGCGGTGCCCCGCTCGTACTGGGTCGCCCTCACCGTCACCTTCGTGATGAAGCCCGACTTCGGCTCGGTCTTCTCCCGGGCCGTGCTGCGCGCCGTCGGCACCTGCCTGGGCCTGGTCTCCGCCGCCCTCGTCCTCGCCGAGGTGCCCCGCGGCTGGTGGGACGTGCCGGTGATGGCGGTGCTCGCCGCGCTCATCCCGGTCTTCTCGGCGAAGGGATACGCCTTCCAGACCGCGGCCGTCACCCCCGTCATCCTGCTGCTCTCCGACGCCCTCAACCAGCAGGGCTTCGACCTCGTCCTGCCCCGCCTGTACGACTCCCTCATCGGCTGCGCCATCGCGCTGGTCGCCGGCTACCTGCTCTGGCCGGAGTCCTGGCACAGCCGGATCGGCGACCGGCTCGCCGACGCGGTCGCGGACTCCGCCGCGTACGTGGACCGCGCCTTCCCGCCCGGCCCCCCGCGCGCCGGTGCCGACGCCGGCCGGCTGCGGGCCCGCCGCAAGCTGTACCGGGACCTGTCGGCGGTCCGCTCCGAGTTCCAGCGGGCCCTCACCGAACCGCCGCCGACCGGCACCCGCGCCGCCGCCTGGTGGCCGCTGGCGATCGCCGTCGAGCGGATCGTGGACGCCACCACCGCCGCCCGCATCCGCGTCACGCACGGCGCCCCGCCGCCGGACCCGGCGGAGGTCGCCGAGGTGGCGCGCGAGCTGCGCGAACTCGCCGACGGGCTGCGGGCCACCGAGACCCTCGTCGCGGTCCGCGCCGAACTGCCCGGGGACGAGGACGGCGTCCTCGCGCCGCTCCGCCAGGAGGTCCGCGCGGCCCGCGCCATCGCCGGGCCCGAACTGCCCCCGGACGGGCCGTAAACCCTCCGCCGGGGGCGCGTCGAAGGACTTACCGGCGGTCACGGAACGGAACCTTCCTGCCACCGTTACCGGATTCCATCCGGGCGACTACGATGCGCTCGACCGCCCCGATGTGATCAGCGTCCGCAGGCTGCCCGCGCCCGCACGGGGCCCGTCACCCGGCCCGCCCGACACGCCAGTTCGCCCTGCCCGCCCTCCCCCTCCGCCTCCCCTCCGCCTCCCTTCCGCCGCTCCCCTCCCCCCTCCCGCTTCCCCCTCCGTCGTCCGGAACCCCCCACCCGCTCCCAGGACTCCGAGGACACCGTCATGCGCACGACCACGAGCAGAGGGCTCCAGCCCAACGTCCTCGGCACCTTCGACACCATCGTGATGGCCGTCGCCGGCAGCGCCCCCGCCTACTCGCTCGCCGCCACCACCGCCGTCCTCTTCGGCGCGGTCGGACTCGCGGGGCCGGCCGCGCTCCTCTACTGCGCGATACCGATGTTCGGCATCGTCCTCGCCTACGCCCGCCTCGGCCGGATCGACGTCAACGCGGGCGCCGGCTACTCCTGGGTGGGCCGCACCCTCCACCCGTTCCTGGGCTTCCTCTCCGGCTGGGCACTGGTCTTCGCCGCCACCGTCTTCATGGTCGCGGGCTCCCTGCCCGCCGGCTCGCTCACCCTCGCCCTCGTCGCCCCCTCCCTCGCCTCCTCCACCCCGCTGGCGGCGGCCGTCGGCGCCTGCTGGTTCCTGCTGATGCTCGGCGTCGTCCTCGGCGGCACCCGGCTCACCGTCCGCGCCCAACTCCTCATGTCGGGCGTCGAAATGGCCATCCTGCTCACCTTCGTCCTGGCCGCGGTGGCGCACCGGGGCCGGGCGGTCGCCTTCGACTGGTCGTGGTTCGGCCTCGGGCACTTCCACGGCCCGGAGGGCTTCGCCGCGGGCGCGCTGATCGCCGCGTTCTACTACTGGGGCTGGGACGTCACCAGCAACCTCAGCGAGGAGACCCGCGACAGCCGGCGGACCGCCGGGCTCGCCGCGCTGGTCGGCGTCGGCTTCGTCTTCCTCCTCTTCGTCGCCTTCACGGTCGCCGTGAACGTGCTGCTGCCCGCCGACCGGATCCTGGCCGCGGGACCGAACGTGCTCGCCGTCCTCGGCGAGGAGATCTGGCCCGGCGTCGGCGGGAAACTGCTGGTCGTCGCCGTGATCCTGTCCACGGTCGCCACCCTGGAGACCACCCTGCTCCAGGTGACCCGCTCACTCTTCGCGATGGGCCGCGACCGGACCCTGCCGGCCGCCCTCGGCCTCGTCCACCGCCGCTGGAACACGCCGTGGGTCGCGATCGCCGCCGTCGGCGCCGCCGCCCTCGTCCTCTTCGCCGGCGCGGCCGCCGCCGGCTCCGTCCAGCGGATCCTGCGGGACGCGGTCTCCGCGATCGGCCTCCAGATCGCCTTCTACTACGGCCTCGCCGGCATCGCCGCCGCCGTCGCCTACAAGTCGCTGCTGCTGCGCTCCGCGAAGAACCTGCTCCTCGGCGGGGTGTGGCCGCTGCTCGGCTCGGCGTTCATGCTGTGGGCCTTCGTCGAGTCCCTCGGCGAACTGTCCACCACCGCGCTCACCATCGGCCTCGGCGGCCTCGCCGCCGGGCTCGTCCCGATGGCCGTGTACTGGCGCCGCGGCAGCGACTACTACCGGCCCGCCCGCCTCGACGCGGGCCGCGCGCTCGCCGCCGCCGGCGAGGCCGCCCCCGCGTCCCCCGGCACCCGCGTCCGGGACAAGAGCTACGCCACGGACTTCTGACGACGACACCCGGTACTTCGTGAGGGAAGGAGGCCCCCATGGGCGTACGCCGACGCCCCCTCAGACGGTCCCGCGCGGAGCGGTTCACCCCCGACTTCGACCCGGACTTCGGTGACCGCGCGCTGACGGAGGCCCGTCACGACATCGTCATCGGCCGCTGGCAGGGCGTACGCGACCTGCTCGCCGCCACCGGCGACGACTGGGCCCGCCGCACCCACCGCGTCCGGCTGCTCTCGCACGCCGCCGCCGGCAGCTCCACCGTCGAGACCTGGCGGGCCGCCGAACCGCACAGCGCGGACGCGGCGGTGCTGCGGGCGGCGACCGAGGTGGTCCGGGTCTTCGACACGGCCATCGCCGCGGGCCGGGGCGCCGCCGTCGACCGGACCAGGATCGACGCGGCCGTGGACGCCTGCCGGAGCGCCGCGGAGGCGGCGCCCGCCGACCCGATGCCGTGGGTGTCGCTGCTCTCGGTGGCGCGGCTGTACGAGGGCGGCGTCCCCCGCCGCGAACTCCGCTACTGGTTCGACGAGCTGCGCCGCCGCGACCCGTACAGCATCGAGGGCCACGTCCAGGTCCTGCGCTACCTCTCGGCGCGCTGGCACGGCACCCACGGCTCGATGTACGACTTCGCCCGCGACGCCGCCGGAGTGGCACCCCCCGGCTCGGCGCTGCCCGTCCTGGTGCAGGTGGCGCGGGTGGAGGAGTACCGCTACATCGCGGACGGGGCGCTGGGGCGCGGCCCGGTGCGCGGCTTCGACCAGCACTGGAAGCACGAGCTCGCGGTGACCGAGCTGCGGCGCACCCACGACCGCTGGATCGGCGGCCGGGACGCGGCCCTGCCGATCGCGCCGGAGGAGGTCGGCGACCTCAACTTCCTGGCGCACGCCGCCTGCTACGCCGGGCAGGTGGAGCTGGCGCGGGAGCTGATGGGCCTGCTCGGCGCGCGGGCGGCGTGGGTCCCGTGGGCGTACACGGGCGACCCGGAGGAACAGTTCGTCCGCTTCCGGGAGGGCCTGGGGGTCGGCTGACCGCCCGGGCCCTCCCGTACCGCCACCGGATCAGACGCCGATGTCGCGGCCGTCGGTGCGCCACACGGCGACGACCGACGGACGGACGATCCTGCCGGGCCCGTCGGGCCAGACGGAGGCCGGGTTCTCGACGGAGGCCCCGTCGAGCTCGCCCGGGTGCTGCACGGCCACCAGGACGCGGCGGTCCTGGATGATCGGGCCGCAGGTCTCGGCGCCGCGCGGCACCGTGAGGAACTGCTTCAGCTCACCGCGGCGGTCGCCCTGCACCGCGACGCCGAAGAGGCCGTCGTGGGAGCCGAGCTGGTTGCCGTCGGTGGAGATCCACAGGTTGCCGTGCGGGTCGAAGGCCACGTTGTCCGGGCAGGAGATCGGGGAGACCTTCTCCTTCGGGTAGCCCGCGAAGTAGGTGGCCGGGTCGTTCGGGTCGCCGGCGACGAGGAAGAGGCGCCAGGCGAAGCCGTCGGAGGCCGGGTCGTCCCAGTGCTCGGCGAGCTCCAGGATCTGCCCGTGCTTGTTGAGGTTGCGCGGGTTGGCCTCGTCGGCGCCCGGGTTGGTGCCCTTGCCGCGGTTGGAGTTGTTCGTCAGGGCGACGTACACGCGGCCGGAGCGCGGCGACGGCTCGACGTCCTCGGGGCGGTCCATCTTCGTGGCGCCGACCTTGTCACCGGCGAGGCGCGTGAAGACGAAGACCTCCTCGGCGGTCATGCCGGGCACGTGCGAGACCGCGCCGTCCTCGGTGGCCGTGGCCAGCGGGATCCAGGTGCCGGACCCGTCGAACTCGCCGTCGTTCGGGAGCTTGCCGGTGCCGTCGATCTCGGCGGCCGGGGAGTCGCCGGTCAGCTTGGCGACGTACAGCGTGCCCTCGTCGAGGAGCGTGAGGTTGTGGGCGCGGGCCTTGCGCGACCCGCCCTTCATCATCCGCTTCGAGGAGACGAACTTGTAGAAGTAGTCGAACCGCTCGTCGTCGCCCATGTAGACGACCGGACGCCCGTCGGCGGTCAGGCGCGGCTGCGCGGCCTCGTGCTTGAAGCGGCCGAGCGCGGTGCGCTTGCGCGGGGTGGACTCGGGGTCGTACGGGTCGAGTTCGACGACCCAGCCGAAGCGGTTGACCTCGTTCGGCTCCTGCGCGAGGTCGAAGCGCTTGTCGAACCGCTCCCACTTGCGCTCGGTGGCGCCGGTGCCCACGCCGTACCGCTTGTCCATGGCGGACGAGCCGTTGGCGAAGTACTGGTTGAAGTTCTCCTCGCCGTGGAGGGTGGTGCCCCACGGGGTGGTGCCGCCGGCGCAGTTGTTGAGCGTGCCGAGGACGACGCGGCCCTCGGGGTCGACCGAGGTCTTCACGAGCGCGGACCCGGCGGCGGGCCCGGTCAGCTCGAACTCGCTGGTCGTGTGCAGACGGCGGTTCAGGTAGTGCCGGGAGACGGGCGAGAGCTTGCCCGTACGGTGCTCCTCCTGCACGACGACGACGGAGAGGCCGTGCGCGGCCCAGGCGATCTCGACCTGCTCGCGGGTCGGGTTCTCGGAGTCGTACCCCCGGAACATCAGGACTTCGTCCGTGTACTCGTGGTTGGCGACGAGCACCTGACGCCCGTACTCGCCGCGCAGCGGCAGCAGCGAGAGGAAGTCGTTGTTGTAGCCGAACTGCCCGGCCTGCGCCGCGGCGGTCTGCTTCTCCGAGTCGAAGGCGGGCGCGCCGCGCAGGATCGGCTCGCCCCACCGGATGACGACGTTCTGGCCGTACCCGGCCGGCACGGTCACCGCGTCGGTGGTGTTGGGCGCGACGGGCGCGAAGCGGAGCCCGCGGGCGCCGTCGGCCTTGGGGGTGGGCCTCCCCCCGGGGTGCGCCTCGGCGGCGGGCGCGCCACCGAGCACGACGGCCCCGCCGGCGGCGGAGGCGACGGTCACGACGGCGGCGGCGCGGAGCGCGGAACGGCGCGACAGGACACCGGCTATGACGTCGCCGACGTACTCGTTGTCGCTGGTGTTGGGCACCTCGTGGAAGCAGGCGTCACCACACCGGAACCGGCAGGTGAGGGCGGAACGGCCGCCTCCGTGCGGGTTCGTACCGATCAGCGGCAGCAGTTTGCGCACTTGGTCCTCCTCCGGCGCAGCACTGCGCCGACATGGTGTCGGGAATCCGTTCGGCCGTGACGGTATGTGTGCACATCTGCACGCGGGCGGCGGTGGAATGAACGACGGATGAATGCGCGGCAACCGTGACCGACGGGGTCCCGAGAACCGGAGGACGCGGCCGCTAACCTTACGTGTCCGCCCTGGCCAGGGATGAAGGACGCATACCGCATCCAACTCATGCGAAAGGGTTCGCCCATGGGTATTCGGAGCTTGCTGCGCAAGGTATTCGGCCGCGACCGCGAAGATCCCGCGACCCCTTCCGTCCCTCCCCAGTCCCGCGAACCAGAGCCCCCGCAGGCGGTGGCGGAGACGCAACCGGAGGCGGAGACTCCCCAGGAGCCCTCCCCGGCCCCGGAGACGGCAGCCCGCAAGGCCGCCGACGACCTGGTGGCCGCCGCCTTCGACAACCCCCAGATCCCCAAGGCCCGCACGTCCTCCTCGGAACGCGACGCGGACGCGGACGCGGGTGCCCCGCAGGCGCAGGCGCAGGCGGAGACGGAGCCCGCCCCGCCGGCCGCCGCCGAGGCGGAGCCGGCGACGGACGCCGCCCCCGAGGCGCCCGCCGGACCGGCCACGACCGAGGCCGTACCGGAAGCAGACGCCACCCCGGCCACGACCGAGGCGGAGGCCGAGACGGAGACCGCCCCGTCGGCCGCCGCCGAGGCGGAGCCGACGGCCGAGGCCGAGGCCGGTGCCGAGCCGGCCGCCGCCGAGGCCACGCCGGAAGCGGACGCCACCCCGGCCACGACCGAGGCGGAGCCGGCGGCCGACGCGGCCGCCGAGGCCACCGCCACCGTGGAGCCCGCCCCGGACGCCGAGGCCACCGCCGAAACGCCCGAGACCGAGGCCGTACCGGAGCCGGACGCCACCCCGGCCACCACCGAGGCGGAGGCCGAGACGGAGACCGCCCCGTCGGCCGCCGCCGAGGCGGAGCCGACGGCCGAGGCCGAACCGGCCTCCGCAGAGGCCGCGCCGGAGGCGGACGCCACCCCGACGGCCGCCGACGCGGAGCCGACGGCCGAGGCCGAGGGCACCGCCACCGCCACCTCTGAGGCCACCCCGGACACCGAGGCCACCGCCGAAACGGCCGAGGCCGAGGCCGTACCGGAGGCGGACGCCGCCCCGGCCGCCGCCGAGGCGGAGCCGACGGCCGACGTCGAGCCCGAGGCCACGCTCGTCACGGAGCCGGAGCCGGAGCCGGAGCCGGAGGCCGAGGCGCAGCCCGTCGCGGCGGACGCGCAGCCCGGCGCCGACACGGACACCGACAGCGCCCCGCAGGGGCCCGCCGTCTCGCTCGCGCGGGTGAAGGCGGTCGGGACGCCGGGGCTGGTGGAGGCGTACAAGGCGGCCGGGGCCGTCCTGCGGAAGGAGGGGCTCGCGGGCGCGCGGGCGCAGGTGTACCTGGTCGTCGACCGGTCCGGGTCGATGCGCGGGTACTTCAAGGACGGGTCCGTGCAGCGCCTCGCCGAGCAGGCCGTCGCGCTCGCCGCGCACCTGGACGAGGACGCGACGGTCACGACCGTCTTCTTCTCGACCGACGTCGACGGGGTCGTCGACCTGACCCCCGCCGGCCTCACCCCCACCCGCGTGGAGGAGATCAACGCCGGTCTCGGCCGCCTCGGCCGGACGAACTACCACCGTGCCGTCGAGGAGGTCCTGGCCCACCACGAGAAGGCCGACCCGGCCCGCCCCGCGCTGGTGATCTTCCAGACGGACGGCGCCCCCGAGTCCCGTACCGCCGCGACGCAGGCGCTCGCGGAGGCCGCCGGCCGCCCCGTGCACTGGCGCTTCACGGCCTGGGGCGAGGAGGACGGCAAGGCCTTCGACTACCTGCGGAAGCTCACCGCCGACCGTACGGCGACCCACTTCGCGGGCCCGGCGCCGGCCGAGACCCCGCACCCGGAGTTCTACCGAGGCGCCCTCACCGGCCTCGTTCTCTGAACGCCCGGCTGAACCACCCGCTCCGCCCCCTGCTTATCGATGTGAGTCGATCTTCGTAGGCCCGTTAGGATTTCGACCATGGCGGCCACTGGATCCGAGAAGCAGGGGGCGAAGGCGTTCTACGTCACGACCCCCATCTACTACGTCAACGACGCTCCTCACCTGGGCCACGCCTACACGACCGTCGCAGGCGACGTGCTCACGCGCTGGCACCGTCAGCGCGGCGAGAAGGTGTGGTTCCTCACCGGCACGGACGAGCACGGTCAGAAGATCATGCGCACGGCCGAGGCGAACGACGTCACGCCCCAGGCCTGGTGCGACAAGCTCGTCGAGGAGGCGTGGAAGCCCCTCTGGGAGCACCTGAACATCGCGAACGACGACTTCATCCGCACCACGCAGAAGCGTCACACGGACCGCGTCCAGGAGTTCGTGCAGGACCTGTACGACAAGGGCGAGATCTACAAGGGCGGCTACGAGGGCCCGTACTGCGTCGGCTGTGAGGAGTTCAAGCTCCCGGGCGATCTCATCGAGGCGGAGGACGGCACCAAGCTCTGCCCCGTCCACAAGAAGCCGGTGGAGATCCTCAAGGAGGAGAACTACTTCTTCAAGCTGAGCGAGTACGGCCCGAAGCTGCTCGACTTCTACGAGGCGAACCCCGGCTTCATCCAGCCGGAGTCCGCCCGCAACGAGGTCCTGAACTTCGTCAAGCAGGGCCTGGAGGACCTCTCCATCTCGCGCTCGACCTTCGACTGGGGCATCCCGGTCCCGTGGGACAGCGAGCACGTGATCTACGTGTGGATCGACGCGCTGCTGAACTACGCGACGGCGGTCGGCTACAACGAGAACCCGGAGAAGTTCGACGAGACCTTCCCGGCGAACGTCCACCTCATCGGCAAGGACATCCTCCGCTTCCACGCGGTGATCTGGCCGGCGATGCTGATGGCGCAGGGCCTCCCCGTCCCGGGCAAGGTCGCGGCCAACGGCTGGCTGATGGTCGGCGGCGAGAAGATGTCGAAGTCGAACCTGACCGGCATCAAGCCGCAGGACCTGACCTCGCACTTCGGCGTGGACGCGTACCGCTGGTACTTCCTCCGGGCCATCGCCTTCGGTCAGGACGGCTCGTTCTCGTGGGAGGACTTCTCCGCCCGCTACACCTCCGAGCTGGCCAACGACTACGGCAACCTCGCCTCCCGCGTGGCGGCGATGGTCGGCAAGTACTTCGGCGGCGAGCTGCCGGCCTCGACGGCCGACGGCGACGCCGAGAAGGCGATCCACGAGGGCCTGGCGAAGGCGGTCGCGACGGCCGACGCCAAGATCGGCGAGGAGCTGGACTTCCAGGCCGGCATCCTGGCGATCTTCGACTTCGTGAAGCAGGTCAACGGCTACATCACGGAGCAGGAGCCGTGGAAGGTCGCGAAGGACGAGTCCGAGGAGGGCAAGGCCCGTCTCGCGACGATCCTCTACACGGCCGCCGAGTCCCTCCGCGCCGTGGCCGTCCTCCTCAACCCGATCATGCCGGAGACCTCGCAGGCCCTCTGGGACTCGCTCGGCGCCGAGGCCTCCCTGGGCGCCCTGGGCGCCCAGTCGGTCGACTCCGCCGCCACCTGGGGCCGGCTGCCGGCCGGCGCGACGGTGACGAAGGGCGCGGTCCTCTTCCCGCGCCTGGAGGAGCCGAAGAAGGACTGACGTCCACACGTGACGCGACGCGCGAAGGCCGCCGCCCCTGGGTCTCCCAGGGCCGGCGGCCTTCGCCGTACCGGGGCCGCTCGGCCGGTCGGTCCTAGCTGTACGGCGGGTTCAGCGTGAAGACGACCCGCTTGCCCGGTCCGGAGTAGTTCGCCCGCTCGTTGATCCCCCACAGCCGGTGCACGGCCGGGGACCAGGAGAGGTTCTGGGTGAGCGGCGGCGCCTTGGTGAGGACGTGCGGCGCCTCGCCGGGCTTGGCCCGGTGGATGCAGTACGGGTCGTCGGAGGTGGGGGCGGCCGCGTACTCGGGGCAGATGCCGCTGAAGTAGTAGTACGTGCCGTCGGTCGCCGCGCCCTGCACCTTCCAGACGGGGACGCGGTACGCGGCGCTCGCCGTCACGGCGCCGGTGTGGTTGTCGGCGCCGTCCGTGTCGAGGAGCGCGTCGGTGGCGTTGAGCGGCCAGCGGACGACGGGACGGCCGCCGGTCGCCCCGACCTCGGAGGTGATCAGGCCGTCGGTGCCCGTGCGGTCGAGGCTGAGCGAGGTCAGGCACGGCGCGGTGTCCGTGCAGGGGGCGCCGTAGGCCGCGTTGGAGTACATGCCGATCATCGGCAGCGCCCAGTCGTGGTCGCCGGAGTACGCCGTGCCGTCGACGAGACCGACCCTGGTGGCGTCGCGGGTGGTCTTCCACAGGTGGCGCAGGTCGTAGACCTGGATCTGGTGCCCGGTGGAGACGAAGAGCTTGTTGCCGTACCAGGAGACGCCGTCGGCGTGGCCCCCCGGGTGCGGGAGGGCGGGGCTGTTCTTGTCGCCCACGGCCCGGTAGCCGGCGGTGTCACCGGAGCCGTACGGGTCCACGAGCAGGATGCGGTGGTAGACCGGGGCGACGTTCGGGCTGCTGTTGTTGACGACGGTGATGCGGGCCTGGGAGTCGTCCGCGTTGTGCCAGGAGGCGATGTAGAGGTACTTGCCGTCCCAGGTGCCGGCGGGCTGGGCGTCGTGGGAGCCGGTGAAGCCCTGCGGCGTCCACGTGCTGGAGATGTCGTCTTCCTTGTTCCAGCAGAAGCCGCCGATGCTGTAGGCGGTGTTGAGGTTGCTGGTGTGGCAGAGCCCGGAGATGCCGGTGACACCGCCGGTGACGCCCGGGTCGAAGAGCGGGGAGAGCGCGGTCCGGCCGGGGAAGTCGGTGACCTTCCCGGAGGTCTCCAGGGCGTCGATGGCGGCCCAGCGTTCGGTGAAGCCGCTCGCGGTGAGCCGCATCTGCGTGGCGTCCATGGGCGCGACCGGGGACGCGGCGGCGGCCTGCGGGGCCGCCGTCAGGGTGAGGCCGAGGAGGCCGAGCGCCGCCACCGTCGCGGCGGCGGCGCGCGAGCGCCATCGGCGGATCGTCGTACTGCTGGTTCTCGTCACCGGGGGAGGCTACGCGAGGGCCAGCGCGGCCACGGCGGGGGCCATGTAGACCAGCGGGAACGGCACGTGCCCGTAGGCCCGCGCCCGCACCACGGTGACCACGGCCCCCGCGAAGTACAGCACGAGCCCGACCGCGGCGAGCGTCCCGATCACCGGCACCCAGAAGCCGACGACGAGCCCCGCCGCCCCGGCGAGCTTGAGCACCCCGAGCACGTTCCAGACGGACTCCGGCACCCCGTACGCGGCGAGCGGCTCGACGACGAACTTCGCCCGGGCCAGCATGGCGACCCCCGAGAACCCCGCCATGAAGGCGGCGACGGCGGTGACGACGGTGGCGGTGAGAGACATGGCAACTCCTCCGGCTACGGGCCCCGGAAGGGGCCGTACACCGGGATGACGAAGCCCGCCCCGTCGGTGTGACGGGGCGGGCGGATGTCGTCAGGGGATCCGGCGAGCCGGCCTCAGAAGAGCAGCTCCCCGTCCGGGTAGTCGTAGCCGACCTTGACGGCCGGCGCGTAGGACCCGGCGCCGTTGCCCTTGTACAGGTACAGGTCGTTGACGCCGTCCCGCCCGATCAGGTCGGCCTTGCCGTCGCCGTCGATGTCGCCGGGGGCGGCGAGAGCGGTGTACCGCTCCCAGTCGACACCGATCTGGACGCGGGGGGCGTAGGACCCCGCACCGTCGCCCTTGTAGAACCACAGGTCGCCGACGGGAGTACGCCCGATCAGGTCGGCCTTCTGGTCACCGTCGAAGTCACCGGGAGCGAGCAGGACGTCGAACATCCCCCAGCCGGTGCCGATGCTCTTGCGGGTTCCGTAGCCGTCGGCTCCGTTGCCGGGGTACAGCCAGAGGACACCGGTGCTCTTCTCCCGGGCGATCAGATCGGCCTTGCCGTCGCCGTCGAAGTCACCGGGCGCGAGCAGGACGTCCATGCCCTGCCAACCGCCGGTGCCGGCCAGTACGCGGGTGGATCCGGAGTACGCGCCGGTGACCGGTCCTGCCGGGTAGCGCCACAGCTTCCCGTCGGTGTCACTGGCGACGAGGGTGGCGCCGTCCCGGGTGATCTTGCTCATCGACCCCCAGCCGACGCCGACCTTGCAGGGCGCGGCGAGCCCGCCGGCGCGGCCGTCGTAGCGGTACAGCGCACCGCTCGCGTCGCGGCGGAAGAGACTGTCGGTGGCACCGGCCGGACCGCAGTCGGCCCAGCTGGCGGCGCCACGGAGCGTGTCGTGGTCGGTGGCCTGCGGGTCCCGGGGCGAGACGCTGGCCTTGACGTCCTTGAAGTGGGCGGAGGAGACGAAGATGTAGTCGATCTTCCGGCGGAAGTCGCCGAAGGTGGGCTCGCCACTGCGGCAGCGGGTCGCGCCCGTGACCAGGCAGTCGGTGGGGTAGTTCTCGGTGCTGAAGAATTCCTTGTCGGTCTCGTCGACCTCCAGGAACGTGCCCTTCCCGCCGACGGCCGGCTCGTAGAAGGTGGCGGCCATGGTGGTCGGGGGCGTGCCGTTGAAGTCGCCGCCGAGGATGACCGGGGTGCCCTCCGCCTGCCAGACGGCGGCCTGCGCGGCCAGCTTCGCGGCCTCCTTGTTGCGGTACTCGTCGGTCGTACCGCTCCAGTTGAGGTGGACGGAGCAGGCCCAGGTGGCACGCCACTGGGTGTAGCTCTTGACGCAGGGCGACTCGACCCACTCCCCGTCGAAGGTCGCGTCCGCCAGCCTGAGGTTCACTCCTTCGACGACGGTGCCCTTGACGAAGACCGCCATGCCGTAGTGGCCTTCGGTGCCGCTCCTGACGACGCTCTCGTTGTCACCGTCCGGCTTCGTGCAGATTCCCGCCGTCGGGCCGAAGTCCTTGGTGGTCACGTAACGCCCGGTGAAGCCCCTGGCAGCGAGCTTCGCCTTGAGGGTGTCGTACTGGTACTCGCAGACCTCCTGCAGGAAGATCTGCTCCGCGTTCCAGCCGGTGGCGGTGCCCGCGGCGGCGGCCTCGGTCTCCTTGAGGACGGCCTCGTACTTGGCCTTGTTGGTGAAGCCGGCATTCCACTTGCACATCGCGCCACTGCCACACATGTTGTAGGTGACGAAGCGGATCGGGGGCGCGCTGCCGGGGTCCACGGTGTCGGCCTGCGCGGCCGGCGAACCGAGGACGAGGGTGGCGGCGAGGCTGCCGAGGAGGGCCCCGACGCTGCCGAGCGCCATACGTAGTCTCAAGAACGACTCCTGGTGAGACGGGCAGCGGCCACAGCCGGGCACCGGTCTGCGGGAGGGCCGCCCTCGCGGAAAGGACCGCGTAACGGTAGGCGTTGCCGATCGCGGCCCCGGCAGCGGGGGGGGCGATACGACGGCTCGACGGCGGCGGGCTCCGACGCGAGCGGGCGCGCTCCCGAAGGAGCGCGCCCGTCGGCGACTCAGCCGTCGGTCCCGGTGTGGGTGGCCTCGGGATCGACCCCCATCGTGAGCGTGGCCACGACCCCGCCCGCGATCCGCCCCTTCTTGTACTTGAGGCTGAGCAACCCGCCCTCGGCACCGTTGCCCGGGTAGATCGTGTCCTGGTCGAGGGTGGTCCGCTCGGTGGTGCCGGCGGAGTACGGCGCCACCGCCGCCGCGTCGAGCACGGCCGCCTCGTCGAAGAACAACTGCCCGGTGTGGCAGGTGTTCCCGCCCTCGTACCCGGAGGAGGTCATCGTCCCGCCCACGTGCACCTTGGTGTGGATGTGCACGCACCGCCCCCGGTACCACCCGGGGAAGACCGTCGTGAACTCGACGACCCCGTTGCTGCCGGTGAGCTGCGTCCCGCGCAGGTACCGCGAGTCGTCGGTCGGCTCCTCGTGACCGCCTCCGCCACCGCCACCGCCACCGCCGGGGGCTCCGGTGGGCGGGGTCCCGGTGGGCGGCGCGCCCGTCGGCGGCTCACCGCTCGGAGGCGTACCGCCGCCCCCGCCACCGCCGCCGGTGCTGAGGCTCTCGTACCCGGAGTAGATCCCCAGCGCGTCGCAGTGCCAGACGTCGACGGCGACGCCCTTCAGCGGCTTGCAGCTCTCCGCGTCGATCACCTTGAGGCGGAGGGTGAGGGGGATCCCCTCCTTGCCCTCGGTGATGTCCTTCCGGATCTTGTCCGCGTCGATGTAGTACGGCCCCTCGGTCGTCTCGGAGGTGAGCCGGTAACACCCCTCGGCGACGGCGCCGTCCGTCCCGCCGGCCGAGGCGGTACCGACCACCCCGCCACCGATCCCCGCCGCGACGACGGCCCCGCCCCCCAGGACGAGCACCCGCCGCCGCGAAAGGTCACGCCTGTGCTTCTGCTCTTCGCTCATGGCCGAGGACCCTAGGGACCGGCCCTGTCAGGACCGTGAGCGCTAGCTGTGCGTCCCTGTGAACCCGACGAACCCGCGCCAGGCCTCCGGCGAGAGCACGAGCTGGGGCCCGGCCGCGACCTTGGAGTCACGGACGTGGACGGAGGCGGGGGTGGTGGCGACCTCGACGCAGGATTCGCCGTCCGTCCCTCCGCTGTAGCTGCTCTTGCGCCAGGCGACCTCGACGCACGAATCGCCTTCGCTGCTGCTGCTGTAGGAGCTCTTGAACCAGACCAGATCAGAGACATCCCCTGGCGAGGTGCTGCGCGTCATGTCTCTCCTAGCAGTTGCTCGATGACGGCGGCGGACTCACCGGGAGTGAGGGCCTGCGTCCGAATGATCCCGTAGCGCAGCTCCAGAATACGGAGCTGCCGAAGGTCGGTCACGGGCCGTCCGCCCGCAACCGCCGACGAACGGCCGACCCCCGTCCCGTCCTCGAACTTCAACACCTCGATGCCTCCCGCGAGGCCCGCGTGCTCCTCGCGGGCCATGGGCATGACCTGAAGCTCGACGTGCCGCCACCGCGCCACCTCCAGGAGGTGTTCGAGCTGGCGCCGGAGCACCGCCCGCCCTCCCAAGGGGCGCCGGAGCGTCCACTCCTCCAGGACGAAACTCAGCTCGGGCGCCGGATCGCGGTCGAACACCGACTTACGAGCGACCCGCGCCGCCATGTAGCGCTCCACCTCGTCCTGCGTGTACGCCGGACGTCGCATCATCAATAGTCCCCGCGCGTACTCGGGCGTCTGCAACAAGCCGTGCACGTTCAACGGCTCGTACAACTGCATCTCCACCGCCCTGTCCTCCAGCTTCGCCAGCTCGCGGACCTTCTTCGGGTACCGGACCTTCGCCACGTCGTCCTTCATCGCCGACAACAGCCCATCGGCCCGCAGGACCTCGTCCGCCTTGTCCAGGTACTCGGGGCGAGGGATCCGCTTCCCGCCCTCGATCTTGTAAACGAGGTCCTCTCCGTAACCGAGAGCCAACCCGAAATCCGCCGCGCTCATACCCACCGCCTCGCGGCGCAACCGCAGTTGGCGACCCACCGTGGCGACGACGGCGACGCCCCACTCGTCGTCCGGGTCGACTTCCCAACCGCTTTCCTCAGCCGCCATCCCGCACCCCTCCGCGTGTCCTCTGTGGCCGCGTTCCCCTACCCGCCACGGGGTCCCCGACAGACCGGACAGCAGCGGACAAGCCCCGGACAGTCACCCTACGTATCGGCAGTGTCACTGTTCACGGTAGCCGCGAACGACCACCCTCGGTGACGTGAACGAACAGAACGGGACCCCCCAACTCGCCGCGCCCGACAACCACTTCGACATCCGGCTCTCGCCGACCACGCGCGGCGCGCGGCTCGCCCGCCTCCTGGCGGTCGAGTGGCTGCGCCCCCGACGGGACATCCCGTACGCCGCCACCGAGGCGGCCGCGCAGATCGTCGCCGAGCTGACGGCGAACGCGGCGACGCACGGCCGGGTCGCCGGCCGCGACTTCCGCCTCGCATTGGTCGCGCACCCCGGGGTACTACGGATCGAGGTCAGCGACACCCGAGGCGACGACCTCCCCGAACCCCACACGGGCCGGGGCCTGTTGCTGGTCGAGGCGCTGGCGGACCGCTGGGGCGTCGCGCCGGGACCCGTACCCCGCGAGACGGTGTGGGCGGAGCTCGACCACTCTGCCGACGGGTGACGCCTCCACCCCCTCCGACCTGCACCGATGCCCATGCCACCGGAGCCCACTCACCCGGGATCCGGTGGCGGGGACGCCGCGCGGGTGGGCGGCAAACCACCCAAGGACGGAAAGACAAGGAACGGGGGAAAGAACTCCCCCCACCCACCCCTACCGCCGCGTGGGAGCGCGGTCACTCACCCGAGTGAATATGCCAACTCGACGCGGTTTGAGCCAGGTTGCGTGCCCTACGCTCAGCGAAGAACCCACCCGCACGCAGAAATGCGTCGGCCCCCGCCGGGATTGCCGTCCCAGTGCGAGGGCCTACCAAACAGGAAGCACCACCTTCCCGATGGATACCCTCCACCGTAGTCGCCAGGCACCCGCCGCGTCTCGCCCCCACGCCAAGAACCACTCTTCCCGGGGTACTTCGCGCGGAGTGGTCCACGAGACCGCCCGCCACACCCGCGACTTCACCGTCATCAGCAACCGCCTCCTCCAGCACCCGGACATCGGCGGCGTCGCGATCGCGGTCGGCTGCCACATGATGTCCGTCGCCGAAGGCACCTCCGTCACCATCAGGTGCCTCGCCGACCGCCTCGGCTTCAGCCGCCAGAAGGTCGCGGACGCCCTCCACGCCCTGGAGAAGCACGGCTACCTGCGCCGCACGGTGATCCGCACGGCAGGGGGCCGCCTGATCACCGAGACGGTCATCCGCCACAACCCCGACACCCCCACACCCCGCCGCCCCAAGCCCCGGCGGCCGGCCACCCCACCCCCGGCACCGGCAAAGGCCCCACCACCACCCCAGAACCCGGCCCCGGCCCCGAAGCCGACCCCCCACCCCCTCCCACCCGTCCCCCGCCCCGCCTTCCCGGCGAAGGAACTCCTCCGCGCCGCCCTCGGCGTCCTCATCGACCTGCGCGCCACCGACCCCCGCCTGTACGTCTCCGAGGCCGACGCCGAGCACCTGGCCCCCGGCGTGGCGGCCTGGCTGGAACGCGGCGCCCCGCCGGAGGTCGTCCACCACGCCCTGACCAACGACCTCCCCGAACCCCTCCGCCGCCCCGCCGCCCTCCTGGCCCACCGCCTGACCGCCCGCCTCCCCCCGGCGCCCCCACTGACCGCCCCACCCGCCCCGCCACCGTCCCCCGCACCCCTCCAGCACTGCGAAGCCTGCGACACGTGCTTCCGGGCCCCGCCCGAAGCCCCCTGCCCCACCTGCGGAAGCCCGGACACCACCCCCGCCGCTTACCGGCCACCTCGTTGCTGACGAAAACGATGACGTGACAGCATGCCGGGGTGAGCGACAACGGGGAGAAGGCGAAGGAGCCTCAGCAGCGTTCCAGAATCGCCGACTTGACAGACTCTGCACCACCGGAATCGACACAGAACTCCATCCCGGACCCGGAGCCGGTCGACCCGACAGCGGCGGCACGGCGAGAGTTTGCCCGTTTGCTCGGCGAATTCCGGCGGACGGCGGTCCTGGTACCGCTCGACGAGCACGGGAGCCTCTGGACGGCCGGCTTCAACGGCGTCCGGTGGATCTGCGCGTTCTCGGACGAGGAGGCGCTCGCCCGGTTCGCCGAGGCGCACGGGGACGCCGGCCGGGAGTGGACGTACCGGACCGTCCTGGGCGCGCGGCTGCTCGACGGGATGGTCCCGATGCTCCCCGGCCCGGCCGGGGTGGCGCTGGACGCGGGGAGCGCCGACGGGATGGTGTTCCCGCCGGTCGTGGGGATCGTCCCGGACGAGGTGGCGGTCGATCTGGACGGCACAGGGGAGACGGGGGAGCAGTGAGCGGGAACGAGCCTGATCTGGCCGCGCCGCCGGAGGCGCTGGCGGCGATCGCGAAGGGCATCGACCTGGCCCATGCGGAGCTGAAGGAGCTCGGCATGATCGGGTCGGCGACGATGGGGCGGGGGTTCTCCGACCTCGCCCTGACCGGACTGGAGTTGGGGCACCCGGGGCTCGCCTCCGCGCTGGAGACGTTCTGCGAACGGTGGGAGTGGGGAGTCCGCGGTCTGACCCTGCGGGGGAACGCCTTCGCGCAGGGCGTCGGTCTGTCGGCGGGTTCGTTCGCCGAGCAGGATCGATACGTCAAGGACACGATCAAGATCGGTGTGAACTCCCTCAACGGCAACCCGCATCTGTCCGAGGACGAGGTCAAGCAGATGCGCTGGGACACCATCCGGGACCAGGCGCCGTGGGACGACGCGGACTGGAGCGGCGAGTCCTTCAGCGCCGCCCACGAAGAGGTCAAGCAGAACTGGGGGAACACCCTTTACGACGGCCTGGACGGGCAGTTGGACCGGGCGCAGGACCTCGGCCTCATCGACGAACCACTCCGGGAGTACGTGGACGAGCGGGCGCGGCAGGACTTCGCCCCCGACCAGGCGACGATCGACCAGGCCGACGAGTCCGCGCCGGGGGAGAGCCGCTGATGGTCGACATACGGGGGTGGGGCGACAAGCTCGCCGACGGCTGGGACCGTACGCTCGACAAGGGCGGCGAACTGCTCGGCGAAGGCGTCGACTACGTCACCGACAAGGCCGGGCAGGCGCTCGACAAGGTCGGTGCGGAGGACTGGGCGGACGCGGTCGAGGACTGGGGCGACGAGACCGCCTCGTCGCTCGGCGCGCAGGTCGGCGAGCAGCAGCTCGGCCAGACCGAGGAAGCCGAGGAGCTGATCCACGGCAAGCCGGCCGAGATCGCCGCGACGGTGAAGAACCTGCGGGACTTCCGGAAGGCGTTCGACCTGGTCGGCGGCGGGATGAGGAAGCTGGACGCGGCGCAGTGGAAGGGCGAGGCGGCCGACGCGTTCCGGGCGAAGTTCCAGACCCTCCCGACCGACTGGCTGCACGCGGCGGACGCCATGGAGCAGGCGGCGAAGGCACTGGAGACGTACTCCCGGGCGGTCGTCACCGCGCAGGGCAAGGCGCGTGAGGCGATCGCCCTCTACAAGGAGGGCGACCAGGACTCCAAGAAGGCCGTCGACGGCTACAACCAGAGGGTCGACGCGTACAACGCGGCCCGCGAGGGGGACAGCCCGCTGCCCCGCCCCGAGCCGTTCACCGACCCCGGCAAGGCCAAGCGGCAGCAGGCCCGGGACCTGCTGAACGACGCCCGGAAGGCCCGTAACGAGGCCGGGGAGACGGCGGCCGGCGCGGTCCGTGCCGCCCTCGCCCACGCACCGCAGGAACCGAAGGGCCTGGAGAGGGTCAAGCTGGACCTCCTCGACCTCGGCGCGGGCACGGGCGTCGAGCTCACGCATGTCGGCGGCGGCATCGTGAAGGGCTCGGCGGGCCTGATCAACTTCGTCCGCTCGCTCAATCCCGTCGACCCGTACAACCTGACCCACCCGGCGGAGTACTACAAGGGCGTCAACATGACGCTCGCCGGGCTCGTCTCCCTGGGGGCCAACCCCGACCGGGCCCTGAAGAACGCCTGGGAGGGCTTCAAGGAAGACCCGTCGGAGGGTGTCGGCCGCCTGATACCGGAGCTGCTCGGCACCAAGGGCACCGGCCTCGCCCGCGGCGGCCTGCGCGCCGGACTCGACGGCAAGGGCACACCGGACGGCAAGCCCGGCAGCAGCCGTACGGACGCGGAGAAGGACCCCGACAGTGCCGGCAAGCGGTGCGGCGAGACCGTCTGCAAGCAGGACCCGATCGACATCGCCACGGGCCGCATGCTGCTGCCCCAGACGGACATCGCCCTCCCGGGCACCCTCCCCCTCCTCTTCCGCCGCACCTTCGACTCCTCCCGCCGCTCCGGCCGGTGGTTCGGCCCGACGTGGTCGAGCACCGTGGACCAGCGCCTGGAGATCGACGCCGAGGGGGTCGTCTTCAGCTGCGACGAGGGCAGCCTTCTCGCCTACCCCCACCCGGCGCCCGGGCTGCCGGTCCTGCCCGCGCACGGCCGTCAGTGGCCGCTCGACCGGGTCGGGGACGGCTACACGATCACGGATCCCGGCAGCGGCAGGGTCTGGCACTTCACCGACCACGGCGACGAGCTCGCGCTCCTGACCCAGCTCGACGACCGCAACGGCAACCGGATCTCCTTCGAGTACGACGACGAGTCGGGCGCCCCGACCTCGATCGTCCACCACGGCGGCTACCACCTGAAGCTGGCCACCGCCGACGGGCGGGTCACCGCCCTGCACCTGGCCGGCGCGGCACCGGACGGCTCCGACCAGGAGATCCTCCGCTACGACTACACGGACGGCCACCTCACCGCGGTCACGAACTCCTCCGGCCGTCCGCTGCGCTTCGACTGCGACGAGCACGGCCGGATCACCGCGTGGACGGACACCAACGGCAGCCGTTTCGACTACGTCTACGACGACCAGGACCGCTGCACGTACCAGTCGGGCGCGAACGGCCACCTGGAGACGTCCTTCACCTGGGACGACATCGACCCGGCGACGGGACTCCGCACGACCACCCTCACGACCGGCAGCGGCCGCACCGAGCGCCACCTGATCGACGACCGCTCCCAGGTCGTCGCGGAGATCGACCCCCTCGGCGCGGTCACCCGCTTCACGTACGACCGCCACCACCGCCTCCTGTCACGCACGGACCCCCTCGGCCACACCAGCCGCACGGAGTACGACCGCGAGGGCCGCCCCGTCCTGGCGGAACGCCCGGACGGCCGACGGACCCGGGTCGAGTACGACCCCGCCGGCATGCCGACGCGCATCACCGCGACCGACGGCACCGTCACCCACCAGACCTTCGACGCACGCGGCAACCGCACGTCCGTGACCGCCCCCTCGGGCGCCCGCACGGAGTTCGCGTACGACGCGTCGGGCCGCCTGACGGCGGTGACGGACCCGCTGGGCGCCGCCACCCGCCTGGTCCTGGACGCCCGCGGCCTCCCGGTCGAGGTCACCGACCCGCTGGGCGCGACGACCCGCTACGAGCACGACGCCTTCGGCCGCACGGTCCGGATCACCGATCCCCTCGGCGCGGTGACCCGCCTGGAGTGGACGGTCGAGGGCCACCCGTCCCGCCGCATCGCCCCCGACGGCACGACGGAGTCGTGGACGTACGACGGCGAGGGCAACCGCCTCACCCACACCGACGCGCTCGGCGCCACGACCCACTTCACGTACACCGACTTCGACCTCCTGACCTCCCGCACGACCCCGGACGGCGTCCGCCACGACTTCACCCACGACACGGACCTCCGCCTGACCCGGGTGACGAACCCCCAGGGCCTGACCTGGGAGTACGCGTACGACGCGGCGGGACGGCAGGTCTCGGAGACGGACTTCGACGGCCGGACGCTGCACTACGGCTACGACGCGGCGGGCCGCCTGTCCGCCCGGGTGAACGGCCTGGGCGAAACGATCCGCTTCGAGCGCGACGCGCTGGGCCGGACCGTCCGCAAGGAGGTCGAGGGCGTCGGGACGACGACCTACGCGTACGACGTCTTCGACCAGCTGGCCGAGGCGGTGAGCCCGGACGCCCGCCTGGAACGCCTCCGCGACCGCCACGGCCGCCTCAAGTCCGAGACGGTGAACGGCCGGACGACGACGTACACCTACGACGACCTCGGACGGAGGGCGAGCCGGACGACCCCGTCGGGCGCGACGAGCGAGTGGACGTACGACGCGGCGGGCCGCCGGACGAGACTCACGGCCTCCGGCCGGGAACTGTCCTTCTCCTACGACGCCCTGGGTCGAGAAGTGACCCGCACGATCGGCGACTTCACCGCTCTGACGTCGGCATACGACGAGCTGAGCCGCCTGAAGACCCAGGAGGTCACCTCCCGTTCCGACCTCCTCCAGCGCCGCTCATACGCCTACCGTCCCGACGGCGCCCTGACCGCCGTCACGGACGCCCTCTCAGGCACCCGCCACTTCGACCTGGACGGCGCGGGCCGGGTCACGGCGGTACGCGCGGACCGCTGGACGGAGCGGTACGCCTACGACGAGGCCGGCAACCAGACGGAAGCGGACTGGCCGACCGGGCACCCGTCCCACGCGGCGACGGGCCCGCGCGCGTACGAAGGCAACCGCCTCACGCAGGCCGGCGCGGTCCGCTACGAACACGACGCCCAAGGCCGCCTCACCCTCCGCCGGAAGACCCGCCTGTCCAGGAAGCCGGACACTTGGCGCTACGAGTGGGACCCGGAAGACCGCCTGAGGTCCGTGACGACCCCGGACGGCACGGTCTGGCGCTACGGGTACGACCCCCTGGGCCGCCGCGTCTACAAACAATCAACCCTGGAGACAGTCCACTTCACCTGGGACGGCACGACGCTCTGCGAGCAGACGACCGAGAACGTCGTCCTCACCTGGGACCACGCGGGCCTCCGCCCCCTCTCCCAGACGGAACGCCGCACGGACACCGACGACGACCGCTTCTTCGCCATCGTCACGGACCTCATCGGCACCCCGACGGAACTCGTCTCCGAGTCCGGCGAGTTGGCCTGGCACACCCGCGCCACCCTCTGGGGCACGACGACCTGGAACAAGTCCGCCACCACCTACACCCCCCTCCGCTTCCCGGGCCAGTACTACGACCCCGAATCCGGCCTCCACTACAACTACTTCCGCTACTACGACCCGGAATCGGCCCGCTATCTTTCAGCCGATCCACTCGGCCTCATTCCCGCCCCAAATCCGGATGCCTACGTCCATAATCCGCACACTTGGAGCGACCCTCTCGGCCTGGCTCCGTGCACCCCGGACGGTTTCACCGACTTGGGGAGCGATCGATATCAGTCCCCCGAGGGACTTATCTACGGACCCGGGTCTGCGCATGACCACCGAATAACCCACGTCATGGAGCATGCTGCCCCTGATCCATCCAAGACGCAGCACAGCGTTTTCATTTCGAGCGATCAGGCGGATATCCTGGCGCTCATCGACGAGGGCTGGGCGAAACGCGGTGCGCCCGACCCCAACGACCCCGCCAGGTACGTCGTCCCTATGGGAAGAGACGTCGGAACTGCGGGTGAGCAGAACCTGAGAATCGTCGTCGTACCGGGAACTACGAAAGTCATCACCGCCTTCCCCCAACAGTAGAGGAGCTATGAGTGATTTGGTGCCCTAGGTGTGATCAGGGTTGGGTGGTCAGGTGTCGCGTCATCGGCACCGCTGGCATTTTCAGGATTTGCGAAGAGTGCGACACGGTATGGGATGGCAGGGAACCTTCAAACGATCCACCTTTCGTCATCCTCGATCAATACATGGAGCAATTCAACAAGGCACCACTCTGGTCGAATCTCGAACGCCTGGAAAGAGGCTCAAACACCTGACCAGTCCAGGCGTTCCGCGAGTTGCGACGCGGTTTTCCAGCGACCGGCTGGTCTCGTGTTGGACTGCGAAGAGCAGCTGATCCATGCGTAGTCGCCACATGAGAGTGAAACAGGATCCCAAGCAAACAACGGAGACTGGATGCCTGCGCAGAACGAGGAAGACCGCTGGGCCACAGGGAACATCGTCGCCCAGATGATCCCGGTGGGTGATCGGCTGGAGCTCGTGCCGTTGGAGGTCGGGCATGCCGAGGAGATGGCCGACGTGCTGGGAGACCCGGCCCTCCATGCGTTCATCGGGGGCGAGCCCGAGAGCCTGGAGGAGTTGCGGGCACGGTACGCGCGGTGGGAGGGCGGCTCGCCGGATCCCCGCACCGTCTGGTGCAACTGGGTGATCCGCGCCCGTGAGGAGGGGCGGCTCGTCGGGACCGTGCAGGCGACCGTCAGCGGGGGCCGTGCCGAGGTCGCCTGGGTCGTGGGGAGCCCGTGGCAGGGGCGGGGGTACGCCACCGAGGCCGCCCGTGCGCTCGTCGGGTGGCTGCGGGAGCAGGGGGTTCGTACCGTCGTCGCGCACGTGCATCCCGAGCACGCCGCCTCCGCCGCCGTCGCCCGCGCCGCCGGGCTCGTACCGACCGGGGAGACGCACGACGGCGAGGTGCGGTGGGAGTCCGTCGGACCGGCCGCCGGGTACGGGGCCGGTTCCGACGTGCTCGGCGAGGTGCTGCGATGTGTCGGGGGTGACTGGGAGGGGCTCGCGGCGGTCCGTCGGGACGCCTGGTTCGACCTCGACGTGTCCGGGAAGGACGAGGACGGGCTGGGGGAGCTGTTGAGCTCCTGGTTCGCCGAGCGGGAACGGCTGTTCGTCGTCCGGCCCGCCGAGGGTTTCGGGAGCGTCCTGACCGGGGCGCAGCTTCGGGGGACGATCGGGGAGCTCTGGCGTCCGGCTGCGGACGATCTCGTGGTCCTCGCCCCCGGGGCGCGGCTGTTGCTCGTACTGGATCACGAGGAGCGGTTGACCGTCACCCGGCTATGACGAAGGGCCCGGGATCCGCGGGCAGCGGATTCCGGGCCCTTCGAGGACTGCTTAGCGGGACGCGTCCGGGTGGACCGACTCGGTCACCGGGCGGTCGTCGACGAGCTTCTTCTCGACCGGCTTGCGGAGCTGGATGTTCAGCTCGCGCAGGCGGGTCTCGTCCAGCTCGGTGGGGGCGCCCATCATGAGGTCCTGGGCGTTGCCGTTGAGCGGGAAGGCGATGGTCTCGCGGATGTTGGGCTCGTCGGCGAGGAGCATCACGATGCGGTCGACGCCGGGGGCGATGCCGCCGTGCGGCGGGGCGCCGTACTGGAAGGCGCGGAGCATGCCGGCGAACTCGGACTCGACGGTCTCGCGGCTGTAGCCGGCGATCTCGAAGGCCTTGAACATGATGTCGGGCTCGTGGTTCCGGATGGCGCCGGAGGAGAGCTCGATGCCGTTGCAGACGATGTCGTACTGCCAGCCGAGGATGTCCAGCGGGTCCTTCGTCTCCAGGGCCTCAAGGCCGCCCTGGGGCATGGAGAAGGGGTTGTGCGAGAAGTCGATCTTGCCGGTCTCCTCGTCCTTCTCGTACATCGGGAAGTCGACGATCCACGCGAAGCGGAAGACGTTCTCCTCGAACTGGCCGGCGCGCTTGGCGGCCTCGACCCGGACCGGGCCCATGATCTTGGAGACCTCGTCGAACTCGCCGGCGCCGAAGAAGATCGCGTGGCCGGGGACGAGGCCGAGGCGCTCGGTGAGGACCTTGACGTTCTCCTCGGTGAGGAACTTGGCGATGGGGCCGGTCAGGGCGTTGCCCTCGCCGACGCGGACCCAGGCCAGACCCTTCGCGCCGAGGGAGACCGCGAAGTCGCCGAGGCCGTCGAAGAACTTGCGGGGCTGGTCGCCGGTGTCCGGGACGGCGAGCGCGCGGACGTGCTTGCCGGCGAACGCCTTGAACTCCGACGCCTCGAACACGTCGGAGATGTCGACGAGTTCGAGCGAGGTGCGCAGGTCGGGCTTGTCGTTGCCGTACTTCAGCATCGACTCGCGGAACGGGATCCGCGGGAACGGGGAGGTGACGTGGCGGCCGCCGCCGAACTCCTCGAAGAGCTCGGTCATGAGCTTCTCGATCGGCTGGAAGACGTCCTCCTGCTCGACGAAGCTCATCTCGACGTCGAGCTGGTAGAACTCGCCGGGCGAGCGGTCGGCGCGGGCGTCCTCGTCGCGGAAGCAGGGCGCGATCTGGAAGTAGCGGTCGAAGCCCGAGATCATGAACAGCTGCTTGAACTGCTGCGGGGCCTGCGGGAGCGCGTAGAACTTGCCCGGGTTGAGGCGGGACGGGACGACGAAGTCACGGGCGCCCTCGGGGGAGGTCGCGGTGAGGATCGGGGTCGCCATCTCGTTGAAGCCGAGGGCCACCATCTTGGAGCGGATGGCGGCGATGACGGCGGAGCGCAGCATGATGTTGCGGTGCATGCGCTCGCGGCGCAGGTCGAGGAAGCGGTACTCCAGGCGCCGCTCCTCGTTGACGCCGTCGTCGGCGTTGATGGTGAAGGGGATCTGCTTGGCGGCGCCGAGGACCTCGACCGCGCCGACCTCGACCTCGACCTCGCCGGTGGGCAGCTCGGCGTTGACGTTCTCCGCGCCGCGCGAGACGACCGTGCCGTCGACGCGGACGACGGACTCCTTCGTCAGCTTGTCGAGGGCCTCGTAGGCGTCGGTGCCGGGGCGGGCGACGAGCTGCGTGATGCCGTAGTGGTCGCGCAGATCGATGAAGAGGATGCCGCCCAGGTCGCGCCGATTGTGCAGCCAGCCGCTCAGCCGGACGTCGGTGCCGACGTCAGAGGCGCGGAGCTCGCCGCAGGTGTGGGACCTGTACCGATGCATCGTCGTTCATCCAGTCTTCGGGATCGGTGGAGAGAAACCTCGGCCCCGGGCAGTGCCAGGGCCTTCCCAAGCCTACCGGGACACCCAAGATCGCGATTCGAATACTCTCGGTGGCGACACGCAGTCCGGTATTCATAAAGTGGGGCAATGCGCACCGAGGACGTCCTGGCCGCGATCGCCACGGGCCTGTGGCGCTGGGACAACGCTTCCGGGATCGTCTCGCTCGACGCCGAGGCCGCCCGGCTGCTCGGGCTGCCCGCCGAGCCGGTGCGGCTCAGCGAGGCGGCGGTGCGCTCGCGTTTCCATCCGGTGGACTGGAACGAGATCGACGGGGTCGTCAGCCTCGCGGTGGCCGAGGGGACGCTCGCCGAGGCCCGGCTGCGGATCATGGACGGTCAGGGCCGGGTGATCAGGACCGTGCGCAGCCGGTCCAAGCCGCTGATCGAGGGGAGCGACTACCAGCTGGTCGGGACGCTCCAGGAGGTGGCGGAGCCGCAGCCGGGGACGGCCGGGCCGCACACGCCGATCACCGGGGACTGGCGGCGGTCGCGGGAGGCGTTCCTGCTTGACGCGGGGCGGGCGCTGGCGGAGGCGCGGTCCACGGCCGAGGTGCTGCGGGTGGCGGCCTCGCTGTCGATGCCGGGTTTCTCGCCGGACGGGCTCGCGGTCTTCGGGATGTCGGGCGAGCGGCTGACGGTGATCGGGCACCACGGACAGCAGGACGGCGACGAGGGCCCCTTCACGTCGATGTCGCTGGACACGGACTATCCGGCGGCGGAGGTGGTGCGGACCGGGCGGGCGCTGTACCTGCCGTCCCCGGAGGAGTACCGGCGCCGCTTCCCGACGACGTGGCCGCTGGCGGAGCCCTTCGAGCGGCAGTCGTGGGCGTTCGTGCCGCTGGTGGTGGCGGGGCGGACCATGGGCGCCTGGATGGCGGCCTTCAAGCACCCGGTGACGTTCACGCCGGACGAGCGGTCGGTGCTGACCACGGTGGCGCGGATGCTGGCGCAGGCGTTGGCCAGGGCCGGGGTGGCGGAGTCGGAGCGCGAGCTGTCGCTCGGTCTCCAGCGGACGATGATGCCGGTGCTCGGGCCGGGGATCCCGGGGATCCAGGTGGCGGCGCGGTACGTGCCCACCGGCGGCGGTCTCCAGGTCGGCGGCGACTGGTACGACATGATCCGGCTGCCCGGCGGCACGGCGGGCGGCACGGGCGGCGGCGCGGGCCGGATCGCGCTCGTCATCGGGGACGTCCAGGGGCACGACGTGCGGGCGGCGGCGCTGATGGGGCAGCTGCGGATCGCGCTGCGGGCGTACGCCTCCGAGGGCCACCGGCCGGACGCGGTGCTGTCGCGGGCCTCGCGGTTCCTGTACGGGGTGAACGACGGGTACGACGGGTACGACGGCGACGGCAGGCCCGGGACCGGGGCTCCGGGCGGCGGGCCGCGCTTCGCGACCTGCCTGTACCTGGAGGTCGACCTGGAGACGGGGACGGTGGACATCGCCCGGGCGGGCCACCCGGACCCGGCGGTCCGCATGGTCGACGGAACGGTTCTGCTGAGGCCGACGGCCGGCGGGCTCCCGCTCGGCATCGACGCCGACACCGACTACCCCACGACCCGGCTCACCCTCGACCCCGGCGAGACCCTGATGATCTGCACCGACGGCCTCCTGGAGACCGGCGGGCACGACCTCGACAGCGGCTGGGAGCGGGTCAAGCGCCTCCTTGAGGCGCACCGGGGCGACGACCTGGAGGAGCTGGCCGACACCCTCGTGGAGGCCGTCCACGGGCCCGGCTCCCACCACACCACCGGCCCGCTCGCGGACCGGCGCGAGGACGACATCGCCGTCCTGCTGCTCTCCCGCCGGCCGGCGACGGCGGTACGGGAGACCCCGCGCCGCACGCTGATGACGATCGCCCAGGCCGAGCCGGAGCGCATCGCGGAGGCGCGCGAGCAGGTGCGGCAGCTGCTGCACGACTGGACGGACGAGGACCAGCTGGACTCGGCCGTCCTGATGGTCTCGGAGATGGTCACGAACGTCCTCGTCCACACGGACGGCGACGCGCTCCTCACCGCGGAGGTCGCCTGCGGCGACAAGGGCCGCCGGCTGCGGGTCGAGGTCTCCGACGCCAGCGACGAACTGCCGCACAAACGGCACCCGGGCGAGATGGCGTCCAGCGGCCGCGGCCTGGTCCTGATGGAGATGCTGGCCGACGCGTGGGGCGTCGCACCGCGCGGCGAGGGCAAGACGATCTGGTTCGAGCTGACGGAGCCGACGGGGTCGGAGGGCTGCTGCGCGTAGGACCCGGGCGTCCCCCTCCGGCGCGCGGGGTTCCCCCGTACGGCGGAGACTGGTGTCGTACGGCCGCCGGGGGGACCACGGAGTACGCCATGGACACCCACAAGGTCGGCAGTGACACCACCGTCCTGGCCGACAGCCTGGAAGTGCCGGGGATCGGACACATCCCCGTCAACGCCTACGTACTGACCGCCGCCGAACCCGTCGTCGTCGACACCGGGCTCTCGCTCGAAGACCGGGACTTCCTCGCCGCGCTCACGGGGGTGATCGACCCCGCCGACGTGCGCTGGATCTGGCTCTCCCACCCGGACCGCGACCACACCGGCGGCATCTTCGACCTGCTGGAGGCCGCCCCGCACGCGCGCGTGGTGACCACCTTCCTCGGCTTCGGCATCATGACGACCGAGCGGCCGCTGCCGATGGACCGGGTGTACTTCCTCAACCCGGGGCAGTCCCTGGACGTCGGCGACCGCGCCCTGCACGCCTTCCGGCCGCCGCTCTTCGACAGTCCGGCGACCGTCGGCTTCTACGACGACCGCACCCGGATCGCCTTCAGCTCGGACTGCTTCGGCGGACCGATGCCGACGGCGGAGCTCGCCGAGAGCGGGCACGCGAGCGACCTGAAGCCGGAGGAGCTGCGGGCCGCGCAGCTGCTGTGGGCGACGCTCGACAGCCCGTGGGTGCACCTGGTGGACCCGGAGAAGTACCGGGCGACCCTGGCGCCGCTGCGGGAGGTGAACCCGGAGATCGTGCTGTGCACGCATCTGCCGCCCGCCGTGCGGATGACGGACCGGATGCTGGAGACCCTGGCGGCCGCGCCGGACTCCGACCCCTTCGTCGGCCCCGACCAGGCGGCCCTTGAGGCGATGCTGAAGTCCTTCGAGCCGGGCGCGGCGGCCGTCTGAGCCCTGGTGATCGTGCTCGTGGGCGTCGCCTAGGGGGTCACGCGGTGCCGGGGTCCGGGCGCGGGGTGCCGTAGCGGACGCGGAGTTCGCCGAGGATGCCGGTGGCGGCGGCCGTCAGGGGGACGGCGAGGAGCATGCCGAGGACGCCGGCGACGGAGGCGCCGGCGGTGATCGCGAGCATGACGGCGGCCGGGTGCATCTGGACGGTGCGGCTCTGCACCATCGGCTGGAGGACGTTGCCCTCGATGACCTGGACGGCGAGGACCACGCCGAGGACCCACAGGGCGATGACGAAGCCGCGGTCGGCGAGGGCGACGAGGACGGCGACCGCGCCGGAGAGGAAGGCGCCGAGGTACGGGATGTAGGCGGTGACGAAGACGAGCGCGGCGAGTCCGACGGCGCCGGGCACGTCGAGGACGAGCAGGCCGATGCCGATGAGGACGGCGTCGACGAGCGCGACGAGGGTGGTGCCGCGCATGAAGCCCTCGACGGCCTCGAAGGCGCGGCGGGCCATCGCCTCGGCGGTGTCGCCGGTGGCGGCGGGGACGAGGGAGCGCAGGGAGCCGGCGGCCCGGTCGGAGTCGCGGAGGAAGAAGAAGATCAGGAGGAGGGCGAGGACGGCGGTGGCGAGCATCTGCCCGACGACGCTGAGCCCGGAGATCACCCCGGAGGCGGCGGTCCCGCCGAACTTCTCCAGGAGGTCCTTGGCGTTCTCGGCGAGGTCCGCGAGCGAGGTCCCGGCGGCCCCGAAGTGCTCGGCGATGTCGAGGGCGGCCTGCCGCAGCGAGGCGAGGATCTGGTCCCCGGTCTCGATCAGCGCGGCGACGACGATGTACGTGGCTCCGCCGACGACGACGAGGACGGCGAGGACGGTGATCGCGGCGGCGAGGGACTTGTTCACCTTCATGCGCAGCAGCCGCCGGTAGAGCGGTCCGAGCAGCGCCGTCCCGAGGATGGCGAGCAGCACCGGGGTCACGGCGGCTTTGAAGACCACGCAGAGCCAGATGAAGACGGCGGCGACCCCGGCGACGAGCAGCGCCACGGCGCACCAGGCGGCGAGCTTGCGGGCGGGCTCGGGGAGAAGGGGCGCTGGGCTGGTCTGCACCCGTCCATAAGATCACACGATCACACGTGAAACGCGGACATGACGGGCCGTCCGGGCGACGACCCGTCATGCGCGTGGCGCTCTTCCTACTCGCCCATGCCGTGGACGGCCGGGATGGTGCCGAGCCGGCCCGCCTGGAAGTCCTCGAAGGCCTGGCGGAGTTCGGCCTGGGTGTTCATCACGAAGGGGCCGTAGTGGGCCATGGGCTCGCGGATGGGCCGGCCGCCGAGGAGGACGACCTCCAGGTCCGGGGTGTGCGAGTCCTGCTTCTCGTCGGCGCGGACGGTCAGCGAGCCTCCCTGCCCGAAGACGGCGGTCTGGCCGAGGTGGATCGGGCGGTGCTCGGCGCCGACGGTGCCGCGGCCGGCCATGACGTACGCGAGGCCGTTGAAGTCCTCGCGCCAGGGCAGGGTGATCTCGGCGCCGGGGCGCAGGGTGGCGTGGATCATCGTGATCGGGGTGTGGGTGATGCCGGGGCCCTGGTGGCCGTCGAGCTCGCCGGCGATGACGCGGAGCAGCGCGCCGCCGTCGGGGGAGGTGAGGAGCTGGACCTGGCCGCCGCGGATGTCCTGGTAGCGGGGGGTCATCATCTTGTCGCTCGCGGGCAGGTTCACCCACAGCTGGAGGCCGTGGAAGAGGCCGCCGGAGACGACCAGGGACTCCGGCGGGGCCTCGATGTGGAGGAGGCCGGAGCCGGCGGTCATCCACTGGGTGTCGCCGTTGGTGATGGTGCCGCCGCCGCCGTTGGAGTCCTGGTGGTCGAAGGTGCCGTCGACGATGTAGGTGACGGTCTCGAAGCCGCGGTGGGGGTGCCAGGGGGTGCCCTTGGGCTCGCCCGGCGCGTACTCCACCTCGCCCATCTGGTCCATCATGATGAACGGGTCGAGGTACTGGTAGTTGATCCCCGCGAAGGCCCTGCGGACCGGGAAGCCCTCGCCCTCGAAGCCCTGCGGGGCCGTGGTGACGGCGAGCACGGGGCGCGGGGCGGCGTCGGCCGGGGCGACGACGCGCGGCAGGGTGAGCGGGTTCTCGACAGTCACGGCGGGCATGGCGGGACCTCCTTCGTACGGCCTGAGGGCACGGTGGGCGGGTGGCCCGACGGCCTTCGCGGCCTGTCCTCGTACCCTCACTTTAGTTGAATGCTGAACTTCCTGCCACCCGGAACGCGGAACGCCCGGGAGGAATTCCTCCCGGGCGTTCCCGCATACGTCATACGTCCAGACTGGGTCAGCCGTACATCCGCCGCATCGCGAAGTCGACCATCTGCTCCACGGCCTTCGCGTCGAAGACCATCCGGTGGTCGCCCTCCATGTCGAGCACGAAGCCGTAGCCGGTCGGGAGGAGGTCGATCACCTCGGCGCCGGTGATCACGAAGTACTTCGACTCCTTGCCCGCGTACCGCCGCAGCTCCTTCAGCGTGGTGAACATCGGGATCACCGGCTGCTGGGTGTTGTGCAGGGCGAGGAAGCCGGGGTTGTCGCCGCGCGGGCAGTAGACCTTCGAGCTCGCGAAGATCTGCTGGAAGTCCTCGGCGGACATGGTGCCGGTGGTGAAGGCGCGTACGGCGTCGGCGAGGGAGGGCGGCGAGGGCTCGGGATAGAGCGGGGCCTGCTGCTGGCCGTACCCGCCGGGAACGCCGCCCTGCATGCCGTTCGGCATCCCGCCCTGCATGCCCCCGGGCATCCCGTACTGCTGCTGCGCACCCGGATTCTGCTCGTAGCCGTACATGGGCCCTGAGCCTACTGCGTCACAGATCGGCCGCTGGGGGTTGCTCTTATTACCGGTGGGTAGCATCATCGTAGAGAAGAGTGCGCTACCCGTGAGTAGGAAGCGGGTGGCCCTCGGTACGAGGAATCCCTCCCCGATCTTTACGGAGCCGTCGCCATGGGGCACTACAAGTCGAATCTCCGCGACATCGAGTTCAACCTCTTCGAGGTGCTCGGCCGCGACAAGGTGTACGGCACCGGTCCGTTCGAGGAGATGGACGTCGACACCGCCAAGAGCATCCTCGACGAGATCCGCCGCCTCGCCGAGAACGAGCTGGCCGAGTCCTTCGCCGACGCCGACCGCAACCCGCCGGTCTTCGACCCGGAGACCAACACCGCCCCGGTCCCGGCCACCTTCAAGGCCTCGTACAACGCCTTCATGGAGTCCGAGTACTGGCGCCTCGGCATCCCCGAGGAGATCGGCGGCACCGTCTCCCCGCGCTCCCTGATCTGGGCCTACGCGGAGCTGCTGCTCGGCTCCAACCCGGCCATCTGGATGTACTCCTCCGGCCCGGCCTTCGCCGGCATCCTCTACAACGAGGGCAACGAGGCGCAGAAGAAGGTCGCCCAGATCGCCGTCGAGCGCCGCTGGGGCTCCACGATGGTCCTCACCGAGCCCGACGCGGGCTCCGACGTCGGCGCCGGCCGCACCAAGGCCGTCCAGCAGGAGGACGGCTCCTGGCACATCGAGGGCGTCAAGCGCTTCATCACCAGCGGTGAGCACGACATGGAGGAGAACATCCTCCACTACGTCCTCGCCCGCCCCGAGGGCGCCGGCCCCGGCACCAAGGGCCTGAGCCTCTTCCTCGTCCCGAAGTACGAGTTCGACTGGGAGACCGGCGAGCTCGGCGCCCGCAACGGCGCCTACGCGACCAACGTCGAGCACAAGATGGGCCTCAAGGCCTCCAACACGTGCGAGATGACCTTCGGCGACAAGCACCCCGCCAAGGGCTGGCTCATCGGCGACAAGCACGACGGCATCCGCCAGATGTTCCTCATCATCGAGTTCGCCCGCATGATGGTCGGCACGAAGGCGATCTCCACCCTCTCCACGGGCTACCTCAACGCCCTGGAGTACGCCAAGGAGCGCGTCCAGGGCACCGACCTGGCCAACTTCATGGACAAGGCCGCGCCCAAGGTCACCATCACGCACCACCCTGACGTCCGCCGCTCGCTGATGACGCAGAAGGCGTACGCCGAGGGCATGCGCTCCCTCGTCCTCTACACGGCCACCGTGCAGGACGAGATCCAGCTCAAGGAGGCCGCGGGCGAGGACGCGAAGGCCCTCATCGGCCTGAACGACCTGCTCCTGCCGATCGTCAAGGGCTACGGCTCCGAGAAGGGCTACGAGCAGCTCGCGCAGTCGCTCCAGACCTTCGGCGGCTCCGGCTTCCTGCAGGAGTACCCGATCGAGCAGTACATCCGGGACGCCAAGATCGACACCCTCTACGAGGGCACCACCGCCATCCAGGGCCAGGACTTCTTCTTCCGGAAGATCGTCCGCGACCAGGGCGCCGCGCTGAACGCCCTCTCCGAGGAGATCAAGAAGTTCCTCGCGGTCGGCACCGGCGGCGACGAGCTGGCCGGCGCCCGCGACGCGCTCGCCAAGGCGGCCGTCGACCTGGAGGCGATCGTCGGCAGGATGATCACCGACCTCACCGCCACCGGCGAGGACGTCAAGAACATCTACAAGGTCGGCCTCAACACCACCCGCCTGCTCATGGTCTCCGGCGACGTCGTCGTCGGCTACCTGCTCCTCAAGGGCGCGGCCGTCGCCGCCGAGAAGCTCGCCGCCGGCGCCACGGGCAAGGACGTCACCTTCTACCAGGGCAAGATCGCCGCCGCGAAGTTCTTCGCCGCGAACGTCCTGCCGGGCGTCTCCACCGAGCGCCTCCTCGCCGACGGCGTCGACGGCGGCCTCATGGACCTGGACGAGGCCGCGTTCTAAGAACAACGCCCCGTCCTACTCGGAACGGCCCGTCCCCGGGGAGGGGGGCGGGCCGTTCCCCCCTTTTTTGGGGCTCGGTTCGCCTCCGGGGCGCTGCAGCCGGGCTCACGACGCCGGCCGTGCTCGGCCCGATCGTTCCTCACGGGCCTGCGCGCGGCCGGCGTCGTTCCCCCGGCGCGCCCCTTCGGCTCACTCGCCGGGTTCCGGGAGGTGGAGGTACGGGCTCCGCGGGCTCAAGGTGCCGGTGGGCCGGGCTTCGTGGGCTCACCACCGGGCCCCGGGCGTGGAGAGGGGTCCCCGTAAGGTGGGCGCATGAGCAGCGCAGCTTCCCGACCGGCGTCCGCACCCTTCGGGCCCGGACACACCGATGACCTGATGTCCTTCCTCGCGGCCTCGCCGTCGCCGTACCACGCGGTGGCCAACGCCGCGGACCGGCTGGAGAAGGCGGGCTTCCGCCGGGTCGAGGAGACCGCGGCGTGGGACGGGACGAGCGGCGGGAAGTTCGTCACGCGCGGCGGCGCGATCATCGCCTGGTACGTGCCCGAGGGCGCCGCCCCGCACACCCCGTACCGGATCGTCGGCGCGCACACCGACTCCCCCAACCTGCGCGTCAAGCCCCAGCCCGACATGGGCGCCCAGGGCTGGCGGCAGGTCGCCGTGGAGGTCTACGGCGGCACCCTCCTCAACACCTGGCTCGACCGCGACCTCGGCCTCGCCGGCCGCCTCACCCTCCGCGACGGCAGCCACCGCCTCGTCAACGTCGACCGGCCGCTGCTGCGCGTCCCGCAGCTCGCCATCCACCTCGACCGCTCCGCCAACGACGGCCTGAAGCTCGACCGGCAGCGCCACATGCAGCCCGTGTGGGGCACCGGCGAGGTCCGCGAGGGCGACCTCGTCGCGTTCGTCGCGGGCGAGGCCGGCGTGGACGCCGAGGACGTGGCCGGCTGGGACCTCATGGTCCACGCCGTCGACGCCCCCGCCTACCTCGGCCGGGACCGCGAACTCGTCGCCGGGCCGCGCATGGACAACCTGCTGTCCGTGCACGCCGCCGTCGCCGCGCTCGTCGAGGTCGCCGGGCGCGAGGACCTCCCGTACGTCCCGGTCCTCGCCGCCTTCGACCACGAGGAGAACGGCTCCGAGGCCGACACCGGCGCCCAGGGCCCCCTCCTCGGCACCGTCCTGGAGCGCTCCGTCTACGCCCGCGGCGGCGGCTACGAGGACCGGGCCCGCGCCTTCGCCGGCACGGTCTGCCTCTCCTCCGACACCGGCCACGCCGTCCACCCCAACTACGCGGAGCGGCACGACCCGACGCACCACCCGCGCGTCA
The DNA here is from genome assembly GCF_040633895.1 of Streptomyces sp. NPDC007863. Taxonomy (NCBI): domain Bacteria; kingdom Bacillati; phylum Actinomycetota; class Actinomycetes; order Kitasatosporales; family Streptomycetaceae; genus Streptomyces; species Streptomyces sp. NPDC007863. Next base: position 336,723 of record NZ_JBEYEI010000005.1, read on the forward strand.
ACGGCGGCCCGATCCTCAAGGTCAACGTCAACCAGCGGTACGCCACCGACGGCACCGGCCGCGCCCTCTTCGCCGCCGCGTGCGAGAAGGCGGGCGTGCCGTGGCAGTCGTTCGTGTCCAACAACGACATGCCCTGCGGGACCACGATCGGCCCCATCACGGCCGCCCGCCACGGCATCACCACCGTCGACATCGGCGTGGCGATCCTCTCCATGCACAGCGCCCGCGAGCTCTGCGGCGCCGAGGACCCCTACCTCCTCGCCAACGCCCTGGTCGCCTTCCTGGAGGGCTGACCCCTCAGGCGTCCATGCCCGCGAGGATCAGCGGGAGGCGGCTCGCGCCGTCTCCCGTGATCCGCACCGGGACGCCCCAGTCCTGCTGGTGGACGTGGCAGGCCGGGTACTCGTTGGCCGGGTCGTCGTCGCAGGACGCGGCCATCGCCGAGACGTGCAGGACGCCCTCGGCGAGGTCCGGGTTCAGCACCAGGTCGCGGAAGAGGTCCGTGCCCGTGCCCTCGCCGGAGAGCAGCAGCTCCGGCGGGGTCGAGGAGACCAGCAGGCGGGTCGAGGGGCCGTACCGCTCGTCCAGCTTCTGGCCCGTCGGCGCCTGGAAGACGACGTCGAGCCGGAAGGCGCCGGGCGCCACGTCGGTGGCCTCGCGCTTCGTGCGGTGGGCGACCGCCTCCACCCGCACGGCCTCCTCCGGGAGCCGCAGCCGGGTGAGCCGGTGGCGCGCCGACTCGACGACGACGATGTCGTCGCCGACGAGGACCGCGTCGCTGGGCTCGCGCAGATCGGTCGCGAGCGTGGTGACCTCGCCGGTGGCGGGGTCGTAGCGGCGCAGGGCGTGGTTGTACGTGTCGGAGACCGCGACCGAGCCGTCGGGCAGGGCGGTCACGCCGAGCGGGTGCTGGAGCAGCGCCTGGCCGGCGGCGCCGTCCCGGTGCCCGAAGTCGAAGAGGCCGGTGCCGACGGCGGTGTGCACGGTGCCGTCGGTGTCGACGTACCGCAGGGCGCTGGTCTCCGAGTCGGCGATCCAGAGGCGGTCCTCGGTGGCGGCGAGCCCGGACGGCTGCGCGAACCAGGCCTCGGCGCCGGGGCCGTCGACGAGGCCCTCGTTCGTCGTCCCGGCCGCGACCTCGACGGTCCTCGTCCCGGGGTCGTACGTCCAGATCTGGTGCACGCCGGCCATGGCGATCCACACCTTGCCCTGCCACCAGGCGACGTCCCACGGCGAGGACAGGTCCACGTCGAGCGCGGGCCCGGAGGTCGGCGACCCCTGCCACCACTGCCGGCCGGTGCCGGCGATCCGCTCCACCTCGCCCGTCGCCGGGTCGAAGCGCTGCAGCGCGTGGTGCACGGTGTCCGCGACGACGACCGTCCCGTCCGGCAGCAGCGCCAGACCCTGCGGCTCGCGGAAGACGCCCTCGCCGCCGATCCGGCGCACGACGGTCTCCCCGTCGGCGGCCAGCTCGACCAGCTGGTGCCGGGTGGTGTCGGAGACGAGGAAGTTCCCCTCCGGGAGGACGACGGCCTTGCCCGGGAAGCGCAGATCGGTCGCGACGGGCTCCGGCGGCACGTACGGCCCGTCGCCGCGCCGCAGCGTCCCCTTCGCCTCGTGCTCCGCCTCCAGCTCCTCGACCAGCGTCCGGAGCGCGTTGGCGTGCCCCTCACCCGCGTGCTGGGCGACGACGTACCCCTCGGGGTCGATCACGACGAGCGTCGGCCACGCGCGCACGGCGTACTGCTTCCAGGTCGCCAGCTCCGGGTCGTCGAGCACCGGGTGGTGCACCTCGTACCGCTCCACGGCGTCGACGACCGCCTGGTGCTCGGCCTCGTGCACGAACTTCGGCGAGTGCACGCCCACGATGACGAGCGTGTCCCGGTGCTTCTCCTCCAGCTCCCGCAGCTCGTCGAGGACGTGCAGGCAGTTGATGCAGCAGAAGGTCCAGAAGTCCAGCACGACGATCTTGCCGCGCAGGCCGGCGAGGGTCAGCTCGTCGCCGCCGGTGTTGAGCCAGCCGCCCTTGCCGATCAGCTCGGGGGCACGGACACGGGCGCGGGAACGGGGGGCGGGCGCGGGGGTGGGCGCCGGGGCAGCATCGTTCATCCTTCAAGCTTGCCATCCGCCCGTGAACGGGCCGTGAAGGGCCTGCCACGGGCGTACGGGTGGATCGGTGGGGCCGGGTGGGGGCATGCCCGCGTGTCCCGGCGCGCGTGCGGGGTGGGGTGGGGGGTGGCATGGGCCCATGACGTGTGCGGGCGGATCATCGGACTACTCCCGCTTCCGGGTGAGGCGGGAGCGGGTGGCACGGGACGGGCGGGCGGTTCGGCTCGGGCGGGCGGTCCGGCTCGGGGCCGGGGCCCTCGCCGGGGTGCTCGTGCTGCCGTGCCTCGTGCTCGCCGGCGTCGGCCCCGCCCGGGCCGGCGGGGCCGGGGACAAGGCGCTGCGCGTGACCGTCGCCGTCAACGAACGCGACGACGGCGGGCAGCGGCCGACCGCCGTACGGGCGGGCGCCACCGTGGTGAAGCGGTACCGGCTCGTCAACCGGGGCGGGGCCGACCTGTACGAGGTGCGGGTGCGCGACCCCGGACTCCCCGCGGGCGTCGCCGTGCGCTGCCCGCGCCGCACCCTCGTCGGGCTCACCTCCATGGAGTGCGCCGCCCGTTTCCGCGCCCTTCCCGGGACCCGCACCGGCACCGTCCGCGCCGAGGGCCGGATCCCCTCGCTCGGGCTCGCCGTCGCCGCGACCGCCCGCAGCGGGTACAGCGGCGTCCTCGGATCCCTCGACCTCGACGAGCGGGTGCGCGTCGCCGCGCCCGCGACGAAGGGCGCGGCCACCGTCACGTACACCGTCGCCAACCGCGGCAACCGGCCCCTGTACGACGTGCGCGTCACCGATCCCGGGCTCGGGCTCGCCCGGAGCGGCGTCGACTGCGGCGCGGGCCCGCTCCGGCTCGCCCCCGGCGCCTCCGTCCGCTGCACGGCGACCTTACGGCGCCCGCCGGGCGTCCACCGCAGTACCGGGCTCGCCACCGGGACCGACCGGGTCACCACCTACGCCCCCGACGGGCGCCGGCGCGCCGCGCCCCTGCTCACCGCCCGCTCCGGCGCCTCGTTCACCGTGCCGGAGCCGGAGCCGGAGCCGGCGCCCGAGCCCGCAGCCGTACCCGTACGGGAGGCGCCTGCGGAGGGGCGCGGGGGGCCGGCTGCCGCCGGTGCGCCGGGAGCTCCCGGCGCGCCCGGCGCGCGCGGTGCGGCAGGTGCGGCCGCCGCGCCCGGTGGTGTGGCCGCCGCGCCCGTGCCTCCGCTGACGGGCGTCCTGCCCCTCGGCCCGCCCGGGGCGGAGGCCGCCGGCCCCGGGGCCGCGGTGGCCGGGGAAGGGGCCGGTGCCGATGCCGATGCCGGAGCCGATGCCGGTGAGGGGCTGGTGGAGCCCGCACCGCCGGTGCCGCCCGCACCCGCCGCGCCCGACGCTGCTGCCGCGTCCGATGCCGTCGGCTCCGCTCTCACCGGCGGAACAGGAGGTACGGGCGGTACCGGCGGTACCGGCGAGGCCTCGGCCGGTGGGCGGACCCCGCCCGATGCCGCCCGGAAGGCCGCGACGCTCGACGGCGAGGGGTTTCTCGGGCGGTTGCGGCGGCGAAAGCGGGAGGCGGACGAGATGGGGGTGGTCGCGATGCTGCTGCTGATCCTGGTGCCGGCGGCGCTCGCCGCCGCGCTCCTCGGGAACCGGAGGACCTGACCCGTGGTCGTGCTCGAAACGCTCGTCGTCGTGCTCGGGGTGGCCCTGCTCGGCGCGCTCGCCGTCGTCGTCAAGACGCGGCTCTTCCCCTTCCCCGAGAGCGAGGAACCGCGCGAGGACGTCGCCGAGTACATCGCCATGATGGTCTCGGTGCTCTACGCCATCGTGCTCGGCCTCTGTCTGGTCTCCGTCTGGGACACCCGCAGCTCCGCCTCCGATCACGTCCAGGCCGAGGCGAGCGCCCTGCACCAGACGTATCTGCTCGCCGACGCCCTCCCCGGCGACCGGCGCGAGCCGCTGCGGGCGGCGGCGCGGACGTACGCCGACCACGTCGTGGACGTCGAGTGGCCGATGATGACCGCCCGGCAGCCGCTCGACCCCTCCGGCTGGCGGCTGCTCGAACAGCTCCGGCGGGCCGGCGAGGTCGGCGACACCGCCACCGTCTCGCAGCAGATCGCCGCGCAGGAGGTCCTCGCCCAGCTCGGCAACGTGGACGACGCCCGGCGCAGCCGGGAGGCGGCCGCGCAGGAGCGGCTGTCACCGGTGCTGTGGTCCGGGCTGATCATCGGCGGTGTCCTGACCCTCGCCTTCATGTTCATCTTCGGCATCCGTCACACCCGCACCCATGTGGTGATGGTGATGGGCCTCGCCGGTTTCATCGCCTTCACGGCGCTGCTGGTCCATCAGCTCGACGAGCCCTTCGGCACGATGCTCGGTACGAGCCCGGAGGCCTTCGTCCGCTACTTCGGGTGATCCCGCTGTTTCACGTGAAACAGCGAGAGGGGGACATTCCGCATGAAATACCTCGTACGGGACAAGATCTTCGCGATCGGCGACGACTACTGGATCGAGGACGAGGACGGCCGGCCCGCCTTCCTCGTCGACGGCAAGGCGCTGCGGCTGCGCGACACCCTGGAGCTGAAGGACCGTGACGGGCGGGTGCTCGTCACGCTGCGGCAGAAGCTCCTCAGTCTGCGCGACGCGATGACGATCGAGCGGGACGAGCAGCCGCTGGCGACCATCCGCCGCAAGCGGCTCTCGCTGCTGCGCAACCACTACCGCGTGACGCTCGTCGACGGCACCGAACTGGACGTCAGCGGCCGCGTCCTGGACCGGGAGTTCGCCGTCGAGTACGAAGGCGAACTGCTCGCCCACATCTCCCGCCGCTGGTTCCGCGTCCGGGACACCTACGCGGTGGACGTCGTCCGCGAGGACGCCGACGCGTCCCTGCTCATCGCGGTGGCGGTGTGCGTGATCCGGATGGCCGAGCGGGGCGGGGAGTAGCGGGAGGGGAACCGAGACGGGTGGGTCCTGTAAGGCTCTGGCCAACGCGGCTTGTTTCCGGCGCTCGGACCGGGAAACATACGGGTGCATCTGCAAAGTGATGTCGTCGTACCGCCATGGGGGCTCCGCGAGATGGGTTTTGACGAGGAAACTGCCGGCCTTCGGTCCACCGGGGCCGCCGCTCCGGAGCCGGCCCACGAGCCGGCGGCCATGCGCCTGAACCAGCTGGACGACGGCACCGGCGGCCGGGGGATCGTCGGTGGCGGCGCCCCGGACCTGCGGACCGCGCCGGAGAAGAAGAGGGCGGCGGCGAACACCATCGAGACCGAGCTGGAGCCCGACACGGGCAAGGCCGCCAAGTGGGCCGACGAGGCCACCACCACGGCCATCTCCACCTTCGGCGGCTGGTCCGTCGCCGCCGGCCTGAAGACGGTCGACACCACCTGGAACAACCAGGTCAAGGCGCTGCTCGCGCGGCTCGCGCACGAGAAGGGCGCGCTGCGCGGCACCGTCACCACCCTCACCGGCCAGGACGTGGGCGTCCGCACGCAGATCGCGAGCGTGCCGCCGGTCTCCTCGATCTCCGGCTACTGAGGAGGGTGCCGTCGTGCTGACCTATTCCGAGATCATGACCACCGACCTGGGCAAGCTCTCCTCCGCCGCCGACAAGTGGGACGAGATGGCGAAGGAGCTGCACCGGGTCGAGGGGCGCTACCGCGACAGCGTGCAGACGCTGCCCGACTCGCCGTTCTGGATCGGCGTGAGCGCCAACGCCGCGCGGACCAACTTCTCCGCGACCCGGTACGAGTACCAGGCCGCGCAGACCCAGGCGAAGGCCACCGCGACGCTGCTCCGCAACGGGCACCAGCAGTTCGTCGAGCTGAAGAAGCAGCTGGAGTCGGCCCGCGCCGACGCGGTGAAGGCCGGCATGAAGGTCTCCGAGGAGGGCCGGGTCGCCTACGACTACGGGCGGCTCAGCCCCAGTGAGAAGCAGGCCGTCACCCACGACCCGGACTACGCCAAGAGCATCCGGGAGGCGGAGACCGCCTGGGCCGAGCAGCTCGACAGCTGCGTGAAGGCCTTCGACCTCGCCGACCAGGACCTGAAGAAGGACCTGGAGGCCGTGGTGAAGGACAGCGGCGGCGGCAAGAACGACGAGACGCCCGGGACCGGCTTCAACGGCGGCGCGGACAAGGTCGCCGCGGCCGACGACAAGGCCAAGAACGACCGGATGAACCTCGCCTGGCTGGAGATGAAGGACAACGAGACGCTCGACGACTACATCAAGCGGCTCCAGAAGGAAGGCCTCACCCGGCTCACCGGCAACCCGCAACTCGCCGAGCTGGTGACCAAGTTCACCAACGGCGCGATCACGGCGGGCGCGTTCACCGGCGCGCTGACGGCCGTCGGCATGTACTCGTACAAGCTGTCCAAGGCGCTCCGGCCGCCGTTCGTGCACCCGACCGCGCCCGGCACGTTCCTCTCCAAGCACTTCAACATGCGGCTCGCGGGCGCCGCGCCCGGCAGCATGCTCAGCAAGATCCCGCCGGGCCTCGCCACCGCCCTCACCGGCTCCGACGAGGCCGCCATGTGGGGCGGGTTCATGCGCAACGGCTCGTTCTTCATGCCGACGGCCGCCGAGGCCAACCTGATCAAGGTCGCCCAGAACGGCGGCCTCGCCAACGCGGCGAAGGCGGCCGGCTGGCTGCGCGGCGCCGGTGTCGTCGGCGGCGTCGCGGCCACCGCCTACGGCGTGGCCAACCTCGCCACGTACAACACCGACATGATCAAGGCGGACCCGGCGAAGTTCGCCTCCGACCTGACCGGCACGGCCTTCAGCGCGTCCATGACGGCACTGACCGTCGCCCCGACGCCGGTCACCCTCGGCCTCGCCATCGGTACGGGCGTGGCCTACGGCGCGGCCCTCATCTGGGACAACCACGAGGCCATCGGCAAGGGCCTGGAGGACGCCGGCGAGTGGGTCGGCGACAAGGCGTCCGACATCGGCGAGGGGATCAAGGACGGCGCGAAGAAGCTGGGCAGCGCGCTGAACCCGTTCGACTGATCAGCGGCCGGGACACGACCGAGAGGGACACAGGGAACATGCACACCGACGTCACGCCCTTCGAGCTGCAGCGTTGGAAGGAGGGCGGCCGGCACGACTACCGGGCCGGGTTCAAGGGCGTCTCGCCGGAGTTCGGCGAGATCGTCCTCACCGCCCCGCTGCCCCGGAGCAACGCGGAGGCGGCCGTCGTCTCCGAGCTGCGCGGCGGCCTGCTCCCCACGGCCTCCTTCGAGGCGCGCGGCATCCACACCGACGTCGTGAAGCTGCCCACCCTCAACCGGTCCACCCTCCGCGTCGGCGACCGGATCGTCCCGATGTCCCGCAACCGCGCGGGCTTCACCCTCGACCAGCGCGCCCTGCACCTGCGGTTCGCGGGCGACGACTACCGGCTCTCCGCCCTGGACAAGCGCGGCTACGTCCTCACCCGCCTGCCGGACGACGAGGACCCCGGCGTCACCGTCACCGTCCACGAGTCCGGACGCGGGAAGAAGGAGCGGCTCCAGGTCCGGGTCGCCGGCCGCGCGGAGGGCGGCGACCTGTCCCTGGCGCTGATCTTCGCGGGGGTGGACCGGTCGGCGCTGACCCGGCTGGGCGCCGTGAAGGCGGGGGTCTCGCGGGTGACGCACCTGTTCGCCGAGTCGCAGTACTGACCCATCCCCTCTTCCGCACCCCCTTCTCTTCTTCCGAGCGAGTGAGCGAAAAAAGATGCCTTCCTTCGATGTGACCCGGTCCCGTTTCCGCCTCGGTGACGACCACGTGTTCGTGCTGGCCCAGATGGCGACCGGGCAGCCGGTCCCGGAGGCCCTGGAGGGCGCGCGGGCGGCGCTGCGGGAAGCCGGGCTGATCAACGCGGCCGGGGAGCTGTCGGCCCTGCTGCTGCCCGTGATGAAGACCGTCGTGCAGCCGAACGTGATCGTCTCCCTGGAGGCCGGCGGCCGCCAGGGCACCCTGCTCCACGGGCTCCTCATCGGCGAGGAGCACGTCGTCTGCCACGAGAGCTGGCCGGGCGAGGAGGAGGCCGTCTACCGGCTCGTGGAGCCGCGCACGGTGGTGTGGACGCTCGCCGACCTCGTCGCGCTCCGCCAGTCCGGCGGCGCCCCGGCGGACGAGGCGGTCGTGGAGACGACGATCGGGGCCCTGGAGGCGGGCCTGGCCGCCCTGGAGAAGGCGGCGTCGACGCCGGGCGCGGACGAGCGGGCGCTGGTGGCCGAGGCCCTGGAGGCGGCGGGCGGACCGGCCGCCCCGCTGGCGGACCTGATCGTCGAGCTGCGCTCCCAGTGGCGCGTCACCGCCGCGTGGCAGGGCGGCCCGGAGGGCGAGCGGGGGGTCGTGGCGCGGATCGTGGCGGCCTGGGACTGCGGGCCGCTGGGCTACTGGCTGCGCGAGCTGCCGGCCGAGCCGGTCGCCGAGGGATCGGTGACCCCGGAGAGCGCCTTCCGGCTGCGCCGGGTGACGCCGAAGCGGCTGTGGCAGTCGCTGACGGACCTCCTCCCCGACGCCGCCGAACTCGCCTCCTGAGCGGGGCGGGCGCCCCGGGCCTCATGCCCGGGGCGCCGTCCGGGGCTGGTACGTGATCTGCTCGGCCGGGTCCTCGTGCGGGTACACGAGGGCGGGCAGGCCCTCGACGGCGAGCTCGCCGCGCAGCCAGGCGAGGAGCGTCCCGGTGAGGGTGCCGGTGAGCGGCCGGACCACGCGCGCGTGGCGGGGGTCGATGATCAGCGGCCAGGTCTCGGGGTCGTCGCCCTCGGCGAGCCAGCCGAGCTGGTCGCCGTCGATGGTGGAGGCGAACGGCAGGAAGCCGCGGGGTTCGGGCCAGACCGCCAGCGGATGGAACTCGGGGTAGTCGGCCCGCAGGGAGCGGTAGTTGCCGGCGTACCACTCGGCCCAGGGCGCGAAGTCGTTCTGTCCGGTGCCCCAGGGGAGCGGGAAGCGCAGCCAGTCGCACCAGACGCCGCCGCCGTACGCCTCCATCAGACGGACGTACTCGCCGGGGAGTTCGGTGCCGAGCTGGTCGTAGGTCCACTCCCAGTCGCGCGGGCCGAGGTACGGCTCCGGGGGCGGCGGGACGGCGGCGAGGAGGGTGTCGAGTCCGGTGCCGCCGTTCGCGAACGCGGCCCGCTGCCCGGCCGTCGGCACGGGGCGGCGCGGCGGCGGGACCCACGGCCCGGTGCCGTCCTCGGCGCGGGCGCTGCGGGCGAGGGTCCGGGGCAGGCCCTCGTCGACGAGGAGCGCGAGGGCGGGCAGCAGGGTGGCACCGGTGCGGCGCCAGGGGTCGCGGCCCCGGTCCTTCTCGTGCGGGTCGTGGAGGAGGACGGGCCAGGCGTCGGGGTCGTCGGAGGCGGTGGTGTCCCAGAAGAGCGTGCCGGAGGTGCGCGTGTCGCCGAAGGGGAGGACGCCGGGCGCCATGCGGCGGTACTCCTGGACGAAGCGGCCGTAGTCGAAGAGGCCGTGCGCGTCGGTGTACGGCGTCTGGATCCAGAGCCGTTCGCCGAGGTCGAGGGGGCCGTAGACGGTGGCGATCGCCTTGTAGTCGGCGGGCAGCCGCAGTCCGATCCACTCCTCGACGGCGGCCCAGTCGACGGGGATCGCGGGCCCCTCGGGCGGCGGCCCGAAGAGCCCGGCGAAGGCGGCGACGGCCGCGCCGTCCCGGGGGTCCGTGCTCATCGGACCCGCGCCCGGCGGGGCGCGGCGACGCCGAGGACGCGGTCCTTGAGGGCCGGGAAGTCCTCGCGGATCGCGGCGGGCTTCGCCGGGTCGAGGACGGCCCGCAGGACCTCCTCGCCGGGACCGGCCTCGGCGAGGATCTCGCCCCAGGGGTCGACGACCATGGAGTGCCCGGCCTGCTCGACGCCCGCGTGGGTGCCGGCGGTGCCGCAGGCGAGGACGTACGCCTGGTTCTCGACGGCCCGGGCCTGGGCGAAGAGCCGCCAGTGGGCGCGGCGGCGGGCGGGCCAGCCGGCGGGGACGACGAAGGCCTCGGCCCCGGCGTCGACGAGGCCGCGGAAGAGCTCGGGGAAGCGCAGGTCGTAGCAGGTGCCGACGCCGACGGTGAGGTGCGGCAGGTCGAAGGTGACCAGGTCCTCGCCGGCGGCCAGCAGGACGGCCTCGCCCTGGTCGAAGCCGAAGCGGTGGATCTTGCGGTAGGAGGCGACGAGTTCGCCGTCGGGGGAGAAGACGAGCGAGGTGTTGTAGAGGGAGCCGCCGGCGGACTCGACGAAGGAGCCGGCGTGCAGCCAGACCTCGGCGTCCCGGGCGGCGGCGGCCATCGCCGTGTAGGTGGGGCCGTGGAGGGGCTCGGACTCGGCGGCCCAGAGGTCGGCCGAAAACGCACCCGTGGGCCACAGTTCGGGGAGGACGACGAGGTCCGCGGCCCCGCGCTCCTCCCGTACGAGGCGGGCCGCGCGGGCCCGCCGGTCGGCGACCGGTTCGTCCGGGTCTACCGCGATCTGGATCAGCGAGGCGCGCACACTACCACCGTCCTGGCGTTGAAGCCGTCAACACCGGCCTACGATCGTCACACGAAAGCACTGCCGGGGTGCTCCCGGGGAGCGTAACTTAGCGTCCGAGCCTCCCATTCCGCTGTCGCCCAGTCGTGTTTTCAGCCCGCACCGAAGAACGTCGAGGGGTCCCGTGACCGTCCATCCCAGCCTCCAGAACTACGCCGACGCCTGGACCCACTCCATCGAAGCGATAGCCGAGCTGGTGCAGCCGCTCGTGGAGGGCGAGTGGAACCGGGCGACCCCGTGCCCCGGCTGGTCGGTCCGGGACATCGTGTCGCACGTGATCGGCCTGGAGACCGAGATGCTCGGGGACCCGCGGCCGATCCACTCGCTCCCCCGCGACCTGTACCACGTGCGCAGCGACTTCGCCCGCTACATGGAGGTGCAGGTCGACGTCCGCCGGCACCACACGGCACCGGAGATGACCTCGGAGCTGGAGTACATCCTGATCCGCCGGGCCCGTCAGCTGCGGAACGAGACCCGCTCGCCCGAGCACGTCATCCGGGCGCCGCTGGGTGGGGAGCAGACGCTGGAGCAGGGCTACCGGCTGCGGGCCTTCGACACCTGGGTGCACGAGCAGGACCTGCGGTTCGCGCTGGGGGTGCCGGGGAACCTCGACTCGCCGGGCGCCTTCGTGGTGCGGGACATGCTCCTGTCGGCGCTGCCGAAGGTGGTCGCGAAGGACGCGGGCGCGCCGGTGAACTCGGCGGTCGTGGTGGACGTGACGGGGCCGGTGGAGTTCCTGCGGACGGTGCGGGTGGACGCGGAGGGGCGCGGCTCGATCGACGGGGCTCCGTCGCTGGGCCCGGCGGTGACGCTGGCGACGGACTGGGAGACGTACGTGCGGCTGGCCTGCGGCCGGGTCCGGCCGGCCGAGGTGGCCGGCCGGGTCAAGGTGGAGGGCGACCGGGAGCTGGCCGACGCGATCCTCGACCACTTCGCGGTGACGCCGAACTGACCGGCCGGGGCCCTACACGGGCACGTGGACGGCCTCCACGCGGCTGGCGACGAGGCGTTCGCGCTCGCGCCGGTGGGTGCGTGACTTGAGGCGCAGGATCTGGACGACGCCGAGCGCTTCGAGGACGAAGACGGAGGAGAACGCGATCCGGTAGTCGTCGCCGGTCGCGTCGAGGAGCACGCCGACGGCGAGGAGCGTCGTCATCGAGGCGACGAAACCGCCCATGTTGACGATGCCGGAGGCGGTGCCCTGACGCTCCGGCGGGTTGGCCGGGCGGGCGAAGTCGAAGCCGATCATGGAGGCCGGTCCGCAGGCCCCGAGGACCAGGCAGAGGGTGACGAGCAGCCACATCGGGGCGTGGTCGCCGGGGTACGCGATCGTGGCCGCCCACAGCAGGGCGGTGGCGGCGACCGTGCCGAGGGCCAGCGGGGCGCGGGCGCCGCCGTGCCGGGCGATGATCTGGCCGTAGGCGAGGCCGACGGCCATGTTGGAGAGCACCACGAGGGTGAGGAGTTCGCCCGCGGTGCCCCGGTCGAGGCCCTGGGCCTCGACGAGGAACGGCAGCCCCCACAGCAGCAGGAAGACCATCGCGGGGAACTGGGTGGTGAAGTGCACCCACAGGCCGAGCCGGGTGCCGGGCTCGCGCCAGGACTCGGCGATCTGCCGGCGGACGTAGGCGGCTCCGGCGTGCCGGACGGGGGTGGGTTCGTACCCCTCGGGGTGGTCCTTGAGGAAGAGCAGCAGCAGGACCAGGACGACGACGCCGGCCAGCGAGCTGCCGACGAAGGTGGTGGTCCAGCCGAGGCCGTGCAGGGCGCGGGAGAGGACCACGGTCGAGATCAGGTTGCCGGCCATGCCGATGAGGCCGGCGAGCTGGGCGATGAGGGGGCCGCGGCGGGCCGGGAACCAGCGGCCGCCGAGGCGCAGGACGCTGATGAAGGTCATGGCGTCGCCGCAGCCGAGGAGGGCGCGGGAGGCGAGGGCCATGGGGTACGACGGGGAGAGCGCGAAGCCCAGCTGACCGAGGGTGAAGAGGACGACGCCGAGGGCGAGGACCTTCTTGGTGCCGAGCCGGTCGACCATGAGGCCGACGGGTATCTGCATGCCCGCGTAGACCAGCAGCTGGAGTATGGAGAAGGTGGAGAGCGCCGAGGCGCCCACGTGGAAGCGGTCGGCGGCGTCGAGTCCGGCGACGCCGAGCGAGGTGCGGAAGATGACGGCGACGAAGTAGACGCCGACGCCGACGCCCCAGACGAGGGCGGCGCGCCGGCCGCCGGGCGGGTCGCCGGGGAGGGTGACGGCCGATCCGTATCCGTCGCGGCTCACCTGCCCTCACCCCGGACCAGGACGCCGACGCGGCCGAGGTGGCCGCGGACGGCGGCGGCGGCGCCGTCCGCGTCGCCGGCCCTGAGGCGGTCGAGGATCTCGGCGTGCTCGGCGATGTTCTGGGCGACCCGGTCGGGGTGGGCCTGCATCACGGCGACGCCCATGCGCAGCTGCCGGTCGCGGAGCTGGTCGTAGAGGCGGGCGAGGATCTGGTTGCCGGCGTGCCGGACGATCTCGGCGTGGAAGCTGCGGTCGGTGTCGGCGACCTCGGCGAGGTCTCCGGCGCCCGCCCGCCGCTCCTGCTCGGCCAGGAGCTCTTCGAGCCGGGCGAGGAGCGCGGGCGGCGCGGGCACGGCCCGGCGCACGGCGAACTCCTCGACGAGCAGCCGGGTCTCGACGACGTCGGCGATCTCCTGGGCGGAGACCGCGAGGACGAGGGCGCCCTTCTTCGGGTAGAGCTTCAGCAGCCCTTCCATCTCCAGCTTGAGCAGCGCCTCGCGGACGGGGGTCCGGGAGACGCCCACGGCCTGGGCCAGCTCCCCCTCGGTGAGCAGGGTCCCGCCCTCGTAACGACGGTCGAGCACCGCCCGCTTGACGTGGCTGTAGACCCGCTCGGCGGCGGGCGGCTGCTTGACGGGCTGCTCCGTGGAGGGAGGTGCGGCTGATGGCATGCGCACAGCATAGATACAAGGGGTGTACAACTAACAGGCCCGTCCGCGATGCGGACGGGCCTGTTTCACGTGAAACGCGGCGGGCGGGTCACTACGCCCAGGTCATGAGCCGCTTCGGCTGCTCCAGGATCGCGGCCACGTCGGCCAGGAACTTGGAGCCGAGCTCGCCGTCGACCAGGCGGTGGTCGAAGGAGAGGGCCAGCGTGGTGACCTGACGCGGCTTCACCTTGCCCTTGTGGACCCAGGGCTGGAGCTTGATCGCGCCGACCGCGAGGATCGCGGACTCGCCCGGGTTGAGGATCGGCGTACCGGTGTCGACGCCGAAGACGCCGACGTTGGTGATGGTGAAGGTGCCGCCCTGCATCGCCGCCGGGGTCGTCTTGCCCTCGCGGGCGGTGGCGACCAGCTCGCTCAGGGAGCGGGACAGCTCCGGCAGGGTCTGGGCGTGCGCGTCCTTGATGTTCGGCACGATCAGCCCGCGCGGGGTGGCCGCGGCGATGCCCAGGTTCACGTAGTGCTTGAGGACGATCTCCTGCGCCGCCTCGTCCCAGGCCGCGTTGATCTCCGGGTTGCGGCGGACCGCGACCAGGATGGCCTTGGCGATGAGGAGGAGCGGGTTGATCCGCAGGCCGGCCATGTCCTTGTCGGCCTTGAGCTCCTCGACCAGCTTCATCGTGCGCGTGATGTCGAAGGTCACGAACTCGGTGACGTGCGGGGCGGTGAAGGCCGAGCCGACCATCGCCGCCGCCGTCGCCTTGCGGACGCCCTTGATCGGGACGCGGGTCTCCCGGGCGTCGGACGACACCTGGACCGCCACCGGGGCGGGCGCCGGGACCGGGGCCGGAGCCGGGACCGCCGCGGGCGCCGCCGGGGCCGGGGCGACCGGAGCGGGCGCCGGGGCGGCCGCGCGGTGCACGTCCTCACGGGTGATGACCCCGTCCGGGCCGGTCGGGACGACCGAGGCCAGGTCCACGCCGAGGTCCTTGGCGAGCTTGCGCACCGGCGGCTTGGCCAGCGGACGCGGGCCGGCCGGGCCGTGCCCGTTCAGCTGCTCGGGGACCACCGCGACGGGCGCGGGGGCGGCGGCGGCCGGGGCGGCGGGCGCGGAGGCGGCCGGGGCCGCCTTGCGGGCCCGGCGCTTGGTGGAGCTCGCGGCCACGCCGTAGCCGACGAGGACCGGCTGGCGGCCCTCCGGCTCCGGCTCCGCCGCGGGGGCCGGGGCCTCCACGACGGGGGCGGCGGCCGGGGCCGGCGCCTCCGCGGGGGCGGCGCCGGCGGGGGCGGCGGCCGGGGCCGGCGCCTCCGCGGGGGCGGCGCCGCCGACGTTCACCGAGATGATGACCTGGCCGACGTCGACCGTGGTGCCCTCGGGGAAGACCAGCTCGTGGACGGTGCCGTCGAAGGGGATCGGCAGCTCCACGGCGGCCTTGGCCGTCTCCACCTCGCAGACGACCTGCCCGTCGGTGACGGTGTCACCGGGCTGGACGTACCACTTGAGGATCTCGGCCTCGGTCAGGCCCTCGCCCACGTCGGGCATCTTGAATTCGCGGATCGTCATGGTGGTGCTCTCCTCAGTACGCCAGCGAGCGGTCGACGGCGTCGAGCACGCGGTCCAGGCCCGGCAGGTACTCCTCCTCCAGGCGCGCCGGCGGGTACGGCGCGTGGTAGCCGCCGACCCGCAGGACGGGTGCCTCCAGGTGGTAGAAGCAGCGCTCCGTGATCCGGGCGGCGATCTCCGCGCCGGAGCCGAAGAACACCGGCGCCTCGTGGACGACGACCAGGCGCCCGGTCTTCTCGACCGAGGTCTGGACGGTGTCGAAGTCGAGCGGGGAGACCGAGCGGAGGTCGACGACCTCGATCGACTTGCCCTCCTCGGCGGCGACCGCGGCGGCCTCCAGACAGGTCTTCACCATGGGGCCGTAGGCCAGCAGGGTGAGGTCGGTGCCCTCGCGGGCGACCCGGGCCTTGTGGAGCTCGCCCGGGATGGCCTCGGTGTCGACCTCGCCCTTGTCCCAGTAGCGGCGCTTGGGCTCGAAGAAGATGACCGGGTCGTCGCTCTGGATCGCCTGCTGGAGCATCCAGTAGGCGTCGGAGGAGTTGGCCGGGGTGACCACCTTGAGGCCCGCGACGTGCGCGAAGAGCGACTCGGGGGACTCGGAGTGGTGCTCGACGGCACCGATGCCGCCGCCGTACGGGATGCGGATGACGACCGGCATCTTCACGGTGCCGAGCGAGCGGGCCCGCATCTTCGCCAGCTGGGTGACGATCTGGTCGTACGCCGGGAAGACGAAGCCGTCGAACTGGATCTCCACGACGGGGCGGTAGCCGCGCAGCGCGAGGCCGATCGCGGTGCCGACGATGCCGGACTCGGCGAGCGGGGTGTCGATGACCCGGTCCTCGCCGAAGTCCTTCTGGAGGCCGTCGGTGATGCGGAAGACACCGCCGAGCTTGCCGACGTCCAGGCCCATGACGAGGACCTTCGGGTCGGTCTCCAGGGCCTTGCGCAGCGACTCGTTGAGCGCCTTCGCGAGGGGAAGCTTCTGAACAGCCATGATTACTCGGCCTCTCCGTTCGCGAAGGACGCCTGGTAGGCGGCGAACTGCGCGCGTTCCTCGTCGACGAGAGCGTGCCCGTCCGCGTACGTGTGGTCGAAGATCGCCATGTGGTCCGGGACCGGCATGGCGCGGACGACCTCGCGGACGTGCTTGCCGAGGTTCTCGCTCTCGGCCTCCAGCTCCTCGAAGAAGGCGGCGTCGGCGTGGCCCTCGTTCTCCAGGTACGTCCGCAGGCGCAGGATCGGGTCCTTCGCCTCCCACGCCTCGCGCTCCGCGTCGCGGCGGTAGCGGGTCGGGTCGTCGGAGGTGGTGTGGGCCGCCATCCGGTAGGTGAACGCCTCGACGAGCGTCGGGCCCTCGCCGCGGCGGGCGCGCTCCAGGGCCGAGCGGGTGACGGCCAGGCAGGCGAGGACGTCGTTGCCGTCGACGCGGACGCCGGGGAAGCCGAAGCCGCGGGCGCGCTGGTAGAGCGGGACGCGGGTCTGCTTCTCGATGGGCTCGGAGATCGCCCACTGGTTGTTCTGGCAGAAGAACACGACCGGGGCGTTGTAGACCGCCGAGAAGACGAACGACTCGTTGACGTCGCCCTGGCTGGAGGCGCCGTCGCCGAAGTAGGCGAGCACGGCGGAGTCCGCGCCGTCCTTGGCGATGCCCATGGCGTAGCCGGTGGCGTGCAGGGTCTGCGAGCCGAGGACGATCGTGTACAGGTGGAAGTTGTTGCTGCTCGGGTCCCAGCCGCCGTTGTTCACGCCGCGGAACATGCCCAGCAGGTTGGTGGGGTCGACCCCACGGCACCAGGCGACGCCGTGCTCGCGGTAGGTCGGGAAGACGTAGTCGTCGTCCCGCAGGGCCCGGCCCGAACCGATCTGCGCGGCCTCCTGGCCGAGCAGCGAGGCCCACAGGCCCAGCTCGCCCTGGCGCTGGAGGGCGGTCGCCTCCGCGTCGAAGCGGCGGGTGAGGACCATGTCGCGGTAGAGCCCGCGCAGCTCCTCGGCGCTCAGGTCGATGTCGTAGTCGGGGTGGTGGACGCGCTCGCCTTCGGGCGTCAGCAGCTGAACGAGCTCGGGCTCCCCGGCCGGGGCCTGGTCGGCCTTCTTTGCGCCGGCGCTGGCGCCGGTGGTGCGCTTGGCGCCGCTGCTGCGTCGCGTCGTCTTGCGCGCGGCAGTGCTCTCCACGGTCACGTGCGTGCTCCTCCGTCGGTCCGGCCCCCGGGTTCGCCGGTGGGCCAGTGCGGCTCTCCGCCTTATCCGTACCCTGCGCACGGGGTGGGTGCGACGCGGCCGGGGTGGGGCGTGACAGTTGTCCCGGCGAACGCCGTCAGAAGGCACGTTACCCATCACGCCGCATTCCTGCGAAACCCCTCTTGACCTGCGAATTTGCTTGGATTTCCAAGTAAATGCGGAAAAGCGGAAGCTCGCCCTGGTCAGCGCGTTGGGCAGCGGCCCCGACACCCTCGTCGGAACATCCGGCACCGTAACCCGCACACCCCGGGCACCGGAAGAGCCAATATGTGAGACTGGCTTCGTGCGCGAAGAAGGAAAAATCCGGGTATTTCTGCTGGATGACCATGAAGTCGTCCGGCGCGGCGTCCACGAGTTGCTTTCCGTGGAGGACGACATCGAGGTGGTCGGCGAGGCCGGAACCGCGGCAGACGCCCTGGTCAGGATCCCCGCGACCCGCCCCGACGTGGCGGTGCTCGACGTGCGGCTGCCCGACGGCAGCGGTGTCGAGGTCTGCCGCGAGGTCCGCTCCCAGGACGAGTCGATCAAGTGTCTGATGCTGACCTCGTACGCGGACGACGAGGCACTTTTCGACGCGATCATGGCCGGGGCCTCGGGATACGTCCTCAAGGCCATCCGGGGCAACGAGCTGCTGAACGCGGTCCGGGACGTGGCGGCCGGCAAGTCGCTGCTCGACCCGGTGGCGACGGCGCGGGTCCTGGAGCGGCTGCGGGACGGCAACAACCCGAAGGGGGACGACCGGCTCGCCCACCTCACCGAGCAGGAGCGCAAGATCCTCGACCTGATCGGCGAGGGCCTCACCAACCGGGCCATCGGCGAGCGCCTCCACCTCGCGGAGAAGACCATCAAGAACTACGTCTCCAGCCTGCTGTCGAAGCTCGGCATGGAGCGCCGCTCCCAGGCCGCCGCGTACGTGGCGCGCATGCAGGCCGAGCGGCACTGAGCCGGGCTCTCACCCGGACGGAGCAGTCCGGGGCCCGCGGACGGCATTCGGGACCTACGTCCCCGCCGACGTGGGGCCCCGGCCCCTTTCCCGACAGGGCGCCGGTGGCGGAGAGTGGAATCATGTCCACCGAGGAGATCCGTGCCATCGAACTGCTCGGCCGTGCACCGTACGGCCGGATCGCCACGAGCATGCGGGCGATGCCCTTCGTCGCCCCCGCCCGTCACATCGTCTCCGGCGACAGCGTCCTGATCCGCATGCACGAGGGGCTCGGCTACCACCAGGCGTGCAGCGGCAGCGTCGTCGCCTACGGGGCGGACGACCTCGATCCGGAGTCGGGCACCCTGTGCTCGGTGCAGTTCACCGGCACCGCCGAGATCGCCGAGCCGACCGAGACCGAGCTGGCCGCCCTCGGCCCCGAACCGCAGACCGTGGACGGCGAGCCCTTCGTCCCCGTCTACATGCGGATCGAACCCCAGTTCGTCACCGTGCACACCATCGACTACGGCCCCGCGGCCGCCTCCGCACCGCGACACCTCCACCACGCGGCGTGATCTAACATCTGCGGAGTGCCGCGCTCATCTGAACATTCCGCTCCTCCGGTCGGCGCCCTGCTGCGCCGCCATCCGCACGCCGGCGAGCCCCTGTCCTGCGTCCCCGTCACCGAGGGCCTGCTCAACCGCGGCTACCGCCTCGCCACCACCCGCGGCCACTACTTCCTCAAACAGCACCTCGACGCCCCCACCGCCGACCGGGCCACCATCACCCGCCAGCACCGCGCCACCCAGCGGCTGCACGCCCTCGGCCTGCCGGTGGCCCCGCCGCTGCCCGACAGCCGCGGCCGCACCGTCGCCGTCATCGGCGGCCGCTGCTACGCCCTGCACCCCTGGGTCGAGGGCCGGCACCGCGACGGCGCCCAGCTCACCACCGGCGGCTCCCGCCGCCTCGGCGCCCTCCTCGGCCGCGTCCACACCACCCTCGACCGGGTCATGGAGCCCCCGCCGCCCGGCGAGCGGCACGACAGCGCCCGCCCCGAGGACACCTTCGCCGACATCGCCGAGCTGATCCGCCTGGCCCGCGCCCACCGCCCGTACGACGGCTTCGACGCCCTCGCCGAGCACCGGCTGCGGGAGCGGCGCCGGCTGCTCGCCCAGCACGCCCACCGGCGCCCTCCGGCGCCCGCCACGGCCGGCTGGGTGCACGGCGACTTCCACCCGCTGAACCTGCTCTACCGGGGTGCCGAACCGGCCGCGATCGTCGACTGGGACCGCCTCGGCGTCCGCCCCCGGGCCGAGGAGGCCGTCCGGGCGGCCGCGATCTTCTTCGTACGGCCGGGAGGCGAGCTGGACCTGGAGAAGGTGCGGGCGTACGCGCGCGCCTACCGGCGGGCCGCCGGCGCCGACGGCGCCGAGCTGGCCGCGGCGGTGCACCGGGTGTGGTGGGAGCGGCTCAACGACTTCTGGACGCTGCGCTGGCGCTACCTGCGACACGACCACAGGGCCGACCCGCAGTTCCCCGCGGTGTCGGCCCTGGCCGTGTGGTGGACCCGGGAGTACGACGCCGTCCGCGACGCCTTCGCCGCCTGACGCCCGCCGCCCCCCCGGGACGCGGCTACGGGGTGGACCCCGTGTCGCCCTCCGGACCCCCGGTGGGCGGGGTGTCCGGGTCGCCGTTGTCCCCGCCGGTCGGGTCGGGTTCGCCGGTGGCGCCGCCGTCCGTCGGCTCGGTCGTCGTGTCGCCCGTCGGCGTCGGCGCGGTCGTCGTGTCGTCCGTCGGCGTCGGAGCCGTGGTCGGCTCGTAGGTCGGCGTCGGCGCGGTCGTCGGCTCCTGCGTCGGCGTCGGCGCGGTCGTCGGCTCCTGCGTGGCCGGCGGCCACGGGTTCTGCGTCGTGCCGCCGTCGCCGGACGTCGGCGGCTCGTAGGTGTCCTCGGACGGCTCCTCGGACGGGGTGGGCTCCTCGGAGGCGGTGGACGGCGCGGTCGAGACCGTCGTCGGCGTCGTCACCGGGCTCTTCTTGTTGCCCTCGTCCCCGGCCATGCGCACCGCGAAGACGGCACCGGCGACGATCGCGACCAGCGCGAGCGCCGCGAAGAGCACCCGCCTGGTCCGCCTGCCCCCGCCGCCGTCCTGGCCGCCGTAGCCGCCGTTCCCGCCGCCCGGGCCGTAGCCGCCGGTGCTGCCCGTGCCGTCGTAGTAGCCGCCGTCGTCCGGGTTGGGAGGCGGAAGGATCTGGCCCTGGGCGGTCTCGCCGAGCGGCGGGTGCCCCATGGCCGTCGTCGCCGCCATGCCGTGGCCGGGGGTGTGCCCGCCCTCGTGCACGGCCACCGGGCCGGTGCTCCAGGTGCCGGTGTGGCCGCCCTGCTGCCGGAGCATCTCCAGGCCGTACTGGATCAGCCCGCGGAACTCCTCGGCGCTCTGGAACCGGTCGTCCGGCTCCTTCGCGAGCGAGCGCATCACCAGGCCGTCCAGCTCCGGCGGCGTCGAGCCGCGGACCTCGGACGGCGGGACCGGGATGTCCTGCACGTGCTGGTAGACCACCGACAGCGGCGTCTCGCCGGTGAAGGGAGGCCGCAGCGAGAGCAGCTCGTAGAGCAGGCAGCCCGTCGCGTACAGGTCGGAGCGGTGGTCGACGGCCTTGCCGAGCGCCTGCTCCGGGGAGAGGTACTGCGGGGTGCCCATGACCATGCCGGTCTGCGTCATCGTCGCCTGCGCGCCGTGCAGCGCGCGGGCGATGCCGAAGTCCATGACCTTCACGGCGCCGGTGTCCGTGATGATCACGTTGGCCGGCTTGATGTCGCGGTGCACGATGCCGTGCTGGTGCGAGTACGCCAGCGCCTCCAGGACGCCGGAGACGATCACCAGCGCCTGCTCGGGGCCGGGCGCCTCCGCGCTGACCAGCAGGTCACGAATGGTGCGGCCCTCGACGAGCTCCATCACGATGTACGGCACCGGGCGGCCGTCCACGACGTCCTCGCCGGAGTCGTACACCGCCACGATCGCGTGGTGGTTGAGGCCGGCGACCGACTGTGCCTCGCGCGTGAACCGCGCCTTGGAGACCGGGTCCTCGGCCAGGTCGGAGCGGAGCAGCTTCACCGCGACGGTGCGGCCGAGCCGCACGTCCTCGGCGGCGAAGACCTCGGCCATGCCGCCGCGCCCCAGACGGTGCGTCAGGCGGTAGCGGCCGTCGCCGACGACCCGCCCGAGCCCCCACGACTCCCCAGCGGCGCCCGGCACACCGCCACCTGCGTCGGATCCGGGTTCCATGAGTCCTCGCCGTCGTCTGTGCGTGCCGTGTGTCCAGTCGTCACGCTACAGGCTTCGTACGACAACACGGTCCGCGATGACCGGCCATCCAACCCTTCTCGTGTACGCCTGTGCAAATTCCGTGAGTTTCGCCCGCCTCTGCGCGACGCGGGCGGTGCAGAGGGTCACGGAACGGGCACTCGGCTTGACGTGTCAGGGGCCTCGGGCAGACTTGGCGCAGAATCAAGCCGGATGCGGACTTCCGGCCGGGAGACGACGGACCGACGCCGCGGGGCGCAGGGGGACAGCACACATGAGCCACGACGGCGCTCAGGGCGGCCGCTACGCGGGCGGTTCGGTCGCGAACGGCCGCTACCAGCTGCGCGACCTCCTCGGCGAGGGCGGCATGGCCTCGGTCTACCTCGCGTACGACAGCGCGCTGGACCGACAGGTCGCGATCAAGACGCTCCACACCGAGCTGGGCCGCGAGGCGTCCTTCCGCGAGCGGTTCCGCCGCGAGGCGCAGGCCGTGGCGAAGCTCTCGCACACCAATATCGTCTCGGTCTTCGACACCGGCGAGGACACCCTCGACGGCGGTCTGATGCCGTACATCGTCATGGAGTACGTGGAGGGGCAGCCGCTCGGCTCGGCCCTCGCCTCCGACGTGCGCCAGTACGGGGCGATGCCCGCCGACAAGGCGCTGAAGGTGACGGCGGACGTGCTCGCCGCGTTGGAGGTCAGCCACGAGATGGGGCTCGTCCACCGCGACATCAAGCCCGGCAACGTGATGATGACCAAGCGCGGCGTCGTGAAGGTCATGGACTTCGGCATCGCCCGCGCCATGCAGTCCGGCGTCACGTCGATGACCCAGACCGGCATGGTCGTCGGCACCCCGCAGTACCTCTCCCCCGAGCAGGCCCTGGGCAGGCCGGTGGACGCCCGCTCCGACCTTTATTCGGTCGGCATCATGCTCTTCCAGCTGCTGACGGGCCGCCTGCCCTTCGACGCGGACTCGCCGCTGGCCATCGCCTACGCGCACGTGCAGGAGGAGCCGGTCGCGCCGTCCTCGGTGAACCGGTCGGTGACGCCCGCCATGGACGCGCTGGTCGCCCGCGCGCTGCGGAAGAACCCGAACGAGCGGTTCCCGAGCGCCGCCGCCATGCGCGACGAGTGCCTGCGGGTGCTCTCGGCCGGCCAGTCCGCCGCCCCGGTGATCGTCGCCGGCGGCCCGGTGAACAGCGGCTCGGGCGTCGGCTCGGCCGTCTTCCCGCCGGTCGGCCAGACCCCGCCGCCGCAGACGCCCGCCCCGCACGTCCAGCAGCCGTACCAGCCGCCGACGCCGCAGCCGGGCCCGTACGGCCCGCCGACCCCGGCGCCCGTCCCGGCGCCAGGCCCGGGCTACGGCTACCCGCAGCAGGCGCCGGCCCCCGCCTACCAGACCCCGCCGCCCGTCTCCTACGCGCCCGCGCCCACGCCGGCCCCGGCCGCCCCGGCCCCGCGCCGGAACATGCCGGTGCTCGTCGGCGCGGTCCTCGTCGCCCTGATCGCCGTCGGCGGCACGCTCGTCGCCCTCAAGCCGTGGGAGAAGGAGCAGGACCCCACCGCGGGCGGCACCGGCGGCCCGACCGGCGGCACCGAGCAGACCCAGACGCAGACCGCCGCCCCCGGCCACAAGGGCCCGGACCTGTCGAAGACCATCGACACGAAGGAGTGCACCGAGCCGCGGGAGTCGAGCGACGACCCCGAGAAGTTCGAGGTGCCGGACCTCACCTACAAGAACATCACCTCGGTGAAGGACTGCCTCCGGGCCGCCGGCTGGAAGACCGTCAAGGAGATCCCGGTCAACGAGAACACCTACGGCGAAGGCACGGTCCTCCAGCAGTACCCGAAGGCCGGCACGGACATCTCCGCGAAGGACGCCGAGTTCACCCTGGACATCTCCACCGGAGACCCGCAGCAGTAACCGCCCGGGATGCCGGACCCGTCCCGTTATGTGACGCTGAGTCGGACACCTCGGCGGCACGGCAGGGAGGGTTTCCCGGTGACTCCCACACGCGGCGGAAGCAGTGGCGTACGGGTACGGGCACGCGTCCACGGGCAGGTGCGGGTGCGGGGCCTCGGGTCCCGCACCGCCCTCCGGACGGCCGCCCTCGCCCCCGCCCTGGCCTGCGCCTTCACCCTGTACGGCGCCGGCGGCGCCACCGCCCTGGGCCCCACCGCCGGGCCCACCGCGCCCGGCGCCTCCAGCCCCGCCGCGCCGTCCTCCCCCACCGCCCCGCCCACCGCGACCGGCGGCCCCTCCGCCACCACCCGGCCGGGCACGCCCCCGGGACCGGGCGCCACCGGCACCCCCACCGGAACCACCGGAACCACCGGAACCACCGGAACCGCCGGCCCCACCGCGTCGCCCACCGCGACCGCCACCACCACCGCCGGGACCGGCGCGCCCCGGCCGGGGAAGCCCGCCGCCCGCACCAGCGACGCCCCGGAGCCCACCGGCTCCCCCTCCCTCGCCGGCCGGCCCGCGGGCGAGGGCCGGCCCCGACCCGGCCGCACCGAACCGGCGACGCCCGCCCCGACGGCCACGGAGACCGGCGAGACCACGGAGACCTCCGGCTCCACCACCCCCGCACGTGACAGAACCGCAACAGAATCCGCCGCCGACCGCCTCCCCGAGGAGGACGCGGAGGTACTCGGGGAGGACGCCCCCGCGCACCCCGAAGCGGCCCGCGCCACCCGCCCCGCCGCCGCCCCGCAGTTCGCCGTGGGGACCCCCGGCACCGCCTCCGACCAGCCCGTTCCCCTGCTCACCCTCGGCGTGGGGCTCACCCTGATGGGGCTCGGCCTCGGCTTCCTCGGGCTGCGGCTCCGCCGCCGCTGACGGCCCGTCCGACCCCTCCCGCTCCCCCCTGAGGCGGACCCTCCGCATCCCCCTCACGACGGTTGTCGCCCTCGGCATACCCGGTATACATACTCGGTATGTCGATCCGCCACGGGCTCCTCGCCCTCCTCGAACACGGCCCCCGCTACGGCTCCCAGCTGCGCACCGAGTTCGAGTCCCGCACCGGCTCCACCTGGCCCCTCAACGTCGGGCAGGTCTACACGACCCTCGGCCGGCTCGAACGGGACGGCCTCGTGGTCCAGAGCGGCGAGGACGGCGCCGGCCACGCGCTCCACGCGATCACCGACGCCGGCCGCACCGAGCTGCGCACCTGGTTCGAGCGCCCCGTGGACCGCACCAGCCCCGCCCGCGACGAGCTCGCCATCAAACTCGCCATGGCCGTCGGGGCGCCCGGCGTCGACATCCGCGAGGTCATCCAGTCCCAGCGCCGCCACACCGTGAAGGCCATGCAGGACTACACCCGCCTCAAGGCCCAGGCCCTCGCCGCCCTCGAAGGCACCGGCAGCCGCGAACGCGACGACATCGCCTGGCTCCTCGTCCTGGAACAGCTGATCTTCCAGACCGAGGCCGAGGCCCGCTGGCTCGACCACTGCGAATCCCGGCTGATCCGCCTCTCCGCGACCGCGACCGCGACCGCGCCCACGACCGCCACGGCCGCCACCCCGCCCGGGCCCGGGGCGGGGACGGGGCCGGGGGGCGTGGGGGCCGGGTCGGGGGTGGCTCCGGGGGGCGGGGCCGCGGGCCGGGCCCGCTGACCGGGGCCCGAGCCCCCGTACGACCGTCTCCGTTCTTCCATCACACCGCTCACCGTGCGTTCTCCGCGCACCCTAGGGGGACCCTTCATGTCCACACCGCTCGCCGCGCAGCCCGTGCTGCGCCTGCAGAACCTGACCCGGGTCCACGGGTCCGGCGCCACCGAGGTGCACGCCCTGCGCGGCATCGACCTCGACGTGCACCCCGGCGAACTCGTCGCCGTCATGGGGCCGTCCGGCTCCGGCAAGTCCACGCTCCTCACCATCGCCGGCGGCCTCGACACCCCCACCTCCGGACAGGTGATCGTCGAGGGCACCGACATCACCACCGCCGGGCTGAAGGAACTCGCCGCGCTGCGCCGCCGCAGCGTCGGCTACGTCTTCCAGGACTACAACCTCATCCCCGCGCTGACCGCCGCCGAGAACGTCTCCCTGCCGCGCGAGCTCGACGGCATGTCGGCCCGCAAGGCGCGCGTCGAAGCCCTCGCCGCCCTGGAGGAGATGGGGCTCGGCCACCTCGCCGACCGCTTCCCCGACGAGATGTCCGGCGGCCAGCAGCAGCGCGTCGCCATCGCCCGCGCCCTCGTCGGCGACCGCCGTCTCGTCCTCGCCGACGAGCCCACCGGCGCCCTCGACTCCGAGACCGGCGAGTCCGTCCTCGCCCTGCTCCGCGCCCGCTGCGACGCCGGCGCCGCCGGCGTCCTCGTCACCCACGAGCCGCGCTTCGCCGCCTGGGCCGACCGGGTCGTCTTCCTGCGCGACGGCGCCATCGTCGACCAGACCGTGCGCAGCGAGGCCGACTCCCTCCTGACGGGCCGGGTGGCCGAGGCGTGAAGACCTGGTTCCACTCCTGGCGGGCGGCGGTCCGCATCGCCCGCCGCGACGCCTGGCGCGCCAAGGGCCGCAGCTCGCTCGTCCTCGCGATGATCGCCCTCCCCATCCTCGGGGTCAGCGCCGCCGATCTCACCGTCCGCAGCTCCGAACTGTCCGTCACCGAAAGCCTGGAGCGGTCGATCGGCGCCGCCGACGCCGCCTTCCGCGACCCCGACTTCGGCGGTGTCCCGGTCCACCAGTCGCCCGCCGGCGACAACGTCTATCCGGCGAAGGAACCGGCGGAGAACGAACCCTGGCCGAGCGGCTCCACCGACCCGCGCAAGGTCATACCGGCCGGCGCCCGCTGGATCACCGACAGCGAGGGCGCGGCCAAGCTGACCACCGTGCACGGTCTGCTCCAGACCGACGTCCGGGAGCTGAAGGCCGACGACCCGATGGCCAGGGGCATCACCACGCTCCTCGACGGGCGTTACCCGCGGAAGGCCGACGAGGTCATCGCCACCTCCGCGTTCCTGGAGAAGAGCGGGCTGTCGGTGGGCTCGACCGTTTCCGCTCGCAATTTCGACCGGCCGTACCGGATCGTGGGCTCCTACGAGCTCCCCGACGAGCTGGACACCGCCCAGATCACCGCGCTTCCCGGGGCCTTCCTCGCCCCGTACGGAAAGGCCGCGGAGAAGGCCGGAGCGCTCGCGCCCGGCTCCAGCACCTCGTACCTGGTGCAGCGCTCCGGTGGTTTCACGTGGAACGACGTGCAGGAGATCAACGCCAAGGGCGTCTCCGTCGTCTCCCGGGCCGTGCAGCTGAACCCGCCCGCCGACTCCGAGGTCCCGCTCTACCAGCAGCAGGGCTGGGGCGACTTCGGATCCAGCGACGGCGCCGACGCCATGGTCCTCGCCTCCCTCGCCACCGTCGTCGGCCTGGCGATGCTGGAGATCTGCCTGCTCGCCGGGCCCGCCTTCGCGGTCGGTGCCCGCCGTTCCCGCCGCCAGCTCGGCCTGGTCGGCGCCAACGGCGGCTCCCGCAGCCACATCCGCGCCATCGTCCTCAGCGGCGGCCTCGTCATCGGCGTCTCCGCCGCCGTCGTCGGCACGGTGCTCGCCCTGGTCCTCACCCTCGTCCTCCAGCCGTTCCTGGAGGACTTCATGGGGCAGCGGTTCGGCGCCTTCGACGTCCGGCCGCTCGAACTCCTCGGCATCGCGCTGCTCGCCGTCCTCACCGGCCTGCTCGCCGCCATCGTCCCGGCCGTCACCGCCTCCCGGCAGACCGTGCTCGCCTCGCTCACCGGCCGCCGCGGCGTCCGCTCCACCAGCAAGGTGCTGCCCGTCGTCGGTCTGATCGCGCTGCTCCTCGGCGCGGCGATCGCCCTCTACGGCTCCCTCGTCACCGACCAGTTCGTCATCGTGGCCGGCGGATCGGCCATCGCCGAGCTGGGCGTGGTCGCCATGACCCCCGCCATCGTCGGGCTCTTCGGACGGGTCGGCCGCTGGCTGCCGCTCTCCCCGCGGCTCGCGCTCCGCGACGCCGTCCGCAACCGGGGCCGTACGGCGCCCGCCGTGGCCGCCGTCCTCGCCGCGGTCGCCGGCACGGTCGCCGTCGCCACGTACACGTCGAGCAGCGACGCCCAGTACCGGGCCGAGTACACCGCCAGCCTGCCGCACGGCGCCGTCTCCTTCTTCCAGATGGAGGAGGGCGGCCGGGACGTTCCCGCCGTCGCCGACGCCGTCCAGCGCTACTTCTCCGTCGAGACCCGCGCCGACGTCTCCCGCGTCACCGTCGGCAAGCCCGGCTGTCCCGCCTGGGGCGGCGGCGACGGCTGCGGCCAGTACGAGGTGATGACGCCGCCCGCCCACGTGTGCCCGATGTGGGTCGCCACCACCGACGGCAGCGACCCGTCCGAGAAGTTCACCCCCGAGCAGCGGCGCACGATGATGCGTGAGGACTGGCGCTGCAAGGAGACCGCGGGCGGCGGCGGGGTCTACGTCGACGGCGGACTCCTCGTCGGCGACGCCCGCCTCCTGAAGGTCCTCGGCATCACCGACCCCGGCGCGGCCCGGGCCCTCGCCGACGGCAAGGCCGTCGTCCTCTCCCGGCCGCTGGTCGACAAGGACGGCACGATCGGCATCAAGCAGATCACCGACATGAAGGCCGCCGAGAAGGCCATGTCGGAGAGCAAGCCCTCCCCGGGCAAGGTCTCCCGGATCGCCGCCCACCTGGTGCCCGGCGACCCGAGGAGCTACGGCCTCCAGGTCCTCATGACCCCCGCGGCCGCCAAGTCCGCCGGCCTCGCCACCGTGCCCGTCGGCGCCTACTTCAGCACCGACGCCATGCCCGGCACCGAGCAGCGCCAGAAGCTCGACGCCGAACTGGCCACGCTCGGCGCCGGGGTGGACCTCACCGTCGAGGAGGGATACGTCTCCGACGACAGCATCTTCCTCCTCGCGCTGACCGTCTTCGCCGGCCTCGTCACCATCGGCGCCGCCGGCATCGCCACCGGCCTCGCGCAGGCCGACGCCGAGGCCGATCTGAAGACGCTGGCCGCCGTCGGCGCCCCGCCGCGCGTCCGCCGCACCCTCAGCGGCTTCCAGTGCGGGGTGGTCGCCGCGATGGGCGTCGTCCTCGGCTCGCTCGCCGGACTGCTCCCGGCGGTCGGCCTGCGGCTGACCGAGGAGCGCGAGCAGATCCGCTACCACGAGCAGACCATCGCGGAGGGCTGGGGCGGCGACCTCACCCCGCCGTACGTGCCGATCGTGGTCCCCTGGGAGACCCTCGCGGCCCTGCTCGTCGCCGTCCCGCTCGGCGCCGCGCTGCTCGCCGCCCTGGTGACCCGCTCGAAGGGGGCGGTGGCCCGCCGCGAGGCGACCTGACGTCTTTCCGCGGCCGACCGTGCCCGGGAAGGAGGGTGGATCACCCTTCTCCCCGGGCACACCTGGTGGTGAAGCGTCTGTGCGAGAGAATGGCGGCATGGAGATGCCGAGGAATGACAGGTCGCCGGAGAGCCCCCAGGTCCTCATCGTGGGACAGGACGGGATGGCACTCGGCGGCGCCCAGGGCGACGACGAACCCCGCGAGGTCCCGGTGACGGAAATGGTCGAGCAGCCGGCGAAGGTCATGCGGATCGGCAGCATGATCAAGCAGCTTCTGGAGGAAGTTCGGGCGGCACCTCTCGACGAGGCCAGCCGGGTCCGGCTCAAGGAGATCCACGCCAGCTCGGTGAAGGAGCTGGAGGACGGTCTGGCGCCGGAGCTGGTCGAGGAGTTGGAGCGGCTCTCGCTCCCCTTCACCGACGAGGCCATCCCCTCCGAGGCGGAACTGCGCATCGCGCAGGCCCAGCTGGTGGGCTGGCTGGAGGGCCTCTTCCACGGCATCCAGACCGCGCTGTTCGCCCAGCAGATGGCGGCCCGCGCCCAACTGGAGCAGATGCGGCGCGCCTTGCCGCCCGGCGCCTCGCACGATGACGACGACGAGACCGGTGGCCGCGGCCACGGCCGCGCGGTCGGCTCGGGGCCGTACCTCTAGGACGGTGTGACGAGGAAGGGCCCGGCGCTTCGGAGGCGCCGGGCCCTTTCGCGTACGGCCACGCTCCTACGGGGCGAGCAGCAGGACCTTGCCGACGTGGGCGCCGGACTCCAGGACGCGGTGGGCCTCGGCGGCCTCCGGCATCGGAAGCGTCCGGTCGACGACCGGGCGGACCGTGCCACCCTCGACCAGCGGCCAGACGTGCTCGCGGACGGCGGCGACGATCGCCGTCTTCTCCTGGAGCGGACGGGCGCGCAGGGTGGTCGCCATCACGGCGGCCCGCTTCGCGAGCAGCGCGCCGAGGTTCAGCTCGCCCTTGACGCCGCCCTGGAGGCCGATGACCACCAGCCGGCCGTTCACCGCGAGGGCCTGGATGTTCCGGTCCAGGTACTTGGCGCCCATGATGTCCAGGATCACGTCCGCGCCCGCCCCGCCGGTGGCCTTGTGGAGCTCCTCCACGAAGTCCTGGGTGCGGTAGTCGATCAGCACGTCCGCGCCGAGCTCGGCGCAGCGGGCCAGCTTCTCCGGGCTGCCGGCCGTGACGGCGACCTTCGCGCCGACCGCCTTGGCCAGCTGGATCGCCATCGTGCCGATTCCGCTCGCCCCGCCGTGCACCAGGAGCGTCTCCCCGGGCCGCAGGTGGGCGATCATGAAGACGTTGGACCAGACCGTGCAGGCGACCTCGGGGAGCGCCGCGGCCGTGGCCAGGCCGACGCCCTTCGGGACCGGGAGCAGCTGGCCGGCGGGGACGGCGACCCGCTGGGCGTAGCCGCCGCCGACGAGCAGCGCGCAGACCTCGTCGCCGACGGACCAGCCGGAGACCCCGGGGCCGAGGGCGGTGATCCGTCCGGCGCACTCCAGGCCGGGGTAGGGCGAGGTGCCGGGCGGGGGGTTGTAGAAGCCCTGCCGCTGGAGGACGTCGGCGCGGTTGACGGCGCTCGCCACCACCTCGACGAGGACCTCGCCCTCGCCGGGCACGGGATCGGGCACCTCGGCCCAGACGAGGGCCTCGGGGCCGCCGGCTTCCGGAATCGTGATCGCATGCATGGGCGCGAGGCTACCCCCGGTCCGCCGGGGCCGCTCAGTCCTCCGGCGGCGTGGTGAGCGGGATGCCGGGGGCGGCCCGGACGATGGTGATGACCCGGTCCGTGAGCTGGAGGGGGCTGGCCGCCGGGTCGTCGTAGCCGAGCAGCCGGTGGCCGCGCAGCACGCTCACCACCAGGTCGTCGGTCTCCCGGACGCTGCGGCCCGCCTCCGCCTTGGTCACCGGGCGCTCGACCAGGTCGAGGCCGGAGCCCTGCTGGATCAGGTCCTCCATGACCGTGCCCGCGCTGGGGCTGAGCACGGAGAGGCCGAGGAGCCGGCCGGCGGCGGAGGCGCTGGTGATGACCGCGTCGGCGCCGGACTGGCGGAGCAGCGGCGCGTTCTCCTCCTCGCGGACGGCGGCGACGATCTTCGCGCCCCGGTTGAGCTGGCGGGCGGTCAGGGTGACCAGGACGGCCGTGTCGTCGCGCTGGGTGGCGATGACGACCTGGCGGGCCCGCTGGACCTCGGCCCTCAGCAGCACGTCGCTGCGGGTGCCGTCGCCGACGACGCCGACGAAGCCGTCGAGGTTGGCGGCCTCGATGACCTTGCCGGAGGGGTCGACGATGACGATCTGGTCCTTGCGCAGGCCGGTGGCGCAGAGGGTCTGGATCGCGGACCGCCCCTTCGTCCCGAAGCCGACGATCACGGTGTGGTCGCGCAAGTGGGACCTCCACTTCTTGAGGCGGAACTCCTCCCGGGTCCGTTCCGTGAGGACCTCGAGAGTGGTGCCGACCAGGATGATCAGGAAGAGCACGCGCAGGGGCGTGATCACCAGGATGTTCACGAGCCGCGCGGAGTCGCTGTACGGGACGATGTCGCCGTATCCGGTGGTGGAGAGGGTGACGGTCGCGTAGTAGGCGCAGTCGAGGAAGTCGACGGTCTCGTTGGCGTTGTCGTGGTAGCCGTCGCGGTCCACGTAGACGATCAGGACCGTCAGGAACAGCACCCCGAGGGCCATGAGGATCCGCCGGCCCACCTGGCGGAGCGGGTCGACGGAGCGCCGGGGCAGATGGATCCGCGCACCGGTGACCTTCTCGTCGGCATGGCGGGCCATGACGTCACGGCTGGGAAGTTTCACGTGAAACATGCTCCTTGAGCGAACGGCGGCTCGGTCGGCCAGGGGAGGGCGAGCAGCTCAAGGCGCTGTCCGGGCTCGGCTCCGCCGGGCGGGACCACGGCCATGGCGTCGGCGGCGGCGATGCCCCGCAGCATGGCCGGCCCGTTGTACCGCAGGGGCACGACGAGGCCGTCCCGGTGGACGACGGGCACGAGCCGGGTGTCGTACGGGTGGCCCTGCACGGGCTCGTGGAGCGGTGCCGGAGACGCACCGGGCGGGGCGGCGGGAGACGGGCTCGGCGGGGCGGCGAGAAACGGGCTCGGTGGGGCCGCGAGCGCGTCCAGGAGGGGCGCGGCGAGGGTGAGGAGGCCGGAGACGGCGGCCAGGGGGTTGCCCGGCAGCCCGACGAGATGGCGTCCCGCGTCCAGCCGGGCGAGCAGCATCGGGTGACCGGGGCGGACCTTCACCCCGTCGACCAGGAGGGTGGCGCCGGCCTTGTCGAGGACCGGGTGGACGTGGTCCACGGGTCCGCCGGCGGTGCCTCCGGTGGTGACGACGAGGTCGGCGGCGGACGTGGTGACGGCCGTGAACAGGGCCTCCATGTCGTCGCCGATGCGGCGGGTCGCCAGGACCTCGGCACCGAGGGCGGCGAGCCAGGGCCCGAGCATCGGGCCGAGCGCGTCACGGATCAGGCCCTCGTGGGGGAGACCGGACGTCAGCAGTTCGTCGCCGAGGACGAGGACCTCCACCCGGGGGCGGGGCGCCACGGCGAGCTCGTCGTATCCGGCGGCGGCGGCGAGACCGAGGACGGCGGGACCGACGGGGGACCCGGCGGGCAGCAGCTCGTCGCCGGCCCGGCACTCCTGGCCCCGGGGGCGGATGTCCTGGCCGGTCACGACGGACCGGAGGGGGTACAGCAGAAGCGTTCCGGCCGCGCCGGGTTCGGTGCGGGAGTGTTCGGTGCGCGAGTGTTCGGTACGGGAGTGTTCGGTGCGGATGACGGCGGTGGTGCCGGCGGGGACGCGGGCGCCGGTGGCGATCCGTACCGCCTCCCCGGGGGCGAGGGCGGCGGCCCCGGCGTGCCCGGCGAGCACCGCCTCCTCGCGTACCGTCCAGGGCCCCGGTCCCGGTCCCGCGACCGCCCAGCCGTCCATGGCGGAACTGTCGAACGAGGGCAGATCGGTGAGCGCCCGCAGCGGTTCGGCGAGGGTGCGTCCGAGCGCCTGCCCGAGCGGCACGCGCACCACCGGACGCTCCGTCGCCGCCCGCGCCGCTTCCCCGGCCCGGGCGGCCAGGGCGCGCGCCTCGGGCCAGGGGGTGGCGCGATGGTGCCCGTGCGCGTGCCCGTGCGCCGGGGCGGGGGGAGGGGCGGGTTGTCCGGGGGTCATCCGGCCTCGTTCTTCTCGGCCGGCTTCGCCTGCTCGGCCTGCTCCGCTTCCCAGCGGAGGGCGAGGGCGGCGGCCTTGCGGGAGGCCTCGGCCACGGCTTCGGCGGGCGCCGTGCCGCCCTGCGCGGCCTTGGCCGCCGCGTAGCCGACGAGGAAGGTCGTCAGGGGCGCGGCGGGGCGGGCGACGTTGTGGGCGGCGTCCCGGGCCAGGTCGAGCAGGACGCCGGTGTCGACGTCCAGGTCGATGCCCAGTTCGGTCTTGACTGCGGTGATCCATTCGTCCAGCACGGATCCATGGTCCCTGATGCGCGCCCGGGCCGTGGCGATGTCCTCCCAGGTGTCGCAGTCGAACGAGGCAGCGGGCTCGTCCGCCCCCACCGGGACCCGGACGAGCCGCAGGGCTCCGACGAGTGCCCGCAGCGGCAGATGGTCGAGCGCGCCGCGCGCCTGGAGGAGCCCGTCGAGCTCCCGGCGCAGGGCGTCGCCCCGGTAGACGGCGACGAGCGGCTGCTCCCGCCCGTCCGCGTCGACCAGCAGCGCCCCTTCGGCGGCCGGTTCGGCGTCGAGCGCGGCAAGCAGCCGCAGCACCGTCCCCTCGCCGAGGAACGGCAGGTCGGCGGAGAGCGCGAGCAGGGTTCCGGAGTCCCCGAGCACGGTGGCCCCGGCGGCGAGGGCGGCCACCGGCCCCGTCCCGATCCGCTCCTCGCGGGTCCAGTCGACGGGTCGGACGGTCGGGCGCGGGTCGCCGACGACCACCGTCCGGCGCGCCCCGGCGCAGGCGGCGAGCACCCGGTCGAGCAGGGGCCGCCCGCCGACCCGTACTCCTGGTTTGTCCGCACCGCCGAGGCGCCGCGCGGCGCCTCCGGCGAGCACGACGGCGTCGAATGCGGTGGTCACCCCAGCAGTATGGTCCGCCACCCCCGGCGCCCGCCCGGCCGGTCCCCTGGATGAGACGGGCCGGGGTGCCGGGGTACGACGGGCGCGGCGGGGTCAGACCGTGCGGAGCAGCACCGCCGGCTGTTCGACGCAGTCCGCGACGTACCGGAGGAAGCCGCCGGCCGTGCCGCCGTCGCAGACGCGGTGGTCGAAGGTGAGCGAGAGCTGCACCACCTGACGGACGGCCAGTTCGCCCTGGTGGACCCAGGGCTTGGGGATGATCCGGCCGACGCCGAGCATCGCCGCCTCGGGGTGGTTGACGATCGGCGTGGAGCCGTCCACCCCGAACACCCCGTAGTTGTTGAGGGTGAAGGTGCCGCCGGTGAGGTCGGCCGGGGTGAGCGTGCCCTGCCGGGCCGTCTCGGTGAGCCGGGCGAACTCCTCGGTCAGCGACTCCGCGGTGCGGGTGCCGGCGTCCCTGACCACGGGGACGACGAGCCCGCGCGGGGTCTGGGCGGCGAAGCCGAGGTGCACCTGGGGCAGCCGGACGATCTCCCGGGCGGCCGTGTCCACGGTGGAGTTCAGCTCCGGGAAGCGGCCCAGGGCGTGGACGCAGATCCGGGCGAGGAGGGCGAGGAGCGAGATCTTCGGCCCGCCCGCCGCGTTCATCGCCGCCCGCGCGGCCATGAGTTCGGTGGCGTCGGCGTCCACCCAGCAGGTCGCGTCGGGGATCTCCGTACGGCTCCGGGAGAGCTTGTCGGCGACGGCTCCGCGCAGCCCGCGCAGCGGGATCCGCTCGGCGCCGGGGGCGGCGGCCACGGCCGGTGCGGCCACGGCGGGCGCGGCCTGCGCCACCGGTGCCGCGGGCGTCTCGCGCGCGGTCAGGGCGCGCTCGACGTCGGCGCGCAGGATCAGGCCCTCGGGTCCCGAGCCGCGCACCTCCCGCAGGTCGAGTCCCCGGTCCCGGGCCAGCTTCCGCACCAGCGGCGAGATGACGGGGACCGGCCCGGCGGCGGCGGTGTCCGCCGGGGCGGGCGCGGTGGGCGCCGCCGGGACCGCCGGCGCTGCCGGGGCGGGCGCGGTGGGCACCGCCGCGGTGGGGCCGGCCGTCGCGTGCGGCGTGGGATGCGCGACGGCCGGAGTCTGGGGCCGGATCCGGCGGCGCCTGGCCGCCGGGCCCGCGGTGCCGTAGCCGACGAGCACGTTGCCCGAGTACTCGGAGGACACAGCCGCATCGGCCGCATCGGCGGCCTCGGCGGCCGGCGCGGTCGCGGGCACGGCGGTGGCCGCCCCCGCGTCGGCGGACGCACCGACCGCGACCGTCAGCAGCGGCGCGCCGACGGGCAGTTCGGTGCCCTCCTCGCCGAAGCGGGCGGTGACCACGCCCCCGTACGGGCACGGCACCTCCACCATCGCCTTGGCGGTCTCGACCTCGACGACGGGCTGGTCGATCGCGACGACGTCGCCGACGGCCACCAGCCAGCGGACGATCTCCGCCTCGGTGAGTCCCTCACCGAGGTCGGGCAGCTTGAACTCCAGGACCTGTGCCATCAGTTCCCCGCCTCCCACTGGAGGCGGGCGACCGCGTCCAGGACCCGGTCGACGCCCGGCAGGTGGTGCCGCTCCAGCATCGGCGGCGGGTAGGGGAGGTCGAAGCCCGCGACCCGCAGCACCGGCGCCTCCAGGTGGTGGAAGCAGCGCTCGCTGACCCGGGCGGCGATCTCCGCGCCGGGGCCGGCGAAGCCGCCGGACTCGTGGACCACGACCGCGCGGCCGGTGCGCCGCACCGACGCGGCGACGGTCTCGTCGTCGAACGGCACGAGCGAGCGGAGGTCGACGACCTCCAGGTCCCAGCCCTCCGCGGTGGCCGCCGCGGCCGCCTCCAGACAGACCGGCAGCGAGGGGCCGTAGGTGATCAGGGTGGCGCTGGTGCCGGGCCGGCGGACCACGGCCTTGCCGATGGGCTCCACGCGCGCGGGGGCCTCGGGCGACCAGTCGGACTTCGACCAGTAGAGCCGCTTGGGCTCCAGGAAGACGACCGGGTCGTCGGAGGCGATCGCCGCCCGCAGCAGGCCGTAGGCGTCCTCGACGGTCGCCGGGGTGACCACGTGGAGGCCGGGCGTGGCCATGTAGTAGATCTCGGAGGAGTCGCTGTGGTGCTCGACGCCGCCGATCCCGCCGCCGTACGGCACCCGGATGACCATCGGCATCGGCATCGCGCCGCGCGTCCGGTTCCGCATCTTCGCCACGTGCGAGACGAGCTGCTCGAACGCCGGGTAGGCGAACGCGTCGAACTGCATCTCGACCACCGGCCGCAGGCCGTACATGGCCATGCCGACGGCGGTGCCGAGGATGCCCGCCTCGGCCAGCGGCGTGTCCGTGCAGCGGTCCTCGCCGAACTCCTTGGCGAGCCCGTCGGTGACCCGGAAGACCCCGCCGAGGGTGCCGACGTCCTCGCCCATCACGTGGACGGTCGGGTCCTCGGCCATCGCGTCGCGCATGGCGCGCTGGAGCGCCTGCGCCATCGTGGCCGGCTTGGTCCGGCCCGCCGCCTTGGCGGCCGCGCCGGTCGTCGCCGTCGTCATCGGCTCTCGCCCTCCGCTTCGAGTTCGGCCCGCAGCTGCGCCGCCTGCTCGCGCAGCTGCGCGGTCTGCTCGGCGTAGACGTGGGTGAAGAGGTCCATCGGGTCGAGCACCGGGTCGGCGTTCATCCGCTCGCGCAGCTCCGCCGCCATCGTCTCGGCGGCCTCGGCCGCGGCGCGGCGGCCGTCCTCGTCGAGCAGGCCCCGCTCGGTCAGCTCGCGCTCCAGGAGCAGCACCGGGTCGTGCGCCCGCCAGGCCTCGACCTCGCCCTCCGCGCGGTAGCGGGTGGCGTCGTCGGCGTTGGTGTGGGCGTCGATCCGGTAGGTGATGGCCTCGACCAGGGTCGGACCGCCGCCGCGACGCGCGCGTGCCACGGCCTCGGTGAGCACCTGGTGGACGGCGACCGCGTCGTTCCCGTCGACCAGCCGGCCCGGCATGCCGTAGCCGACGGCCTTGTGGGCGAGGGAGGGAGCGGCGGTCTGCTTGGCGAGGGGCACGGAGATCGCGAAGCCGTTGTTCTGCACGAAGAAGACCACCGGCGCCTGCCAGACGGCGGCGAAGTTCAGCGCCTCGTGGAAGTCGCCCTCGCTGGTGCCGCCGTCGCCGACCATGGCGAGCGCGACCACGTCGTCGCCCTTGAGGCGGGCCGCGTGGGCGAGGCCCACGGCGTGCGGCAGCTGGGTGGCGAGCGGGGTGCTCAGCGGCGCCACGCGGTGCTCGCGCGGGTCGTAGCCGGTGTGCCAGTCACCGCGCAGCAGGGTCAGTGCCTGCACGGGGTCGAGGCCGCGGGCGACGGCCGCGAGGGTGTCCCGGTACGACGGGAAGAGCCAGTCCCGCTCCTCCAGGGCGAGGGCGGCGGCGACCTCGCACGCCTCCTGGCCGGTGGTGGACGGGTAGACCGCGAGCCGGCCCTGCTTGGTCAGGGCGGTCGCCTGGGCGTTGTACCGGCGGCCGCGGACCAGCTCCGCGTAGAGCCGGCGCAGCAGCGCGGGGTCGGCGTCGGCCACCGCGTCGGTGCCGAGCACGCGCAGCGGCTCGGCGTCGGGCAGCAGCGGTGCGGGATCGGTCCGCGGCCGCCAGGCGGGCGGCGGCGTGGGCCGGTAGGCCGTCTCGGCGAGCGGCTCCTGGACTGTCGAACTGCGCTGTTGCAACGAGTCCACCTCCTCGTGGGAGCGGGCATAAGACCCGAAGGCGGGTGGCGC
The DNA here is from genome assembly GCF_040633895.1 of Streptomyces sp. NPDC007863. Classification (NCBI taxonomy): domain Bacteria; kingdom Bacillati; phylum Actinomycetota; class Actinomycetes; order Kitasatosporales; family Streptomycetaceae; genus Streptomyces; species Streptomyces sp. NPDC007863. Next base: position 374,448 of record NZ_JBEYEI010000005.1, read on the forward strand.
GGGTGTGGCGCGCCTCACCTACCGATTGTTCGGTCGTGGAGGCATTTTGGCTACAGGCACCTCCAGCCTGTGGACAAACGGTTCTCCACAGCCTGGGATAGAGGCAGGTCGTCCAGCGGAGAGAGGCGGGGGCACATGGCGGATGAACAAATGGCCGTCAGCCGGGGCGGCGCCCCGGACGAGTCGGCGGGGGACGTGACGGGCGAGGAGCTGAGCGCCCCCTCGGACACGCCGGCGCACGCCGCCCCGGCACGCCCGCTGGACGCGATAGACCGGGACATCCTGCGGCTGCTCCAGACGGACGGCCGCGCCTCGGTGCGCTCCGTGGCCGAGCGGGTGCACGTCTCCCGGGCCAACGCGTACGCGCGGATCAACCGGCTCATCGACGACGGCGTGATCCGCGGCTTCAGCGCCCGCGTCAACCACGAGCGGGCCGGCCACGGCGCCTCCGCCTACATCACGCTCAAGATCGTCCAGAACTCCTGGCGCACGGTCCGCGAGCAGCTCAAGGCGCTCCCCGGCGCCGCGCACATCGCGCTGGTCAGCGGAGACTTCGACGTCCTGCTGCTGGTCCACACCCCGGACAACAGGACCCTGCGCGAACTGGTCCTCACCCGCCTCCAGGCCATCCCGGAGGTCCTGTCCACCCGCACCCTGCTGGTCTTCGACGAGATGGACCTGAACGCCGACCCGAGGCCCTGAACGCCGGCCCGCGGCCCTGCGGCCCGAGGCCCTGAACGCCGGCCGAGGCCCTGAACCCCGGCCGAGGCCCTGCGGCCCGCGCGGACACACGAAGGGGGCTTCGGGGCACTGGAACCCCGAAGCCCCCTCCCAGGGCCTCTCAGAACGCCTCAGCGGGCCTTGCGGAGCCCGTCGAAGGCGAGATGGACGACGGTCTCGGCGAGCTGCTCGCGCTCGGTCTGGTCCGGATGCGGCCGGTACCACTCCACCAGCGAGTTGATCATGCCGAAGAGGAGCCGGGTCGCGAGCCGGATGTCCACGTCGGACCGCAGGTCGCCCTCGGCGGCGGCCGCCCCGAGCAGCTCGGCCACCCGGTGGTCGAACTCCCGGCGCCGCTCCATCGCCCACCGCTCGGTCGCGGTGTTGCCCCGCACCCGCAGCAGCAGCGTCACGTACGGCAGCTCCGCTATCAGCACCTCGACGGTCCGCCGGGTCACGTACTCGACCCGCTCCACCGCCCGCCCGCGCACCGCGCCCGGCTCCTCCAGGATCCCGAAGAGCCCGTCGATCGCCCGGCTGACCGCCCGCCGCAGCAGCTCCTCCTTGCCCGTCACGTGGTGGTAGATCGAGGACTTCGAGATCCCCGCCGCCTTGGACAGGTGCTCCATGGAGGTGCCGTCGTAGCCGCGCTCGTTGAAGACCCGCACGGCGACCGAGAGCAGCGTCTCGGGGGTGTAGGTGTCGCGTCTGGCGGTGGTCATGTCACTCGCCACCCATCTCGTCGTAGGTCCGGCGGAAGAGCGCCAGGGAGGGGGCGTAGCGCCCCGTGGGCACGCGCGCGTGCAGCTCGTCGAGGACTTCGTGCGCCCACGCGGCGCCGAGCCGGCGCCGCCATTCGAAGGGCCCGGCCGGGTAGTTGACGCCCAGCCGCATCGCGGTGTCGATGTCCTCGGCGGTGGCGACGCCCTTGGCGACGGCGTCGACGGCGAGGTCGATCAGCATGGCCACCGTGCGGGCGACGATCATGCCGGGGACGTCCCCGATGACGCTGACCCTCTTCCCGAGCGCCTGGAACAGGCCGATCGCCCCGCGCAGCGTCTCCCAGCCGGTGGCCTCGGAGGTCGAGAGCGCCATCCTGGTCGCCGCCCGGTAGTCGAGGGCGAGGTCGAAGTAGACGACGTCGCGGAACTCGATCGAGGTCTGGCCGTCGGCGAGCACCAGCTGTCCCCCGCTCGGGAGCAGGATGCGGGTGCCGTTGTCCTCCTCCGTCTCGTGGACGGTGATCCCGGCCTCGCGGGCCAGGGCGATCAGCTCGCGGGCGGGGCCGAGGTCGCCCTCCACGGTGATCTCGGCGGGCGCCTCGGCCGGCGGGGCCAGATGGGGCGACGGACGGTCCACGCCCTCCGCGTACGAGAACCAGCCGTGGCCCGTCTTCCGCCCGAGGCGCCCCGACTCGACCAGCCTGCGCTGCGACAGCGACGGCGTGAACTTCGGGTCCTGGAAGAAGGAGTCCCACACGGACCGGGTCACGGCCTCGTTGACGTCCTGCCCGATCAGGTCGGTCAGCTCGAACGGGCCCATCCGGAAGCCGCCGCACTCGCGCAGCACCGCGTCGATGGTCGCCGGATCGGCGCCGCCCTCCTCGTACACGCGGAAGGCCTCCGCGTAGAAGGGGCGGGCGATCCGGTTGACGATGAAGCCGGGGGTGTCGGCGCAGCGCACCGGCGTCTTCCCCCAGGCCTTCATCGTCCGGTACGCGCGCGTGGCGGCGGTCTCGTCGGTGGCGAAGCCGCGGACGACCTCGACGAGGGGGAGCAGCGGCGCCGGGTTGAAGAAGTGCAGGCCGACGAAGCGGCCGGGCAGCCGCAGGCCCCCGGCGATGGCGGTGACGGAGAGGGAGGAGGTGTTGGTGGCGAGGACGGTGTCGTCGCCGACGGTCTTCTCCAGGTCGGCGAAGAGCCGCTGCTTGACCGCCAGGTCCTCGACGATCGCCTCGACGACGAGGGCCGCGTCGGCGAGCTCCGCCAGGTCGGCGGCGGCGTGCAGACGCCCGGCGGCGGCCTCGCGCTCTGCGGCGTCCATCCGCCCCTTCTCGACCAGCCGGTCCAGGCGGGCGCCGATCGCGGCGACGGCCTCGGCGGCGCGTCCGGGCGCGCTGTCGTAGAGCCGCACGGGATGGCCGGCGGCCAGCGCGACCTGCGCGATGCCCTGACCCATGGTGCCGGTGCCGACGACGGCGACGGTCCGGTCCGGTCCGATCGCCTCGCCCGCGGTCCTCGTGTCGTCCATCGTGGCGCTCCCCCTGACGGTCCCGTTGGCCTGCGCTGCGGCGCCCGTGTCGGCGCCGCGCTCGGTGCTCGTGCCGGCGTCCGTGCCGGCACCCGTGTCGGCGCTCGTGTCCGCGCCCGTGTCGGCGCTCGTGTGGGCGCTCATAGGAGTGATCCTCCCCGATGGGTTTTCCACAGGATCGGCGGACCCCCTTGTCCCGACCGATCGTTCGGTTACTCTAACTCCGTACGCGTCTCCCTGCCCAGCTCGACGAGGAGTTGGTCCATTCCATGGCCACCGCCCAGCCGACCACCGACGTTCTGGCCGAGAAGCACCGGTCCACACTCGATCAGGCCCTCGCCACCATTCGCACCCGCGCCTACTGGTCGCCGTACCCCGAGCATCCGAAGGCGTACGGCGCGGACGGCTCGCTGGACGCGGCCGCCGGCCTCGCCGCCCACGAGGCGGTGCTGAACGGCCGCTTCGAGCTCGACCAGCCCGGCACCGACGGCTGGACCGGCGGCGAGGTCTCGCCGTACGGCCCCGCGCTCGGCATCGAGTACCCGCACGCGGACGTCGACGTCCTGCTGCCCGCGATGCGCGCCGGCCTGCCCGCCTGGCGCGACGCCGGGCCGGAGACGCGCGCCCTGGTCTGCCTGGAGATCCTGGCCCGGATCTCGGCCCGCACCCACGAGTTCGCCCACGCGGTCATGCACACCAGCGGCCAGGCGTTCATGATGGCGTTCCAGGCCGGCGGCCCGCACGCGCAGGACCGCGGCCTGGAGGCGGTGGCGTACGCGTACGAGGAGCAGACCCGCACGCCCGCCGGCCGGGCCGCCTGGTCCAAGCCGCAGGGCAAGCGGGACCCGCTGGAGCTGTCCAAGGAGTTCACCCCGGTCGGCCGCGGCGTCGCCCTGGTCATCGGCTGCAACACCTTCCCGACGTGGAACGGCTACCCGGGCCTCTTCGCCTCCCTCGCGACGGGCAACGCGGTCCTGGTGAAGCCCCACCCGCGCGCGGTCCTCCCGCTGGCGCTGACCGTGAAGGTCGCCCGCGAGGTCCTCGCCGAGTCCGGCTTCGACCCGAACCTGGTGGCGCTGGCCACCGAGCGTCCGGGCGAGGGCATCGCCAAGACCCTCGCGGTCCGCCCGGAGATCCGGATCATCGACTACACCGGCTCCACCGAGTTCGGCGACTGGCTGGAGGACAACGCCCGCCAGGCGCAGGTCTACACCGAGAAGGCCGGCGTCAACACCGTCCTGATCGACTCCACCGACGACTACAAGGGCATGCTGTCCAACCTGGCGTTCTCGCTGTCCCTGTACAGCGGCCAGATGTGCACCACCCCGCAGAACCTGCTGATCCCCCGCGACGGCATCGCCACCGACCAGGGCGCCAAGTCCTACGACGAGGTGGTGGCCGACCTGGCCGCCGCCGTCGGCGGCCTCCTCGGCGACGACGCCCGGGCCAACGCCCTGCTCGGCGCCCTGGTGAACCCGGACGTGAAGGCCCGCCTGGAGGCCGCCGCCGGTCTCGGCGAGGTCGCCCTGGCCTCCCGCGAGGTCGCCAACCCGGACTTCCCGGAGGCGGTCGTCCGCACCCCCGTCATGGTCAAGCTGGACGGCTCCAAGCCGGACGCCGAGGCCGCGTACCTCTCCGAGTGCTTCGGCCCGGTCTCCTTCGCCGTCTCGGTCGACTCCACGGCCGACGGCCTGGAGCTGCTGCGGCGCACGATCCGCGACAAGGGCGCGATGACGGTCGGCGCGTACACCACCTCCGCCGACACCGAGCGGGCCGTCGAGGAGATCTGCCTGGACGAGTCGGCGCAGCTCTCGCTCAACCTCACGGGCGGGGTGTACGTGAACCAGACGGCCGCCTTCTCCGACTTCCACGGCTCGGGCGGCAACCCCGCGGCGAACGCGGCGCTGTGCGACGGCGCCTTCGTCTCCAACCGCTTCCGGGTGGTCGAGGTGCGCCGCCAGGCCTGATCCGGCGGCCCGCCCGGGGTGCCGGTCCCTACTCGGGGGCCGGCACGTCGGCGTAGCGCTGGATCCAGGCGTGCATGGCGATCGCGGCGGCCGCCCCGGCGTTGATCGACCGGGTGGAGCCGAACTGGGCGATCGAGCAGACCTTCGCCACGTGGCGGCGGGCCTCCTCGGTCAGCCCGGGCCCCTCCTGCCCGAAGAGCAGCACACAGCGGCGGGGCAGCACGGTCCGCTCCAGCGGCACCGAGCCCGGCAGGTTGTCGATGCCGATGATCGGCAGGTCCTCGGCCGCCGCCCAGGCGGTGAGCGCCTCGGTGTCGGGGTGGTGCCGCACGTGCTGGTAGCGGTCGGTGACCATGGCGCCGCGCCTGTTCCAGCGGCGGCGCCCCACGATGTGCACCTCCTTGGCCAGGAAGGCGTTGGCGGTGCGCACCACGGACCCGATGTTGAAGTCGTGGCCCCAGTTCTCCACGGCCACGTGGAAGTCGTGCCGGCGGGTGTCGAGGTCGGCGACGATCGCCTCCCGCGTCCAGTACCGGTAGGCGTCGACGACGTTGCGCCGGTCGCCCCCGGCCAGCAGTTCGCGGTCGTGACGCGGGTCCTCGGGCCACGGCTCGGGGTGCGGGCCGACGCCGACCTCGGGGCCGTACCCCTCGTCGTACTGGAGCGGCTCGGCCCCGGACGGGACGGGGTGTTCTTCGGTGGTGCTCACCCGACGAGGGTACGGGGAGCGGCCTCGCCGCCCGTCTCGCCGCCCGGCTCCCCGTCCCGCGCGGGGCGCTGCGGGGGCAGCGGTGCCGCGGCGGGCCTCCGCCGCAGCAGCCGGTCCCGGCCCCGGATCACGCGCGCGCCCAGCCACACCAGGAAGACGGTGGGCAGGAAGACGGCGTCGGCGGCGATCATCGCCAGTGAGAAGGCCGGCAGCCCGAGCAGGAGCGCGATGCCCGCGTGCTCCAGCATCATCGCGACGAGCAGGACGTTCTTCACCTTGCGCTTGAACAGCGTGAACGGGAAGGCGACCTGCACGATCACCGTGCCGTAGCTGAGCAGCATGACCATGATCCCGCTGGAGGCGAGGAGCTCGGAGAGCCCCGGCCACGGGGTGAAGTAGTCCAGGTGCAGCGGGTAGTAGAGCGCGGTGCCGTCCTGCCAGCGCGAGCCCTGGATCTTGTACCAGCCGGCGGTGGCGTAGATCAGGCAGACCTCGGCCATGAGGACCACGAGGGCCGCGTTGTGGGCGAGGTTCGCGAGCACGTCCAGGAGGACGCGGGGCTCGCCGGGCGCGTACTGCTCGACCAGCCACCACAGGCCCTGTCCGAGCCAGAGCACCCAGAGCAGCACGTACAGCCACCACTCGCCGGTGACCGGGCTGAACCAGGTCGCGGCGACCAGGAACCCGCCGAGGACGATCCACAGGACGGGGCCCGCGAGCTCGGCCCGCCGGCCGGCCTCCTCGCCCCGGGACGCCCTGCGGGCGGCCCGCCGGGCGTCCAGCGACCACACCTGGCCGCAGCGCAGCAGCGTGAGGTAGATCGAGACGAGGTGCACCACGTTGTCGCCGCCGTCGCCGAGGAAGACGGACCGGTTCTGCAGCGACAGCGCGCCGACCATGAAGACCACCGACACGGCCCGGGTGTGCCAGCCGAGCAGCAGCAGCACGGCGGCGACGACGGCCAGGCCGTAGACCACCTCGAACCAGAGCCGCCCGTCGGACCACATCAGGACCGTGAACGCGCGGTTGTCGGCGATCAGCCGGCGGGCCAGCTCGAACGACCACGGGCCGTCGGGGCCGTACATCTCGTGCCGGTGCGGGAACTCCCGCACCAGGAAGAACAGCCAGGTCAGCGAGAAGCCGATCCGGACGATCGCGGTCTGGTACGGGCCCAGCGCGCGCGAGGTGACGGTCTGCGCCGCCCGCGCGAGCTTGCGGTCGAAGGGCACGCGCGCCGGGGCCGCGGCCGGTGCGGGGCTGGGGGCGGTCATCGGCGGGACTCCGTGCGGCTGGGGGCGGTCATCGGCTCGTCTCCGTACGGCTGCGGTCGGCGTCGGTGATCTCCCACCAGGGCATCAGCCGGAACGAGGGCTCGGTGGAGCGCTTCTCGGTGCTCCAGTGCGGGGCGGCCAGGGGCGTCACGGTGCGGCGGAGCTGGATCCGCTCCACCGTGCCGCCGACGTCCGCGCGCGCCCCGGGCCCCTCGATGCGCGTCAGCACGATCCTGCGCATGTACTCCTCCGAGAGCCGGCCCCGCATGCCCTTGGGGCGGCCCTCGTCGTCGTGCGCGTTGCCGTACCAGTCGATGGCCCGGCGCAGCAGGTTCTGCTGGGTGTGGCTCGGGAAGACGCTGCCGCGGACGTCCTCGACGTCCTGGGCGGTGAGGTCGATCCAGCCGGTGGTGCGGCGGGCGCCGTCGGCGCCGGAGACCTCGGCGCGGACCTGCACCGAGACGTTCTGCTGGAGCGGGTTGGGCGCGAAGAGCTTCCAGTTCTGCTCGAACTCGGGATAGATCCAGTCGTCGACCGCCTGGCCGTGCTGCTTGGTGACCGTGTTCGAGGGCGCCACGTGCAGGAAGACCATGGCCAGGTGCAGGGAGGCGAGCACCGCCGCGGAGGCCAGCGCGACCGCCGCCACCACCTGGTACGGCATGGACAGCGCCAGGATCCCTCCGGCCGGCCGCCGCTCCGCGCTGCCGTCGATGTGCGCGCTCATCCCACCCCGATCCCGGGCTTCCCGACCCGATCCCGTCCCACCGGTGACCCGCTCGTCTGCGCCCCGATCGGAGCAGGCGGTTATCCACAGGGTTGACACCATACGGGCCGCCGACCCACCATTGAAGTCATTCAACCGAACGATCGGTCGGTAGGGGGTCCGATGACCGCAGGGACGGCAGGGACGGCAGTGACCGTGGAAGCGCCCGGCACACACGCCGCGGACGCGGCGGCGCAGGCCGCCCGCGAGGCGGTGTTCGACGCCGCGGTCGCAGCCGACGAGCGCATCGAGCCGCGCGACTGGATGCCGGAGGCCTACCGCGCCTCCCTCGTCCGCCAGATCGCACAGCACGCCCACTCCGAGATCATCGGCATGCAGCCCGAGGCCAACTGGATCACCCGCGCGCCCTCGCTGCGCCGCAAGGCCATCCTCATGGCCAAGGTCCAGGACGAGGCCGGCCACGGCCTGTACCTCTACAGCGCCGCCGAGACCCTCGGCGTCAGCCGCGACGAGCTCCTCGACAAGCTCCACAGCGGCCGCCAGAAGTACTCCTCGATCTTCAACTACCCCACCCTCACCTGGGCCGACGTCGGCGCCATCGGCTGGCTCGTCGACGGCGCCGCCATCACCAACCAGGTCCCCCTCTGCCGCTGCTCCTACGGCCCGTACGCCCGGGCCATGGTCCGCGTCTGCAAGGAGGAGTCCTTCCACCAGCGCCAGGGATACGAAGCCCTGCTCGCCCTCTCCCGCGGCACCGAGGCCCAGCACGCCATGGCCCAGGACGCGGTGGACCGCTGGTGGTGGCCGTCCCTGATGATGTTCGGCCCGCCCGACGACGTGTCGACCCACTCCACCCAGGCGATGGCCTGGAAGATCAAGCGCCACTCCAACGACGAACTGCGCCAGCGCTTCGTCGACATCGCCGTCCCGCAGGCGGAGGCCCTCGGCCTCACCCTCCCCGACCCCGACCTGAAGTGGAACGAGGAGCGCGGGCACTACGACTTCGGCCCCATCGACTGGGACGAGTTCTGGGACGTGCTCAAGGGCAACGGCCCCTGCAACGACCAGCGGATCACCAAGCGCCGCCAGGCCCACGAGGACGGCGCCTGGGTCAGAGAGGCCGCCGCGGCCTACGCGCGCAAGCACACCGGACAGCACGGGGAGGCACAGGCATGAGCAGCGACACTTGGCCCCTGTGGGAGGTGTTCGTGCGCTCCCGCCGAGGGCTCTCCCACACCCACGCCGGCAGCCTCCACGCCCCCGACGCGGAGATGGCCCTGCGCAACGCCCGGGACCTCTACACCCGCCGAATGGAAGGCGTCTCCCTCTGGGTCGTGCCCTCCGCCTCCATCACCGCCTCCTCCCCGGACGAGAAGGACCCCTTCTTCGAGCCGGCCGCCGACAAGCCCTACCGGCACCCGACCTTCTACGAGATCCCGGAGGGGGTGAAGCACCTGTGACCACCACCGACACCACCGTCACCGCCGCGGCCCTCGCCCTCGGCGACGACGCCCTCGTCCTCGCCCAGCGCCTGGGGGAGTGGGCCGGCAACGCCCCCGCCCTGGAGGAGGACGTCGCCCTCGCCAACATCGCGCTCGACCTCCTCGGCCAGGCCCGCGTCCTCCTCTCCCTCGCCGGCGACGAGGACGAACTCGCCTTCCTCCGCGAAGAGCGCGACTTCCGCAACGTCCAGCTGGTCGAGCAGCCCAACGGCGACTTCGCCCACACCATCGCCCGCCAGCTGTACTTCTCCACCTACCAGCGGCTCCTGTACGCGGCGCTGGCCGCCGACGACGGCCCGCTGACCGGACTCGCCGCCAAGGCCGTCAAGGAAGTCGCCTACCACCAGGACCACGCCGAACACTGGACCCTCCGCCTCGGCGACGGCACCGACGAGAGCCACCGCCGCATGCAGACCGCCTGCGACGCCCTCTGGCGGTACACCGGCGAGCTCTTCCAGCCCCTCGACGGCCTCGCCGTCGACACCACCGCCCTCGAAGCCGCCTGGCTGGACTCCGTCACCGGGGTCCTCACCCGCGCCGGCCTCACCGTCCCCACCGGCCCCCGCACCGGCGCCTGGCGCGCCGGCGCCGGCCGCCAGGGCCTCCACACCGAACACTTCGGCCGGATGCTCGCCGAGATGCAGCACCTCCACCGCAGCCACCCGGGGGCGACATGGTGACCGCCACCGCCACCCCCCTGGAGGCCGAGCTCGCCCGGATCGCCGGCGCCGTCCTCGACCCCGAGCTGCCCGTCCTCACCCTCGCCGAACTCGGCGTGCTCCGCGGCGTCCACGTCACCGGCCCCGGCCGCGTCGAAGTCGCCCTCACCCCCACCTACACCGGCTGCCCCGCCGTGGAGACGATGTCCACCGACATCGAGCACGCCCTCCACGAACACGGCATCCCCGAGGTCACCGTCGTCACCGTCCTCGCCCCCGCCTGGACCACCGACGACATCAGCGAGGAAGGCCGCCGCAAACTCACCGAGTTCGGCATCGCCCCACCCCGCCCCCAGGGCCCCGCCGGCGGACCCGTCGCCCTCACCCTGGCCATCCGCTGCCCCCACTGCGGCTCCACGGACACCGAGCTCCTCAGCCGCTTCTCCTCCACCGCCTGCAAGGCCCTGCGCCGCTGCGCCGCCTGCCGCGAACCCTTCGACCACTTCAAGGAGCTGTAGATGTTCCATCCGCTCCCGGTCAGCCGGGTCGAGCGGCTCACCGACGACTCCGTGGCCGTCACCTTCGCGGTCCCCGACGAACTCCACGAGACCTTCCGGCACCGCCCCGGCCAGCACCTCGCCCTGCGCCGCACCGACGAGTCCGGCGAGGAGATCCGCCGCACCTACTCGATCTGCTCCGCCGCCGCCCCGGCCGGCGAGCGGCCCGAACTCCGCGTCGGCATCCGCCTCGTCGACGGCGGCGCCTTCTCCACCTGGGCCCTCAAGGAACTCACCCCCGGCCACACCGTCGACGTCATGGCCCCCACCGGCCGCTTCGTCCTCGACCCGCGCCCCGGACACTTCGCCGCCATCGCCGGCGGCAGCGGCATCACCCCGGTGCTCTCCATGGCCGCCACCCTCCTCGACCGCGAACCCGAGGCCCGGTTCTGCCTGATCCGCAGCGACCGCACCGCCGCCTCCACGATGTTCCTCGACGAGGTCGCCGACCTGAAGGACCGCCACCCCGACCGCTTCCAGCTCGTCACCGTCCTCTCCCGCGAGGAACAGCAGGCGGGCCTCCCCTCCGGCCGCCTCGACCAGGAGCGGCTCGCCGCCCTCCTGCCCGCCCTCCTCCCGGTCGGCGCCATCGACGGCTGGTTCCTCTGCGGCCCCCTCGGCCTCGTCCAGGGCGCCGAGCACGCCCTGCGCGACCTCGGCGTCGACCGCGCCCACGTCCACCAGGAGATCTTCCACGTCGACGACGGCTCGGGCCCCGCGCCCGTCCCCACCGCCGACACCCCCGCCCACGCCACCCTCACGGCCACCCTCCACGGCCGCTCCGGCACCTGGCCCGTCGAGCGCGGCGAGAGCCTCCTCGACACCGTCCTGCGCGCCCGCGCCGACGCCCCCTACGCCTGCAAGGGCGGAGTCTGCGGCACCTGCCGCGCCTTCGTCGTCGGCGGCGAGGTCCGCATGGACCGCAACTTCGCCCTCGAACCGGAAGAGACCGACGCCGGGTACGTCCTGGCCTGCCAGTCCCACCCGGCCACCCCCGATGTGGAGCTGGACTTCGACCGCTGAGCCCATTCCCTTCCGCTAGAACCTGTTCTATCTTGACGGCCCGTCAGGCGTGTGCGCCCGGCGGGCCGCCCGGACGAGCGACGGACAGCGACGGAAGGACAGGGCCATGGACTTCACGTTCACCGAGGAGCAGCAGGCGGCCGCGGAGACGGCCCGCGCCGTCTTCGCCGACGTCGCCCCCGACGCCGTACCCAGCCCCGCCCTCACCCCGACCGCCGTCGCCGACGACCTCGACCGCCCCCTGTGGCGGCGGCTCGCCGCCACCGACCTCCTCGGCCTCCTCGTCGGCCCCGAGCACGGCGGCACCGGCCTCGACCCGATCGCCCTCTGCCTCGTCCTGCGCGAGTCCGCCCGCGTCCTGGCCCGCGTCCCCCTCCTGGAGACCGCCGCCGTCACCCACGTCCTCGGACACCACGCCCCGGCCGCCACCGCCGCCGCACTCCTGCCCGAGGTCGCCGCCGGCCGACTGGTCCTCACCGCCGCCGCCCACGGCACCACCGGCCACGAACCCGCCGAACTGTCCGTCACCGCCCGCCCCGACGGCGACCACTGGATCCTCGACGGCACCACCGACCAGGTCCCCTGGGCCCACCAGGCCGACCTGACCGCCGTCCCCGCGCACACCGCCGACGGCCGCACGGTCCTCGCCCTGCTCCCCCGCGACCACGCGGGCCTCACCCTCGACGCCCAGTACGGCACCCACGGCGAACGCCTCGCCCGGCTACGGCTCGACGGCGCCCGCCTCCCCGCCGACCACGTCCTCGACTCCGCCGACGCCTGGCCGGCGCTGCGCGCCCTGCTCACCACCGGCACCTGCGCGCTCGCCCTCGGCCTCGGCGAGCAGGTCCTCACCATGACGAGCCAGTACACCGGGAAGCGCGAACAGTTCGGCCACCCCGTGGCCACCTTCCAGGCCGTCGCCGTCCAGGCCGCCGACCGCTACATCGACCTCCGCGCGATGGAGGCCACCCTGTGGCAGGCCGCCTGGCGCGTCAGCACCGCCACCGAAGCGGCCCTGCCCGTCGAGGCGGACCTCGCCGTGGCCAAGATCTGGGCGGCGGAAGGGGTCCGCCGCGTCGTCCAGACCGCCCAGCACCTGCACGGCGGCTTCGGAGCCGACACCGACTACCCGCTGCACCGCTACCACGCCTGGGCGAAGTACCTCGAACTCTCCCTGGGCCCGGCCGCCGCCCACGAGGAGACCCTGGGCGACCTCATCGCCGCCCACCCCCCGGCCTGACCGACACCGACACCGACAGGGCCGAGGCACCCCACTCCGGGTGCCTCAGCCGTCTCGGTCGCCCCAGGCGCCTCAGCCTTCTCGGCTTTCTCAGGCGACGAACCCGGGCCCGCCGTCCGCGACCACCGGCCGCCCGGCGCCTTCCCAGGCCACCATCCCGCCGTCCACGTTCACCGCGTCGTAGCCCTGCTGCACCAGGTACTGCGTGACCTGGGCCGACCGGCCGCCGACCCGGCACATGACATAGGCGCGGCCGCGCTCGGCGAGCACCTCGCCGACCTCCGCGAACCGGGCCACGAAGTCACTCATCGGCACGTGGACCGCACCCTCGACCCGGCCGGCCGCCCACTCGTCGTCCTCCCGCACGTCGAGCACCAGGGCATCGGCGGGGACGGACGCGGCGGGCACCGACGGCAGCGGGGCGAAACTCATGGGACGACCTTCTCTCGTATACGGCGGAACCGCCTCGACCTCGAAAAAAACCTACTGCACCAGCGCGGCCAGCTCGGCCTCGCGCTCGGACACCTGACCGCGCAGCTGCTCGGCGATCTCCTCGAGGAGCCGGTCGGGGTCCTCCGGCGCCAGCCGCAGCATGGAGCCGATGGCGCTGTCCTCCAGCTCGCGCGCCAGCGCGGACAGCAGGTCCTTGCGCTGCGCCAGCCACTCAAGGCGCGCGTAGAGCTCCTCGCTCTCGCTGAGCCGCTCCTCGGCCGGCACAGGACCGGCCTCCCACTCCTCGGCGAGCTCGCGCAGCAGCGCCTCGTCGCCCCGCGCGTAGGCGGCGTTCACGCGGGTGATGAACTCCTCCCGCCGCTTCCGCTCGTCCTCCTCGCGCGCCAGGTCGGGATGGGCCTTGCGGGCGAGCTCACGGTAGAGCCGCCGCACCTCCTCGCTGGGCCGCACCCGCTGCGGCGGCCGCACCGGCCGCTCGGTCAGCATCGCCGCCGCCTCGGCGGAGAGCCCGTCGGAGTCGATCCAGTCGTCGAAGAGCACCTCGACCCCCGGCAGCGGCAGCACCGCGGCCCGCGCCTCCCGCGCCAGCCGCAGATCCTCCGGATCACCGCTCTTCTCGGCCCGCGCCTCGGCGATCGACGCGTCCAGCTCGTCGAGGCGCGCGTACATCGGCCCCAGCTTCTCGTGGTGCAGCCGCGAGAAGTTCTCCACCTCGACCCGGAAGGTCTCGACGGCGATCTCGAACTCGATCAACGCCTGCTCGGCCACCCGAACAGCCCGCTCCAGCCGGGCCTCGGCCCGCTCCTCGGACCCAGCCCCCGGCCCCGTCTCCGACGCCTGCCCCGGACCCGCCTCCGGGTCCGACACCTGCCGCGGCTCCCGCTGCGCACCCGGCTCCGCGTCCGGCTCCCGGCCCTGGTCCTGGTCCTCGCTCACGTTCACGCCCGCCCACGTCCTCGTTCCGGCCCGACCCCTCAAGCGTAGGTCCTCACAAGGGGGCCCTCCCCCCTCCCTCCCCTCCCTCCCCTCCCCCTCGTTGTCCCCTCCGGCGCCTCTCAGGCGCCTCTCAGACGCCCAGTTCCGCCGCCATGCGGCCGGTGCGGATCGCCGTGAGCAGGTCGGCGTGGTCCGCGGTGGTGCGGTCGGCGTAGGCGACCGCGAAGGCGGCGACGGCCTCGTCGAACTCCTCGTTCTTGCCGCAGTAGCCGGCTATCAGGCGCGGGTCGGCGCTGTGGGCGTGGGCGCGGGCGAGGAGCGCGCCGGTCATGCGGCCGTAGTCGTCGACCTGGTCGGCGGTGAGCGCGGCGGGGTCGACGCTGCCCTTGCGGTTGCGGAACTGGCGCACCTGGAAGGGGCGCCCGTCGACCGTGGTCCAGCCGAGCAGTATGTCGCTGACGACCTGCATGCGCTTCTGCCCGAGGACGACGCGCCGGCCCTCGTGGCCGGGGTCCGGGACGGTGAACCCGGCGGGCAGGTGGGGCAGGAGCACGGACGGCCGGGCTTCCTTCACCTGGAGGACGAGCGGTTCGCCGCGGTGGTCGAGGAGCAGGACGACATAGGAGCGGGTGCCGACGCTGCCGGTGCCGACGACCCGGAAGGCGACGTCGTGGACGGCGTACCGGGCGAGGAGCGGCCGGCGGTCCTCGGAGACGGTCTCCAGGTACTCCCCGAGGGCGGCGGTGACGGCCGAGGCCTCGGCGTCGGGCACCCGGCGCAGGACCGGCGGCGCGTCGACGAAGCGGCGTCCGCCGCCGGCGGTCTCGGTGACGGCCTCGGTGGAGCGGGCGGCGAACCGGGCGCTGGTGTTGTTGCGGGCCTTGGCGGAGACCCGTTCCAGGGTGCCGAGGAGGTCGCGGGCGTCGGTGTGGGAGACGAGCTCCTCGTCGGGTATCGCGTTCCAGGCGTCGAGGGCGGGCAGCCGGGCGAGGAGCCGCATGGTGCGCCGGTAGGCGCCGACGGTGTCGAAGGCGGCGGCCCGGCAGGTGTCCTCGTCGGCGCCGACGACGCGGCCGGCGAGGACGAGGGAGGTGGCGAGCCGCTTGAGGTCCCATTCCCAGGGGCCGACGACGGTCTCGTCGAAGTCGTTGAGGTCCATCACGAGCCGGCCGCGGGCGTCGCCGTAGAGGCCGAAGTTGGCGGCGTGGGCGTCGCCGCAGAGCTGTGCGGCGACGCCGGTGACGGGGGTGCCGGCGAGGTCGTGGGCCATGAGGCCGGCGGAGCCGCGCAGGAAGGCGAAGGGGTTGGCGGCCATGCGGCCGACGCGGATGGGGGTGAGCTCGGGGACCCGGCCGCGGCTGGACTCCTCGACGGCGCGGACCGCGTCGGGGCGTCCGGCGGGGAGGGTGAGCTCGGCGTGGGAGGCGCGGGGGACGGTGGCGCGCAGTTGCCTGCCGCGCTCCTTGGCGGAGTGCTCCGCGCTGCCGCGCCGTACGAATCCGGGCACGTGCGGGATGCGCTCCGTGTCCGTACCGCCACGCTGTCCGGGCACGACGGCCTGGATCTCGTCCATGGGACGACCTCCCCCGATGACTGGCCGGACAGTGCGTCCGACGACTTCCGGACCTGACGGTACAGCCGGTCTTGATCGCCCGTCTTCCCCTGTGGACAACTACCTGTGGACAACCAATGAGCCCCAGGTCAGAGGGGTTCGGGCGGGGTTCGGAGCGGGTTCAGCGCGGGTTCGGACGGGTTCAGACCGCGACGGCCTCTTCCATTTCCTCCTCCGCTTCTTCGCTCCTCTCCTCCTTCTTCGCCTCGGCTTCCGGGGCGGGGGCCGGGGCTTGGGCGTTCCGCGCGGCCTCGGTGCGGCCCGCGAGGATGACGAGGGCGATTCCGGCGAGGAGCCAGAGGGTGAGGACGAGGAGGTGGCCGCCGAGGGCGTGCCCGTCGAAGTAGACGTGGCTGCGGATGCCCTCGACGAGGCCGGCGCCGTTCCAGAAGGCGTGCAGGGAGCCGAAGAGGCCGGGCTGGAGCTCGGGGCGGTAGATCCCGCCGGAGCTCGTGAAGTTGAGCATGACGAAGAGGACCATCACGCCGAGCGTGGTCCAGCGGCGCAGGTAGGTGTGGAGGCCGACGCCGATGAGGAGGATGCCGGCGGCGTAGAGCCAGGAGAGTGCCCAGACGCCGGCGAGTCCGTGGTCGACGAGGTGGAAGACGGGGCCGGCGAAGAGGGTGCCGATGAGGCTGACGACGAGGGCGGTGCCGGCGGCGAGGAGGGCGCGGATCCGCATGGGGAGGGCGGCTCCGGCGGCGCCGATGACGGCGACGGAGGCGTAGGCGCCGATGCTGACGGCGACGAGGAGGAAGAAGACGCCCTGGCCGGTGGGGTCTCCGGAGGCGGTGGGGGCGAGGTCGGTGACCTCGAGGGGGGCGTCCTGCCCGGCGGCGACCTTGGTGAAGACCTTCTCGACGGCCATGGCGCTGGTGTCGGAGGAGGCGGAGGCGACGAGGAGTTCGGGGTGGTCGCCGGGGATGTAGGCGCCGTAGCTGTCCTGGTGGAGGAGGGCGGTGGCGGCGGTGGCGCGGTCGGGGACGGTGCGGACGTCGAGGGCGCCGTCGGCCTTGTCGTGGAGGGTCTGGGCGAGGACCTGGGTGGCGGGTCCGGAGCCGACGACGTCGACGCGGAGGTCGTGGGGCTGGGGGGCGTGGAAGGCGCCGAGGTAGGCGAGGCCCATGCCCAGGCACATGAGGAGGGGGGTGAGGAGGTGCCCGAGGACGTGCCGCAGGGCGGCGTTGGTGGGGTTCGGTCCTGTGGACACCGTGACCTCCGTAGACAGACAGCCGAAAAGAGATGGTTGGCTTTTACAACCAAAGAACCGTTGTACTATACAACTGAAACCGCCCGCCGGGCCAGCTCGCCGAGGGAGCCCCATGTCCGACGCCCCGACCGACGCCCCCACCGACATGTCCGACGCCCCGACCGACGCCCCCACCGACATGTCCGACGCCCCGACCGACGCCCCCACCGCCGGCTCAGCGGCCGCCGACGAAGCGACGCGCGAGGCCTCCCTGGACGTCATCCAGCGCGAGCTGACCGCCTTCGCGCGCCGGGCACGGGCCGCCGCAGCCCGCGTCCACCCGGAGATCCCGCTGGTCTCGTACACGCTCCTGTCCCACATCGAGGACCGGCGTGGCTGCCGCGCCACGGATCTCGCGGCGCACTACCTGCTGGACAAGTCGACGGTCAGCCGCCAGCTGGCCGGCCTGGAGAAGCTGGGCCTGGTGGAGCGCCGGCCCGCCCCCGAGGACCACCGGGTGCAGGTGCTGCACCCGACGGAGGCCGGTCTCGCGGTGCTCGCCACCGCGCAGGCGAACCGTCGCGCCGCCTATCAGGAGCGCCTGAAGGACTGGTCCGGTGACGACCTGGACCGGTTCGCCGGCTATCTGCTCCGCTACAACACCGCGGGCCCGGCCGGCCTGCCCGACCCCGACTGACCCCGACGGGCCCGGACTGACCCGACCGCCCCAGACTGCCCCTCCCGGGCGGCTACAGCCCCGCGTCGCGGGCGAGCAGCGCCGCCTGGACCCGGTTCTCGCACTGGAGTTTGGCGAGGATCCGGCTGACGTAGGTCTTCACGGTCGCCTCGCTCATGTGCAGCCGGCGTCCCGCGTCGGCGTTGGAGAGCCCCTCCCCGAGGACCGCGAGGACCTCGCGCTCCTTCTCGCCGAGCGCGGCGATCCGGCCGCGGGCCTCCTCGGCGCGGGCGGTCTCACGGCCGGAGGCGAGCCGTTCGACGACATGCCGGGTCGCCGCCGGCGAGAGGTACGCGTCGCCCGCGGCCGCGGCCCGTACGGCTCCGATCAGTTCGGCGGGGGCGGTGTCCTTCAGCAGGAAGCCGGCGCTGCCGTGCTCCAGCGCCCGCAGCACGTTCTCCCGCTCGCCGAAGGTCGTCAGGATGATCACCCGGGCCGCCGGTGCGGCCCTGCGCAGCTCCGGAAGGGCGGAGAGCCCGTCGAGGACCGGCATCTGGATGTCGAGCAGCACGACGTCGGCGGCGTGCGCGCGGGCCGCGTCGACGGCCTCGCGGCCGTTCGCGGCCTCCGCGACCACGTGGATGTCCGGATCGGAGTTGAGGATCATCCGGATTCCCGCCCTGATCAGCGGCTCGTCGTCGGCGACCACGACCCTGACGACCCGTCCGGACCGCCCCGTCCGCTCTGACAGCACTGCGCCTCCCCCAACGCTTCGGTACGGGCCGCCGAGGCGCTACTGCCTCACGACGTACGACTTCTTCTCGATCAGCTTGCCGTCCTTGAAGCAGAACCGGAAAACGGGCTCCTCCTCGAAGGCCTCGCCCATCTCGGTGGAGAGCACGACGAGGCAGTCGGCGCCCTCGGGTCTGGCGGGCCCGCCCTTGCCGGTGACGCCGAGCACGCCGAGGGAGCCGGCGTCGGGGAGCGAGGACCGGACGTCGTCCTCGGCCGTGCCGACCACGATCGACTCGTACTTCTCGGGCGTGACCATGGAGTCCTGGAAGGATCCGACGAGGTGGTAGAGGCCGAAGCCGGCGGCGACGAGCAGGACGACGAGCGCCGCGAAGGCGATGCCGCAGCCGAGCGCGATCGACGCCCCGGTGCTCCGCGTCTTGCCTCCGTGCAGCGCCATCGCCAACTCCCGTTCCGTGAAGGTCCAGTCGGGTTCTCCGGCCGGTACGGAACGACCCTTCCTCCCGAAGGGCTTCGTCGACTGCTGCCGGAAGTCGTCGGCCGCGTCGACGAAAGGCGCCGATTCGCCGGTGGGCGCGGAGCCGTACGGCAGCATCCCCGCGACCCGGAATCCACCGCCGTCGGCGGGGCCCGCGTGGCACATGCCGCCGACGAGCCGGGCCCGTTCTTCCAGTCCGGCCAGTCCCTGGCCGCCGCTGACGACGCCCTTCGCGGGGCCGGCGGCCGGTTCCTCGTTGAAGATCTCGACGACGAACGTGTCGGGCTCGTAGCGCAGTTCGACGCTGATCGGGGCGCCCGGCGCGTACTTGTAGGCGTTGGTGAGCGCTTCCTGCGCCATGCGGTACGCGGCGTGGCCCGCGGCCGGCTCCAGGGGCCGTTCGTCGCCGATCCGCCGCAGCTCCACGTGGGTCCCCGCGGCGCGCGCCGAGGCGACGAGCCCTTCGATGCCGGCGATCCCCCGGGCCGCCCGCCCGCTCTCGTCCCCGGCGGCCACCGGCCCGGTGTCGGGGTCGGGGGCCTCGGTGCCGTCCCGGAGTATGCCGACGACCTCCCGCAGTTCGTGCATGGCGGTCACGGACGCGTTCCGGAGCACGCCGACGACCTCGCGCTGCCGCTCGTTCAGCTCGCGGTCCACCTCCAGGGCGCCGGTGTGCACGGCGATCAGGGCGAGTTGGTGGCCGAGGCTGTCGTGCATGTCCTGGGCGATGCGCTGACGCTCCCGCAGCCGGGCGTTCCGCCCGATCATCGCCCGCTCGCTGACCAGCCGTACGTTGCGCTCCTGGAGCGCGTGGAGGAGGGTGCGTCGCTGGGCCCAGTAGCGGTGGGCGAGTCCGGGCGCGAGCGTGGTCCCCAGGTAGTAGAGGGTCGCCATGAACGCGAGGGTCAGCAGCCGCTGCTTGTCCCAGCCGACGAGCAGGGTGGCGCCGACGTTGAGGACATAGGCGGCGATGTACGCGTGCAGGGCCCGGCCGACTCCGACGATGTGACCGCCGGCGGACCAGCCGAGGACGAGCAGCAGCGGGCCGAGGCCGGGGACGACGGGGGCGAGCCCGGCGGTGACGACGAGCACGCTGGCGGGGAACCGGCGGCGCAGCAGCGCCAGCACGGCCGCGGCGACCGCGACCCCGGCGAGCTCCGCGCCCTCGCCGCCGAGCAGTTCCTCGGTGCCGGCGGCGAGCAGCGCGACGACGGCGGTGAGGGCCGCCTCCCCGACGGTCCTGCGCGGCGACCATTCCCCGGCGGGCACGAGCCATCTCCACGCGGCGGCCACCCTGGACCCGATCCCGATCCCGATCCCGATCCCGGCCCCGCGCCCGGCCTCCGGCTTCGCCGCCGTCCCCACCCTCGTCGCTTCCACGCTGGCACCCTAGGCAGCGCGGGCGGGCCGGAACGTCCCTCTTTCGTCGCGACCCCGAACGACGAAAGACGAGGCGTCACCTCCACCGCGTCCGCGTCCGTGTCGGCGTCCGCGTTCGCCTCCGGACAACGCGGAAGCCCCGTAGGTCTGGGACCTACGGGGCTTCCGTCTGGTGCGCGAGGGGGGAGTTGAACCCCCACGCCCTTTCGGGCACTGGAACCTGAATCCAGCGCGTCTGCCTATTCCGCCACCCGCGCATTGGGTGGTCTCCCGGTCTCTCACCTTTCGGTGCGAGCGCCTGGCGACATCTGAAGATTAGCACGTCGCAGACGGTGGATTCACATCCGTTGTTTCGGCCCCCCTCGGGCCGAACAGAGGGTTTCGGCCCCCCTCGGGCCGAACAGAGGAGAGGGAGGAGCCCGGGACGGAGACGGGGACGGGGACGAAGACGGGGACGACGGCAGGGAACGGGAAGGCGACGGGGACGGGGACAGAGACAGGGACGGAGACAGGGAGAAGCAAGGAGAGAGGAAGGAGACCGGGAGAAGGGAGAAGAAGGAGAGAAGGGACACAGGGGAGAAGCGGAGAGAAAGGGGAGGGAAGGGAGAGACAAGGGAGAAGCGGGAGGTTGCGGCACCGCGGGCCCCGTCCTGCGGGACGGCTCACCGCCTCCGCCCCTCCTGTCGGACAGTCTCGTGCGGGACACTGTCCACAGGCCCCCTCTACGATCCCTGGGGGGAGGGCCTGTGAGAGGTGACACTCGTCCACAGGGCAGAGAAGGGGAACCAGCCGATTTCCCGACGCGTGGATACGATCAGTAAGCAGTACCAGGACGGCAACGACGGAGGAGGTGCCCCATGGGAGTCCTGAAGCGTTTCGAGCAGCGTCTCGAAGGTCTGGTCAACGGCACCTTCGCCAAGGTGTTCAAGTCCGAGGTCCAGCCGGTCGAGATCGCCGGCGCGCTCCAGCGCGAGTGCGACAACAACGCGCAGATCTGGAACCGCGAGCGGACCGTCGTCCCCAACGACTTCATCGTGGAGCTCAGCGCGCCCGACTACGAGCGCCTGAGCCCCTACTCGGGACAGCTGGGCGACGAGCTCGCCGGGCTGGTCCGTGACTACGCCAAGCAGCAGCGGTACACCTTCATGGGACCGATCAAGGTCCACCTGGAGAAGGCCGACGACCTCGACACCGGTCTGTACCGGGTGCGCAGCCGTACGCTCGCGTCGAGCACGTCCCAGCCGCAGCCGCACCCGGGGCAGCAGCCCCAGCAGCAGCCCCAGCACCAGCCCCGCCCGCACCAGGGGCAGGGCGGCTACGGGTACCCGCCGCAGGGTGCCCCGCCCGGCGCTCCGCCGATGCCCGCCTCGCCGCCCCCCGGCGGCGCGGGTCACCGGCCCGCGGCCGGCGGCGGCGGCCGTCCCGCGGCGCCCGGCGGCGCCCAGGTGCGCCGCTGGATCGAGATCAACGGCAACCGCCACCAGATCTCGCGCCCGACCCTGGTCCTCGGCCGCAGCACCGACGCGGACGTGAGGATCGACGATCCCGGCGTCTCCCGCCGGCACTGCGAGATCCGGACCGGAACGCCCTCGACGATCCAGGATCTCGGATCCACCAACGGCATCGTGGTGGACGGGCAGCACACCACCCGCGCTACGCTCCGCGACGGCTCGCGGATCGTCGTGGGCAGCACCACCATCGTTTACCGGCAAGCCGAAGGGTGAAGCGGGGGCAATGTCAGAGCTGACCCTGACGGTCATGCGGCTGGGTTTCCTGGCCGTTCTGTGGCTGTTCGTCATCGTGGCCGTCCAGGTCATTCGCAGTGACCTGTTCGGCACGCGGGTGACCCAGCGCGGTTCGCGCCGCCAGGAGGCGCGCACCCAGCAGAGCGGGCGCCAGGCCGCTCCGCCGCCGCAGCGCGGCCAGCAGCAGGCGCCGCCGTCCGGCGGTGGCCGGTCGCGGCGCGGCGCCCCGACGAAGCTGGTCGTCTCCGAGGGCACCCTCACGGGCACCACCGTCGCCCTGCAGGGCCAGACGATCACCCTGGGCCGGGCGCACGACTCGACGATCGTGCTGGACGACGACTACGCGTCCAGCCGGCACGCCCGGATCTACCCCGACCGGGACGGCCAGTGGATCGTCGAGGACCTCGGGTCCACGAACGGCACTTACCTCGACCGGAGCCGCCTCACCACCGCGACGCCGATTCCGCTGGGGGCGCCGATCCGCATCGGCAAGACCGTCATCGAGCTGCGGAAGTAGTACGACAATGAGCGAGCTGACCGGAGCGACCGGAGGGTGGGCAGTGTGGGTCGAGACCGGCTGTACCCCGATGCAGCGGCGACAGGGCAGGTGGGCATGAGTCTCTCCCTGCGATTCGCCGCGGGCTCGCACAAGGGCATGATCCGCGAGGGCAACGAGGACTCCGGCTACGCCGGTCCGCGTCTCCTCGCGATCGCCGACGGCATGGGCGGCCAGGCCGCCGGCGAGGTCGCCTCGTCCGAGGTGATCTCCACGCTCGTCGTCCTCGACGACGACATCCCCGGCTCCGACATCCTCACCTCGCTCGGTACGGCGGTGCAGCGCGCCAACGACCAGCTCCGGATGATGGTCGAGGAGGACCCGCAGCTGGAGGGCATGGGCACCACGCTCACCGCCCTGCTGTGGACCGGTCAGCGCCTCGGCCTCGTGCACGTCGGCGACTCCCGCGCGTACCTGCTGCGCGACGGCGTCCTCACCCAGATCACCCAGGACCACACCTGGGTCCAGCGGCTCGTCGACGAGGGCCGGATCACCGAGGAGGAGGCCACCACCCACCCGCAGCGCTCGCTCCTGATGCGCGCGCTCGGCAGTGGCGACCACGTCGAGCCCGACCTCTCCATCCGTGAGGTCCGCGCCGGCGACCGGTACCTGATCTGCTCCGACGGCCTGTCCGGCGTGGTGTCCCACCAGACGCTGGAGGACACCCTCGCCAGCTACCAGGGCCCGCAGGAGACCGTGCAGGAGCTGATCCAGCTCGCGCTGCGCGGCGGCGGCCCCGACAACATCACGGTGATCGTCGCCGACGTCCTCGACGTCGACGGCGGCGACACCCTCGCCGGCCACCTCAGCGACACCCCGGTCGTCGTCGGCGCGGTCGCCGAGAACCAGCAGCAGCTGAACGACGGCGGCGCGATGCAGACCCCGGCCGGCCGCGCCTCCGGGCTCGGCCGCCCCGCCCCGCACCACCAGCCGCCCGCCGGCGGCTTCGGCCCGCCCGGCAGCGGCGACGACCACGGCTACGGCGGACCGCCGCACGGCGCCTTCGACTCGTACAGCGACGACGACTTCGTCAAGCCTCGGCGCAAGCGGCGGTGGATCGGGCGCACCCTGATCCTCGTCCTCGCCCTCGGTGTCCTCGCCGGCGGCGCGTACGGCGGCTGGCGCTGGACCCAGACCCAGTACTACGTGGGCTCGAACGACGAGCACGTGGCGCTGTACCGGGGCATCAGCCAGGACCTCGCGTGGGTGAAGCTCTCGGAGGTCGAGAAGGACCACCCCGAGATCGAACTCAAGTACCTCCCCGCCTACCAGCGGAAGCAGGTCGAGGACACCATCGCGGGCGGCAGCCTCGCCAAGGCCCAGACGAAGATCTCCGAGCTGTCCGTGCAGGCCTCGGCCTGCAAGAAGACCGAAGAGCGCCGCGTGGCCAAGGAGAAGGCCGACAAGGAGAAGGCCGCCGCCGAGGCCGAGAAGCCGGCCGACGGCGCGGACGCCAAGCCCGGAGCCCAGCCCACCGCGGCCGCGCCGAGCCCCGGCCCGACCCTCACCGCCGAGGAGCAGAAGCTGGCCTCGAACTGCGGCAAGCAGTAAGACCCGTAGGGGGCCTTTCACCACCATGAGCGTTGTCACCAACACGACCACCATCGGCGCGATCGAGGCGCCGAGCCGCCGCAACACCGAGCTGGCGCTCCTCGGCTTCGCCGTCGCCATCCCGGTGTTCGCGTACCTCAACGTGGGGCTCGCGCTGGACGGCGAGGTCCCCTCCGGGATGCTCGGCTACGGGCTCGGCCTGGCGCTCCTCGCGACCGTCGCCCACCTCGTCGTACGCAAGTGGGCGCCGTACGCGGACCCGCTGCTGCTGCCGCTGGCGACCCTGCTCAACGGCATGGGGCTCGTGCTGATCTGGCGGCTCGACCAGTCGCCGCGGCTGATCGACCTGGCGAAGCGGCAGTACGGGGCGTTCAGCGCGTCCGCGCCGAACCAGATGATGTACTCCGCGATCGGCATCGCCATGTTCGTGGGCGTGCTGCTGATCCTCAAGGACCACCGTGTCCTGCAGCGCTACACGTACATCTCCATGGTCGTGGCGCTCCTGCTGCTCCTGCTGCCGCTCGTCCCCGGCCTCGGTACCGACGTCTTCGGCGCCAAGATCTGGATCCGCATCGGCGGCTTCTCCATCCAGCCCGGTGAGTTCGCCAAGCTCGTCCTCGCCGTGTTCTTCTCCGGCTACCTGATGGTGAAGCGGGACGCGCTGGCGCTGGCCAGCCGCCGCTTCATGGGGCTCTACCTGCCGCGCGGCCGTGACCTCGGCCCGATCCTGACGATCTGGGCGGTCAGCCTCCTCATCCTGGTCTTCGAGAACGACCTCGGTACGTCGCTGCTCTTCTTCGGCATGTTCGTGATCATGCTGTACGTGGCCACCGAGCGGACCAGCTGGATCGTCATGGGTCTGCTGATGGCCGTCGCGGGAGCGGTGGCCGTCGGCTCCACGGCCGGCCACGTGCAGTCCCGCGTGGCGGCCTGGCTCGACCCCTTCGAGTGCCTGAAGACGGCGCCCGAGGGTTCGAACATGGCGTACGCCTGTGACCAGATGACCCAGGTCCTCATGTCCTTCGGCTCGGGCGGCATCCTCGGCACCGGTCTCGGCCAGGGCAACTCCGACCTGATCCAGTTCGCCGCCAACTCCGACTTCATCTTCGCCACCGTCGGCGAGGAGCTCGGCCTGGCCGGTGTGATGGTCTTCCTGCTGATCTACGGTCTGATCATCGAGCGCGGCATCCGCACCGCCCTCGCCGCCCGCGACCCGTTCGGCAAGCTGCTCGCGATGGGCCTGTCCGGCGCCTTCGCGCTGCAGGTGTTCGTCGTCGCCGGCGGTGTGATGGGCCTCATCCCGCTCACCGGTATGACGATGCCGTTCCTCGCGTACGGCGGTTCGTCCGTGATCGCCAACTGGGCCCTGATCGGCATCCTGATCCGGATCAGCGACACCGCGCGCCGTCCGGCGCCCTCCCCCGCCCCGAATCCCGACGCCGAGATGACCCAGGTGGTCCGTCCGTGAACAAGCCGCTGCGCCGGGTCGCGATCTTCTGCGGCCTGCTCGTCCTCGCCCTGCTCCTGCGCGACAACTGGCTCCAGTTCGTCCGCGCCGACGAGCTGAACGCGCACCCGAAGAACCGCCGGGTGCAGATCGAGCGCTACTCGAACGAGCGGGGCAACATCATCGTCGACGGAAAGCCGATCACCGGCTCCGTCGACTCCGGGGACGAGTACTTCACGTACAAGCGGACCTACGTCGACGGTCCCATGTGGGCCCCCGTCACCGGGTACGCCTCCCAGGCCTACGACGCCAACCAGATCGAGAAGATCGAGGACGGCATCCTCACCGGCAACGACGACCGGCTCTTCTTCGACCGCACCCTGTCGATGTTCACCGGGGAGAAGAAGAAGGGCGGCGACGTCGTCACCACCCTCAACGGCGCCGCGCAGAAGGCCGCCTTCGAGGGCCTGGGGAAGAACACCGGTGCCGTCGTCGCGATCGAGCCGTCGACCGGCAAGATCCTGGCGCTGGCGTCCACCCCCTCGTACGACCCGTCCTCCTTCGCCGGCTACTCGGGCAAGGACGAGAAGGCCTGGGTCGCGCTGGAGAAGGACAAGAACAAGCCGAAGCAGAACCGCGCCCTGCGCGAGATCTACCCCCCCGGCTCCGTCTTCAAGGTCGTGACCGCCGCCGCCGCGCTGGAGGCCGGCAAGGTCAAGGACATCGACGCGTCGACCGACACCCCCGAGGGCTGGAAGATCCCGCTCTCCACGCTGCCGATGAAGAACCACTCGGGCGGCTGTGCCAACGCCAGCCTCAACGAGGCCCTGCGGATCTCCTGCAACTCGGTCTTCGCCAAGCTCGGTGACGACGTCGGCCGCGACAAGATGGTGGAGACGGCCGAGAAGTTCGGCTTCAACGCCGAGCAGTTCACCCCGGTCCGTTCGTCCGCCTCGGTCTACGACAAGAACGCCGACCGCGGTGGCAACGCGCTCTCCTCCATCGGCCAGTTCAACACCGCGACGACCCCGCTGCAGATGGCGATGGTCACGGCGGCGATCGCGAACGACGGCAAGCTGATGAAGCCGTACATGATCGACCAGCTGCGCGCCCCGAACCTGGACGTGATCAAGCAGAACGAGCCGGAGGAGATGAGCCAGCCGGTCTCTCCGGAGAACGCCCAGAAGCTCCAGGCGATGATGGAGAACGTCGTCTCGAACGGCACCGGCGCCAAGGCCGACCTGAAGATGAGCGGCGTGAAGGTCGGCGGCAAGACCGGTACCGCGCAGCACGGCGAGAAGAACGCCAAGCGCCCGTACGCCTGGTTCATCTCGTACGCCAAGACCGACCAGGGCTCCCCGGTCGCCGTCGCCGTGATCGTCGAGGACGCCGAGGGCGTCGGCCGTGAGGACATCAGCGGTGGCGGTCTCGCCGCACCGATCGCGAAGGCGGTCATGAAGGCGGTTCTGAAGAGCCGCGGCTGATCTTGCGAAGGGCCGGTGCCCGCCAGGTACCGGTCAGGTATCAGCTGCCCTCCGCGCGTGGTCCGGCTCTTCGGGGCCGGTACCGTATGCGCGGACAGCACACACCGCCGGACCACCCCAGGGTGCGGTCGGGACAGACGGAGAGGGCTGGATTAGCTATGGAAGAGCCGCGTCGCCTCGGCGGCCGGTACGAGCTGGGCTCGGTGCTCGGCCGCGGTGGCATGGCCGAGGTGTACCTCGCCCAGGACACCCGGCTCGGCCGCACCGTCGCCGTGAAGACGCTGCGGGCCGACCTGGCCCGTGACCCGTCCTTCCAAGCCCGGTTCCGCCGCGAGGCACAGTCCGCCGCCTCCCTGAACCACCCGGCGATCGTCGCCGTCTACGACACCGGCGAGGACTACGTCGACGGGGTCTCCATCCCGTACATCGTGATGGAGTACGTCGACGGGTCGACGCTCCGCGAGCTGCTCCACTCGGGCCGCAAGCTGCTGCCCGAGCGCACGCTGGAGATGACCGTCGGCATCCTCCAGGCCCTCGAGTACTCGCACCGCGCCGGCATCGTGCACCGCGACATCAAGCCCGCGAACGTGATGCTGACCCGTACGGGCCAGGTCAAGGTCATGGACTTCGGCATCGCGCGCGCCATGGGCGACGCGGGCATGACCATGACGCAGACCGCGGCGGTCATCGGCACCGCCCAGTACCTCTCGCCGGAGCAGGCCAAGGGCGAGCAGGTCGACGCGCGCTCCGACCTGTACTCCACCGGCTGCCTGCTCTACGAGCTCCTGACCGTCCGGCCGCCGTTCATCGGCGACTCCCCCGTGGCCGTGGCCTACCAGCACGTCCGCGAGGAGCCGCAGCCGCCGAGCAACTTCGACGCCGAGATCACGCCCGAGATGGACGCCATCGTCCTCAAGGCGCTGGTCAAGGACCCCGACTACCGCTACCAGTCCGCCGACGAGATGCGCGCGGACATCGAGGCGTGCCTCGACGGGCAGCCGGTCGCGGCCGCCGCGGCGATGGGCATGGTGGGCGCCCCGGCGTACAACGGCTACGGCTATCCGCCGGAGGACCAGCCGACGACGGCGCTGCGCCAGGCCGACCCGGCCGGCCAGACGACGATGATGCCGCCCGTCCAGCAGGACGGCGGCTACGGCGGCGGGTACGGCGGGCACGACGGTTACGACGACCGTCCGGACCGCCGCCGGGGCGGTGGCCAGAAGAAGTCGAACGCCTCGACGATCCTGCTCGCGCTCTGCGGCGTCCTGGTCCTGGTCGGCGCGATCTTCATCGCGAAGTACCTCCTGGACACCAACGACACCCCGCAGCAGACGACGGTGCCGCCGCTCGTCGGCCAGACCATGCCCGACGCTCAGCGGTCCGCGCAGAACGCCCAGGTGAAGGTGGTGGAGGCGGGCAAGGAGCGCTGCGACCAGCCCACCGGCGCCATCTGCCGCCAGGACCCGGCCTCCGACGGCACCTCCAAGATGGCGATCGACGGCACGATCCAGGTGTGGGTCTCCGAAGGCGCGCCGCTCGTGGAGGTCCCGGACGTCCAGGAGCAGTCGCTCCAGCGGGCGAAGGAGACCCTGGAGGGCAAGGGCTTCAAGGTCAAGGTCGAGGAGGAGGAGTCCGAGGAGGACCCCGGCACCGTCCTGCGGCAGAACCCGCAGAACGGCACCAAGGCCGAGAAGAACTCCGAGGTGACCCTCACCGTCGCCAAGCAGAAGCTGACGCAGCTGCCCCAGGTGACGGGCCGCGACATCAGCCTGGCGCTCCAGCAGCTCAACGGCCTCGGCTTCACCAACGTGAAGCAGGAGGAGGTCGACAACGACCAGCCCAAGGGCATGGTCCTGGAGCAGACCCCGGCCGGCCCGAGCAACCAGCCGCTGGACGTCGAGATCAAGCTGAAGGTCTCCAAGGGCCCGCAGGCGACCCCGATCACGATCCCGGCCGACCTCACCGGGAAGACGCTGAAGGAGGTCCGGGACTGGTTCCAGGGCCAGGGCGTCACGGTCGTGGTGTCCGGTGTCGACAAGGACGACGCCCGGGTCCTCCAGTCGGTGCCCGCCGCCGGCCAGACGGTCAACAAGGGCGGCTCGGTCACCCTGTTCACGGCCGACGTGAACGGCGGCGGGGGCAACCCCGGCGGCCAGCAGGACGGCGGCCAGCAGGACGGTGGCAACGGAGACGGCAACATCGGCGGCTGGTTCGACTAGCCGGCCCGCCCGCCCGAGAGAACGGGGAGAGCCCCGGAGTCCGAGACAGGACTCCGGGGCTCTCCCCGTTCCGGGCCGCGTTACCGCAGTTCGGCCGGCGGGGTGCGGTGCGCGTCGACCTTCTCCGTGCGGGCCAGCTCGCCCCAGACGATGAAGCGGTAGTCGGAGGTGTACATCGGGGTGCAGGTGGTGAGGGTGATGTACCGGCCGGGTGCCTTCTTGCCGGACTCCTCGGGGACCGGCTGGAGGACGTCCACGTTGTACTTCGTGGTCTCCGGGAGCGTCTTGTAGACCTTGTAGACGTACCAGGTGTCCTTGGACTCGAAGACGATCGGATCGCCGTTCTTCAGCTTGTGGATGTTGTGGAACTTGGCGCCGTGGCCGTCCCGGTGGGCGGCGAGGGTGAAGTTGCCCTGCTTGTCCTGCGGGAGGGCGGACTTCACGGGGTCGGTGTAGTAGCCGGCGACGCCGTTGTTGAGGACGGTGCTCTCGGTGCCCCGCTTCACCAGGATCTCGTCGCCGCCGAAGGCGGGGACGTGGAGGAAGCCGAGGCCCCCCTTGGTGTCGAGGGCGCCGGGGCCCTGGTCGGCCCATTCGCCGCGGACCTGCGCGCCTTCCTTGTCGGCGGCGCGGTCGGCGAGGACGTTCGTCCACCACAGCGAGTAGACGACGAAGAGCCCGAGCACGAGGCCGGCTGTGATGAGGAGTTCACCGAAGACGCTGATGAGCCCGGCGATCCGGTTGCGCGCGCGTGACACTGGGTCGGCCCTCGTCCCTTCTGGAGGTGTGGGGTCTCAGCCTACGAGCGCGGTCGGCTTTCCCTTGCTGCGCGGGCGTTCCTCGACCAGCTTTCCCCAGACGATCATGCGGTAGGTGCTGGTGAACTCGGGCGTGCAGGTGGTCAGGGTGATGTAGCGGCCGGGCCCGGTGAAGCCGGAGCCCTTGGGGACCGGGTCGATGACGGCGATGTTCGAGGGCGCGGTCTGCGGGAGGATGCTCGCCATCTCGTACGTGTAGTAGGCGTCCTGGGTCTCGACCACGATGGGGTCGCCGGGCTTGAGGCGGTTGATGTACCGGAAGGGCTCGCCGTGGGTGTTGCGGTGGCCGGCGACCGCGAAGTTGCCCTGCTTGTCGGAGGGCATGGCGGTCTTGAGCTTGCCCTCGCCGTAGTGGCCGACCATGCCCTTGTCGAGGACCTTGGGCTTGCTGATGCCCTCGGCGACGGGGACGACGACGTCCAGCTTGGGGATGTACATGATGGCGAAGCCCTCGCCGGGGGCGAAGACGTCCGGCTTGTTCTCGCCCTTGGCCCAGGTGTCCTCGATGCGCTCCTTGGCCTGGTCGGTCTCCTGGCCGGCGAGGACGTTGGTCCACCACAGCTGGTAGGCGACGAAGAGGAGCATGACCACGCCGAGGGTGATGAACAGTTCGCCGACGACGACGCCGACGCTGTCCTTGGCGGCCTTCGCCTCCCGGGCGGCGCGGCGGGCCTCGACCCGCGAGAGGGGGCGCTCCGCGGGGGTCCCGGCGGGGGTCCCGGTAGCCGGTCCGGCGGCCGGGCGGCTCTTGCCGCGGCCCTGCTTGGCGGCGGCCCGCCGCCGCTCGGCCCGCCCGGGCCCCGGGAGGGCCTCCACGGGCCTCGGAGCCTCCTCCGCGACCTCGGGCGTCTCCCGGGCCCCTTCGGCCTCGTACGGCTCGCGTAGGGGCTCGTGGACGGCTTCCCGCGGGGGTTCGTAGACCGGTGCCTGCGGCTGCGGCTGCGGCTGTGCCTGCGGCTCGTACCCGGACTGAGCGGGGGAGGGATACGGGTACGGGTACGGGCCCTGCTGCTCGTAGCCGTACCCGCCCTGCTCGTACGGGCCCTGCTGCTCGTACAGGCCCTGCTGCTCGTACCGGCTCTGCTGCTCGTACGGACCCTGCTGGTCGTACAGGCCCTGCTGCTCGTACGGGCCCTGCTGGTCGTAGGCACTCTGGTCGTACGGGCGCGGCTCGGGCGCCTGGCCCCCGTGGTCCTCGGGTATCGGCTCGGCGCCGGGCTGCGCGGAGGCCCGGAACCACGGCGAGCCCGTCGTCACGCGACGGCCTTGCCCACCACCGGCGCGAGCCCCGCCGACCGGCCGACCGCTCCCTCGTCTCCGCACTGCACCAGCCAGTTGGCGAGCATCAGGTGGCCGTGCTCGGTGAGCACCGACTCGGGGTGGAACTGGACGCCTTCGACGGGCAGTTCGCGGTGGCGGAGGCCCATGATGATGCCGTCCTCGGTCCGCGCGGTCACTTCGAGCTCGGCGGGCAGGTCGGCCGGCTCGGCGGCGAGCGAGTGGTAGCGGGTGGCGGTGAACGGCGAGGGGAGTCCGGCGAAGACGCCCTTGCCCTCGTGGACCACGGGCGAGGTCTTGCCGTGCAGCAGCTCGGGCGCGCGGTCGACGACGCCGCCGTAGGCCACGGCCATCGACTGCATGCCGAGGCAGACGCCGAAGACCGGGACGCCGGTGGCGGCGCAGTGCCGCACCATGTCGATGCAGACGCCGGCCTGCTCGGGGGCGCCGGGGCCGGGGGACAGCAGCACGCCGTCGAAGCCGTCCTGGGCGTGGCTCAGCTCCACCTCGTCGTTGCGGAGCACCTCGCACTCGGCGCCGAGCTGGTAGAGGTACTGCACGAGGTTGAAGACGAAGCTGTCGTAGTTGTCGACGACGAGAATTCGCGCGCTCACTGGCCGTCCACCGTCACATCGTTGAACGGAAGCAGAGGCTCCGCCCAGGGGAACACGTACTGGAAGAGGACGTAGACGACCGCGAGGACCAGCACGACCGAGATCAGCGCCTTCACCCAGGCGTTGCCCGGCAGATGCCGCCAGATCCATCCGTACATGACGTCCGACCGCCCCTTCCGTTCGTTACGGGCACCAGAGTACGGGGCGAGGCCCCCGTCGGGGGGAAGCTGTCCGAAGCCTGTGGACAACCGGTCCCGAACCGGGCTACGCGGCGGGCTTGGCCTGGTGGAGGTCGACCGCGCCCGCGTAGCCGGGCAGGGTGACGTCCTTGTGGTCGTCGACCTTCCAGCCGAGTCCGTAGGCCTTCACGTACAGCTGGTAGTTCTGGAGCGCGGGGGAGTCCGCGAGGGCCTTGTCGAGCTTCCCGCGGTCGCCGACGGCGGTGATCTTGTACGGGGGCGAGTAGACGCGGCCCTGGAGGATCAGGGTGTTGCCGACGCAGCGGACCGCGCTGGTGGAGATGAGCCGCTGGTCCATGACGCGGATGCCTTCGGCGCCGCCCTCCCACAGGGCGTTGACGACGGCCTGGAGGTCCTGCTGGTGGATGACCAGGTCGTTGGCCTGCGGTTCGGGGTAGCCGGGGGCGGCCTGGGCGCCGGGCGGGGCGTCGTTCAGCGTGACGGTGAGGCCGGGGCCGGAGATCTCGGTGGTGCCGGCGGCGGTCTCCAGGGCCTTGAGGCGGCGGTCCTCGGCGGCCGTGGAACCGTCGTCGCGGGCGGCGAGGGTGTCGACCCGGTCGCGCAGGAGGGCGGTGGACTCGTCGAGGCCCGCGTTCTTGTGGCTGCGCTCCTCGATGAGGTCGGAGAGCCTCAGCAGGGAGGCGTCCGTGCGGATGTTGGTGCCCTTGGCGGTGTTGAAACTCGTGACGAAGAGCAGCCCCGCGAGGGCGAAGACGCCCAGGGTGAGGAGCCGGACGGGGCGCCAGCGACCGGGCCCGCCCGGTTCGACGGGGGGCTCGCCCGGAGTGTCGGCGGAATTGCTCAACGTACCCTGATCCCCTTCTGCGCCGCGGAACCACTACGCTAACGGACGCCCGGGGGGCGCAGTCGACCTGCTACGTCACATCCCGGCGACAGCCACAGTTCCCTGCGCGGTCACGCAGCGCATCGACAGGAGAGTCCCTCGTGCCGAAGTCACGGATCCGCAAGAAGGCCGACTACACGCCCCCGCAGGCGAAGCAGGCCGCCAACATCAAGCTGACGAACCGCAGCTGGGTCGCCCCGGTGATGCTGGCCCTGTTCGCCATCGGTCTGGTGTGGATCGTGGTCTTCTACGTCACCGACGGTTCGCTTCCGATCGAGTCGATCCGGAACTGGAACATCGTGGTCGGCTTCGGCTTCATCGCCGCCGGCTTCGGTGTCTCCACGCAGTGGAAGTGAGCGACTTAGCGGCGCTTAGCGGGTCTTCCCGGCTGCCGTCAAGCTCACCCCTGAGTTTATCCACAGCGTTGTGCACAGCACTGGATAACTTACGAAGATCTGTGGATAACTCGCACCGGGTTGACGCCGGTATGACCGCGAACACCTGTCCACAGCGGGCTGGAGCCCCCTACCTCTTGGGATAAATCCCAGGTCAGAGGCAGGGGGCTCGGTCGTACCCACCCTGGTGGGGAGAACCCGCCACGCACTGTGGATAACTCTGGGGAAAGCTCACTCCCCCAGCTCGTCCACAGGCTCAGGCGCTCAGGTGAGCGCCATGGTCCGGCCCACCACGACGCCCACGTCCGCGAGCAGCACCAGGGCGCAGGTGCCGTACTGGACGAGCTCCCGGCGGCTCCGGGGGGCCCGCACGAGCACGTACGTCACCAGGGCGCCGGCCACGAGTCCACCGACGTGCGCCTCCCAGGAGATCCCCGGACGGGTGAACGTCATCACCAGGGACAGGGCCACGAAGAGGGTCACCGGCCCCATGTCGTGGCGCCGCCGGCGGGCCAGCACCGCCCAGGCGCCGATGAGGCCGTAGACGATCCCGGAGGCGCCCAGCGAGGGCTGGTTCGGGGCCGCGACCACATAGGCGAGGACCGAGCCGGACAGCCCGGAGAGCAGGCACAGCAGCGCGTACCGGGACCGGCCGAGCTCCGGCTCGACGATCCCGCCGATCACCCACAGGCCCAGCAGGTTGAAGAGGATGTGCAAGGGCTCCTGGTGCAGGACCGTGGAGGTGAGCAGGCGGTACCACTCGCCGTCCGCGACCCCGACGACCTCGTCGAGCAGCGGGTTGTACGCGTACCCGATCAGCACGAGCTCGTCGACGAACCGGTCGCCGAGGAGCAGCACGAGCCCGTACACCAGCACGCAGATCCCGATGAGGATCTTGGTGACCAGGCGGTCGTCGGTCCTGACCCGGCCGCCCGCGAGCGTCCTCGCCTGGTTGGCGTCGGCCGCGTGCCCGGTGCCGGAACCGCTGCGGACGCAGTCGGGGCACTGGAAGCCGACGGAGGCGGAGATCATGCACTCCGGGCAGATGGGCTTCTCGCAGCGGGTGCAGCGGATGCCCGTCTCGGTGCCGGGATGGCGGTAGCAGTGCGGCGGTCCGGACTGCGCGTCCATGGGCTCGGTCCCCTCCTTCCCGGTCAGCGCTGCTCGATCACCACGGACTCGACCACGACGTCGGTCAGCGGCCGCTGGGTCTGCGGGTCGGTGGCGACCTGCGCGATGGCGTCCACGACGGCGCGGCTCTTCGCGTCCACGACCTCGCCGAAGATGGTGTGCTTGCGGTTCAGCCAGGTCGCGGGGCCGACCGTGACGAAGAACTGGGAGCCGTTGGTGCCCGGCCCGGCGTTGGCCATCGCCAGCAGGTACGGCCGGTCGAACCAGAGCTCCGGGTGGAACTCGTCGGCGAACTCGTATCCGGGTCCGCCCGTGCCCGTCCCCAGCGGGTCGCCGCCCTGGATCATGAAGTTCCCGATGACCCGGTGGAAGACCGTGCCGTCGTAGAGGGGATCGGTGGAGACCCGGCCGGTGCCGGGGTGGGTCCACTCGCGCTCGCCCGAGGCGAGCTCGGTGAAGTTCCGCACCGTCTTCGGCGCGTGGAACGGCAGCAGGCGCACCTCGATGTCGCCCGCGCTGGTCTTGAGGATCGCGTACGGCATGGCCACGGTCCGCCTTCCCTCCCTGGTCGTGCGTCACACCGCGGAACGGATCGCCTCACGCGTCCGCGGCCCTGGCGAGTCGATCCTCGCACGACGCGGCGGCCGGGAACGGCCCGCCCGCAATCCCCGCATGCCCCGGATGCCCGCACCGCATGCCGGACTTCGCTCCGGAAGGCATGATGCCGAAAAGGATGGAAAGGTGAAAAACCGACATCGCTCGCCATCGAGGAGGAGGAACCCGTGACTCGCATGGACAGCGTGCGCGCCGCTACGGATTCGGCGAAGGAAAGCGTCCTGCACGCCGCGGACGTGGTGGCGCCGTACGCCGGCACGGCCAAGGACCAGGCCGCGCACTATGCGCACGAGGCGCGGGTGCGGCTCGCACCCAAGGTGTCGAGCGCCGCTCGGCAGGCACGCGCGCAGGCGCGTGTGCAGTACGCCGCGCATGTGGCGCCGCACGTGCCGCCGCGGGTCGACGACGCCGCGCATCGCGCTGCGGCTCGGACCCGCTCGGTCGCCCATCAGGTGGCCGACTACACCGTTCCGCGTGTCGAGCACGCGGTCGCCGCGACCGGTCCCGTCCTTGAGGAGGCCGGGTCGCGTTCCACTGCCGCCTGGGCCGCGCTGCGCGGTCAGGTGACGCCGGACGACGTCCGGAAGATCATGAGGAAGCAGGAGCGCCGGGCCAGGGCCGGGCGTCTCGTCAAGGGTCTCGCCGTGCTGGGCTTGCTCATCGGCGGCGCGTTCGCCGCCTGGAAGTGGTGGGACAGGCAGGCCAATCCCGACTGGCTGGTCGAGCCGCCGGCGCCCACGGAGGTGGACGAGGGCTCGGGCATGCCGTCCGCGTCGGGCGGTCTCCCGGGCGGGGAGTCCGAGGCCGGTACGCGGGTGGTCGCGGAGTCCGGGAACGTGGTGGAGGCCGAGACCGGGAATGGGTCCGGGAGCGAGGCGGAGCCGGAGACCGGATCCACGGAGCCCGACGAGCGCCGCTGACCTGGGACCGTTCCGTCCGTTCCGTCTGTTCCATCCGTTCCGTCTGTTCCATCCGTTCCGTCTGTTCCATGCGTTTCGTCTGTTCCATGCGTTTCGTCCGCGCTGTCCGGAGGTGACTCCGGTGCGGGGTGCGGAGAGGGAGGAGTCGTGCGCTCCCCGCACCCTAGGCGGCCGTCGCGAGCGCCAGCCGGGTCAGTTCGGCCGGGTCGCTCGCGAGCGGCGCGGCCGAGCGGAGCGTGCGGGAGGCGGGAGCGGAGCCGTGCGCCTCGGCGCCGATGCGCTGCTTGATGGTGGGCGGCAGCGAGCCGCGGCGCAGCGGCGCCCAGGACTCCGCCCGCCTCTGTGCCACGACCGTCGCGGCGCGCTCGGCGGTGACGGGGGCGGCGGGGGCGGCCGGCTCCTCGGGCTGGGTCACGGGGGCCTGGCCCTGGGCGGCGGCGGGGGCCGCCAGGCCGACGGAGGCGAGCAGGGCGAAGAGGACGGAGATGAAGGCGGTCCAGAACTGCTTGACCTTGGCGGTGGCCATGGCCCCTCACTTTCGCTGGTGCGGCGTTCTCGGATGGTTCATTTCGGGTTGCGCGCTTTACATACCTTTCTCATGATCTGTATGCGCACCCGGATCCGGCGGAGCGACGCCACGTCCGCGCAGTTCTTCCGATGAACACCACCCGTCCGGGCCAACGCGAGTTCGCGTTGCACGACGGAAGCACCCTCCGGCGGCCCGTCACGCGCTCGTTCCCCCATGAATCCCGCCACAACTCGGTGATCCACGTCACACCACGTCACAGCCGTCCCCCGCCCGGTGTCCTGTGGTCGAACCCCTGAAGGGGCCGGTCCGGGAGAAGTCCGGGGCGGTCCGGGACGAAGGAGACGACGCCATGGGCGGGAACACCGAAGTGGTCGTGATCGGCGGCGGATACGCCGGTGTCATGGCGGCCAACCGGCTCAGCGGACGCGCGGACGTGCACGTGACGGTGGTCAACCCCCGTCCGTCCTTCGTCCCCCGGCTCCGCCTCCACCAGCTGGTCGGCGGCAGCCACCCGGCGGTCGTCCGGTACGAGGAGGTGCTGGCGGAGCGCGTCCGGCTCGTCGTCGACTCCGTGGCCCGGATCGACGCCCACGCGCGCGTGGTCACCCTGGAGTCGGGCGGCACGGTCGGCTACGACCACCTCGTCTACGCCGTCGGCTCCACCGGCGCCCGCCCGGAGGTGCCCGGCGTCGCCGACCACGCCCACCAGGTCGCCGAGCTGGAGTCGGCCGAACGGCTGCGCGCCGCCGTCGCGGAGCTGCCCGCCGGGGTCCCGGTCACCGTCGTCGGCGCCGGCCCGACCGGCATCGAGACGGCCGCCGAGATCGCCGAGGGCGGCCGACCGGTGACGCTGGTCTGCGGCGGCGTCCTCGGCCCGTATCTGCACCCCAGGGCGCGCCGCTCGGCCGCCCGCCGGTTCGCCGCCCTCGGGGTCACCGTGCTCGACGGCCCCGGTACGAAGGTGACCGAGGTGACGGCGGCGGAGGTCCGGCTCGCCGACGGGCGCGCGGTGGGCGGCGGGCTCGCCGTCTGGACCGCCGGCTTCGACGTCCCGGACCTGGCGGCGCGCAGCGGACTGAGCGCCGACGCCGCCGGACGCCTGCTCACCGACGAGACGCTGACCAGCGTGGACGACGAGCGGATCGTCGCGGCCGGGGACTGCGCGGCCCCCTCGGACCTGCCGTTCCGGATGAGCGCCTACGTGGCCGGCTGCCTCGGCGCGCACGCGGCCGACACGGTGCTGGCCCGGATCGACGGCCGCCGCCCCGAGCCGGTGGACATGGCGTTCAACGCGATGTGCCTCAGCTTCGGCCGGCGCACGGCGATCTTCCAAATCGCACACAAGGACGACCGCGCGATGGGAATCTACGTCGGCGGACGCGCGGGGGCGAAGCTGAAGGAACTCGCCTGCGCGTTCAGCGTCAAGCACCTGACCGAAGAGGCCCGCAAGCCCGGTGCGCACTCCTGGCCCAAGGACGGCAAGCACCGGCCCCGGCTCCTCCAGGAGCGCGCGGTCCGCACGACGGACACCCCCGCGCGCGCGGTCTGATCCGGCGGACCGAGAACGGGGAGACCGAACCATGACCGGCGAGCACACCACGGACCCGGCGACCGAGACCTTCGTCGCCCACCGGAACCTGCTGTTCACGGTGGCGTACGAGATGCTCGGCTCGGCCGCCGACGCCGAGGACGTCCTCCAGGAGACCTGGCTGCGCTGGACCGGCGTCGACCTGGCCCAGGTCCGCGACCAGCGGGCGTACCTCGTCCGCATCACCACCCGCCAGGCCCTCAACCGCCTGCGGACCGTCCAGCGACGGCGGGAGGCGTACGTCGGGCAGTGGCTGCCCGAACCGCTGCTCACCACGCCGGACGTCGCCGAGGACGTCGAGCTGAGCGAGTCGGTGTCCATGGCGATGATGCTGGTCCTGGAGACCCTCACGCCGACCGAGCGGGCCGTCTTCGTGCTCCGCGAGGTCTTCGAGGTGGGGTACGAGGAGATCGCGGCGGCCGTCGACAAGACCCCGGCCGCCGTCCGCCAGATCGCCCACCGGGCCCGCAAGCACGTCGACGCCCGGCGGCCCCGCACCGCGGTCCCGGCCCGGCAGGCGCGGGCGGTCGTGGACTCCTTCCGGCGGGCCCTGGAGACCCGCGACCCGCAGGAGTTCCTGGAGCTGCTCGCCCCCGACGTCGTCCTCGTCAGCGACGGCGGCGGGATCAAGCGGGCCGCGCTCCGGCCGGTCGTCGGCGCCGACAAGGTCACCCGCTTCTACCTGGGCGGCACCCACAAGCGCGACGTCACGGTCACCACCGAGCCCACCTTCGTCAACGGCGCCCCGGCGCTCGCCGTGCGCGTCGACGGCGAGCTGGACGGCGTGATGGCGCTGCGCGTCGAGGACGGCCTGATCAGCGGCCTCTACTACGTCCGCAACCCCGAGAAGCTCGCCCACATCCTGGCCGAGACCTCCCTCACCCTCCACTGAGCCCACCCACCCCCAGCACCGGAAAGGACCCGGAGATGCCCGGACCGACCACCCCCGCGACGGGGAGCCCCCGCCCCGCCTTCCACCGGACCGTCAGGGTCGCGGTCGGACTCCAGACCCTGGCCCTGTTCTTCCAGGCGGGCACCGCCGGCGCCCTGCTCGTCTCCCCGACGGGAGCGCTCCTGCACGACGTCGGCTCGCGGGTGATGTACGGCGCCTCGATGCTCTACCTGGTGACCGCGGTGGTGGCCTGGCGGCCGGGCGGCGCCGGCCCCCGGCCGATCCTGTACGCCTCCGGGCTCCTCGTCCTCGCCTCGGTCCAGGTCGCGCTGGGCATCGCCCACCTGCCGGCGTTCCATGTGCCCCTGGGCATCGCGATGGTGGTCCTCAGCACCCTCGACCTGGTCAGGTCGACCGCGGCCGGGACGGCTCCGCGCGGGGCACGGATCGCGGGGGCACCGCGCCCGGTGGCCGACCGGTAGGCCGGGCGGCGGCGCGGCCTACCGGTCGGCCGGGCGGCGGCGCGTCCGGGGTCAGGCCAGCGCGGCGGCCGCGGCCTCGGCGAAGGCCTGCGGGTTGTCCAGCATGATGTTGTGCCCGCAGTCCGGGATCTCGACCACGCCGACGCCCGCCGCCACGAGCTCCGCCGCGCCCGGCAGGGGGCCGTCGGCCCGCGGGAGCAGGAAGGTCCGCGGGATCTCCAGGTCCCGCAGCAGCTCCCGCATGACCGGGTCCGAGCCGCGGACCAGCTGGACGGCGCTGCGGTGCAGGGCCTCGCGGCCCGCGAGCCGCATGGTCGACCACCAGTGCGCGCCGGCCGCGTCCCGTACCTCCGCCCAGCCGCCGGCCAGGAACTCCTCCTCGGTGTAGGCGGCGATCCCGGTGCTGCCGACCGCGCCGCGCTTCGGCTCGGCGGCGTCGAGGTTGGCGTCGACGAGCACCAGCTTCGACACCAGCCGCGGATGGCGGGCGGCCAGCACGACGGCCACCGAGCCCCCCATGCTGTGCGCGATCACCTCGGCCCCGGCGACCCCGGCGGCGGTCAGCGCCGCGGCGAGCGCGTCGGCGTGCGATTCCAGCGCGTAGTCGAAGTCCGTGGGCCGGTCGCTGATGCCGTGCCCGAGCAGGTCGATCAGCAGCGAGCGGTGCCCGGCGAGCAGCGGGTGCGCCGCCGTCTCCGTCCAGTACGCCGGCGAGGTGGCGCCGAGCCCGTGCACGTAGACACGGACCGGCTCGGCCCCCGGCAGCTCGACCCAGCGGATCAGGTCGCCTCGGGGGGTCACGGCGGCGGTGCGCACAGTCTGCTCTCCTGACGTCGGTTCACGTGGCGTACGGACGTACGGGCGTACGCGGGTACGGATGTACAGGGCAAGTCTGTGCCGTGGGACGTCAGGAAGCGATCCCCTCATAGGCGATCACGTGATCGACGGTCGCCCGTACGAGGTACTCGCCCGGCACCGAGTTGCGCTCCCCGTACCGCTCCGCCAGGTCGCCGCCCATGTACCGGCCGCCGATCCTGGTCGCCCACGTCCTCAGCTCCGCCGGGTCCTGCGTGAACCGCGCCGTGCATTCGAGCATCACGTACGCGTACGGCGCCTCCATGTCGTCCACGCAGAGCGCGAACCGCGGCTCCCGCCGCAGGGCGTGGGCCTTCAGCGAGGCGTGCCAGGTCGTGAAGACCACCTCGGTACGGCCGTCGGCGGTGTCGTCCAGGAGGAACCACACCGGGGTGACGTGCGGCCGGCCGTCCTTGCGGTGGGTGGCCAGCTTGCCGGTGCGGGTGCCGGTCAGGACGAACGCCCGCCACTCTTCCCCGGTCATCGGACGCATGGAAGGAACTCCTCTCGTACGGGGCGGGCCGCGCCGAGGCTCCGCCGGGGAGGGCGGCGGAGCCTCGGCGCGGCCTCCCCGGTCAGTCGGTCAGGGGGAAGAAATCGATCAGCATCATGTCGCGGATGCCCTGCTCGGCACCGTCCGCCGGGGTGATCGCCGAGACGCCGTGGAACACCCGGCGGTCGTCGATGACGATCGACTCGAAGGGCTGGAGCAGGGTGGTGCGGAAGAGCGGCTGCTTGTCCCGGTCGTAGAGCTGCGACTCGCCGCCCGCCACGTCCTCGCGGTTGATGAGCACCTGGGCCACGAAGTGGTGGCCGTCCTCGTGGATGCCCTCCGGGGCGGGCATGGAGGACTCGTCGCGGCCGGCGGTGATCCGGATCTGGTGCACGCCGACGCCCGCGGTGGCGCGGTCGATCTCCCCGGGCAGGTTGTCGAGGAAGGCGAGCACGATCCTCCGCAGCACCTCGGAGGAGGCCACCGCGTCCGCGAGCGGCTCGAAGCGCCGCTCCACGCCGCCGAACAGGGCGTTCACCTCGGCCGACTGCTCGAAGACGGCCGAGTCGGTCGGCGCCAGCTGGTCGTTGGCCAGGCGGAAGCGACCGTATCTGCGCTGACGGAAGGTCGCGCCGTCCGGCAGGTAGG
The DNA here is from genome assembly GCF_040633895.1 of Streptomyces sp. NPDC007863. Lineage (NCBI taxonomy): Bacteria > Bacillati > Actinomycetota > Actinomycetes > Kitasatosporales > Streptomycetaceae > Streptomyces > Streptomyces sp. NPDC007863. The sequence continues at coordinate 415,890 of NZ_JBEYEI010000005.1, forward strand.
CGTCCACGGGCAGATCCGCCCAGGACCTGATGAAGTCCTTGAGCGCCCGTTCCGGGCAGCCGGCGAGCGCGTCGCCGAGCAGAGCGGGGGACGAGTGGTGGAACGGGATGGTCTCGATGGCAACGGACATGCCGGGTACTCCTGTCGGTCGGACGTCGTGTCGGTCAGGGGTTCTTTCGGTCTTCCGGTCGATCAGTGGGGTGTGGCGGGCGGCGGGCGGGCGACGGGTCAGCGCCCGCCGGCCGCCGACAGCAGGGCGTCCGGCGCCCCGGTGGCGCCCTGCGGCGCGTCGGCCGGCACCCCGGCCACCCGGAACCCGGTCGCGGCGGCGACGACGGCCGCCTCGACCTCGGCGCTCCCGGCCCCGCGGAAGCGGAACCGCCCGCCGACGTGCTCGTAGTACGCGTCCGCCAGCGGCAGCACCTCGCCGACCTCCAGCAGCGCCTCCGCGTACAGTCCGGGAACCCGCCCGGTCATGGAGGTCACCTCGGTGATCCGGCAGGGCCGGGCCTCCGGGGCCGGGACGATCAGGAAGCCGCCGACCTCCCCGCTCGCGCCGGGCTCCCCCTCCGGGATCGGCCGCTGGAGCTGGAGCTGGAACGCCGCGTCCATCAGGTCGTACCCGTGGACCTCACGCCAGACGAAGGGGATCTCGGCCCCGCCCACCCGCGCCCCGACCTCCAGGAAGCTGCACCGGGGGGTTCCGGAGGAGCGGTCGACGAACACCTCCAGGTGGAAGACGAGCGGCTCGTCGGACAGGGCGCGCAGATAGCCGGCCGCGGCCTCCCTGATCGCCTGGTTGACGGCCTCGTCGTCCTCCTCGACCGAGCCGAGGAAGTCCCCCGCCCGGAAGCCGAGGCAGGTGTTGACGTACCGGGAGGCCCGGACGTGCCGGATCTCCTCGCCGGTGAACACGCCGTCCACGTGGTAGATGAGCCCGGGGTGGAAGCGCTGGACCATCATCGGCCCGTCGTCGAGGCGCAGGGAGGCGAGCTCCTCGGGGCCGTCGAGCTTGGCGACGCCCTCGCTCGAACTCCCCATGACCGGCTTGACGATGACCGGCCAGCCGTACCTGCCGGCGAAGTCGAGGACCGTGGCCTCGTCGGTCGCGAGTTCGAACTCCGGCAGCTCCAGGCCGGCCTCCGCGACGGCGGAGGCCATCAGGTACTTGTCCCGGAACTTCGCGAGCTGTGCGGTCCGCTGCCCCGGGCAGTCCCACTCCTCGCGCAGCGCCGCCGCGATCAGCAGGTCGTCCTCCTTGAGGGCGACGATCCGCTCGGGCCTGCCGTGCCGCACGGCCAGCACCCGCACCGCGGCGCGCACCGCCTCCAGGTCGTCCGTGCGCTCGACGGTCACGACGTCCCCGGCCTCCTCCGGCACGGAGGGCAGGCCCACCTCGGTGGAGATGTACGAGACGTGGTGCGTGGTGTGGTCCAGGTACTCGGCGTAGCGGGCGTACCGCTCGCGCCAGCGGTTGATGACGACGATGTGCGGGAGGCCCCGCGCCGCGGTGGTGGTCACGCCCCGCCCTCGCCCTCGATCTCGTACATGCCGTCGCCGTCGAGGTAGTGGATGGTGCCGATGTCGCGCATGACGACCTCCTCGATCTCGTGGAAGAGGCGGACGAAGCCGACGTAGGTGCTGTCGTTGACGGTGGGGACGACCGTGCCGCCCAGCGGGACGAACTGCGAGAGGTCGTGGAAGCTCTCCAGCCGCTCGATGTCCTCCAGGTGGCGCAGCGACTTCAGCGGGCCGGTCTTGGCGGCGACCAGGCCGACGGAGGCGAACCAGCGCTTGATCTCGTACGGGTCGTCGCAGCGCTCCGCGAAGCCCTCGGGGTTCGTGAACGCCTCGACGGTCCAGTCGAAGGGGGACTCGCCGGTGGCGTGCTGCACGTAGTGCGGGAGGTCGCCGCCGCAGATGCGGGCGCCCATCTCGATCAGCACCGGGCCCTCGGCGGTGAACTTGAGCTCGATGTGGGAGGGGCCGTGCTTGATGCCGAGGGCGTCGAGCACCTCGAAGGCGTACGGCACGAGCCGGTCCTGCACCTCGCCGTGGCGGGGCATCAGGTGGACGGAGTTGCTGATGTCGTGGACGCCGTTCACGGAGATGCGCGAGGTGGCGATGATGTCGGTGACGTGGTGGCGGCCGTCACGGCTGACGGTGTTGACCATGTACTCGCCGCCGAAGAGGTGCTCCTGGGCGACCACCCCTTCGTTGACCTCGGAGAACACATTGGCCGCGCCGGTGAGTTCGCGGAAGGCCCGCGCGCTCTCCTCCGGGGTCGAGCAGAAGTGGACGCCGTCGTTGGCGGCGCTCTTGACCGGCTTGACGACGATCCGGCGGCCCAGTTCCCGGTGCCAGTCGGCGAGCTCCTCGGCGCTGGTGGCGAGGATCTGCCGGGCGCCGCGCACGCCGGCGGCCTTGATGGTCTCGATCATCGTGAACTTGTCGCGACGGGCGGCGCTGTGCCGGGTGCCGTTGGTCGGCAGGCCCATCGCCTCGCTGAGCCGGTCGGCGAACTCGACGCCGAACTCGCTGCCGGAGAAGACGGCGACCGGCTGGTACGCGCCGACGGCCTCGATCGTCTCGTCGAGGTCGCCGAGGTGGACGATGTTGTCCTCGTAGAGGGAGAGGTCGAGCGAGCCGGCGAAGGCCGGGGGGATCTCGGCGGTGCTCTGGACCCGGATGCAGCGGTATCCGGCCTTCTCGAACTCCGGCGGGAAGAAGCGCGCGGGCGCGAAGGCGTCGACGATCGCGACGTAACCCTTGATGGTCACGGGAACTCCTTGCTGGGGTGGGAATCCCCACGCAGCTGTACGTGGGTGGGGGGGTGGGTCAGGACGCGGACTCGGCGAGGGCCCGCGGCGCCGGCTCCGCGGCCGGCTCGGCCCGCTTGGCGCTCCAGGCGCTGCCCGCGAGGGCCAGGACGGAGAGGGCGGCGCCGGCGGCGCCGATGATCACGAAGGCCCACATCGGGCTCATCGCGTCCTGGACGGTGCCGGAGAGCGGGGCCCCGATGCTGTTGCCGAGGGTGAGGGCGGCGCTGTAGCAGCCCATGACCACTCCGCGGGCGCCGGCCGGCGCCAGTCCGCTGGCCGCGCTGGCCGTCGAGGCGAAGGCGGGCGAGCACAGGGCGGCGGGCAGGACCATGGCCAGGCACAGCCAGCGCCAGTCGCCGGTGGCGAAGCCGCCCACGACGGTGGTCAGGCCGACCAGGCCGGAGATCAGGGCGAAGGACGGGGGGTTCTTCAGCGTGCCGTAGATCAGCGCGCCGATCAGGGAGCACAGACCGCAGACGGTGAGGACCAGTCCCGACCACTCCACCTGTCCGGCCTCGCGCAGGCCGCCGACGATCGCGACCTCGTAGCCGGCGGTGGCCAGGGTGGTGGCGGTGGTGGCCATGAGCACCGGGACGAGGGCCGGGCTGAACCAGGTCCTGAAGGGCACCTTCGCCGGCTTGGCGGAGGGCGCGTCCGTCCCCTTGACCTCGTCCCTGACCTGCGGGTTCAGCAGCCACAGGCCGATTCCGGCGAGGGACACGATCAGGCCGAGCCCGCGCATCGACACGTCGCTGGAGATGGCGGTGGCGATGGTGACGCCGAGCGCCGGGCCGACCATGTACGAGATGTTGGAGGTCATCGCGTCCAGCGCGAAGGCCGTGTGCCGCTGCTCCTCCGGGATGGCCACGGCGAGCCTCAGCCGGACGATCGCGAAGCCGGGGAGGTTGAGCAGGCCGCAGGCGACCGCGGAGACGGCGAGCGCCTCGTACGGGAGGGCGGGTCCGAGGCCCCAGAAGAGCGCCTGGCCGGCCACCGACACGGCGAGCACCCGGCGGACGCCGTAGCGGTCCATCAGCTTGCCCTGGACCGGGCCGCCGATGGCGACGCCGACCGTCCAGAGGGCGATCACCAGGCCGGAGGCCCCGAAGCCGCGGCCGAGACCGAGGACGACGCCGAGGTTCATCACGACGGGGATCGCGACGACGGCGATCTTCGCGAAGAAGCCGAGCACCATGAGCGGGCCGATGCCCGGGTGGGCGACGACCTTTCTGTAGCCGTCCATGCGCATGTCAGCGGTTCCGTTCCTCGGTGCCGGCACCGGTGTCGGTCGGGGCGTCCGCCACGCCGATGGCCACCGCGATCTGCCGCAGGAAGGACCGGTCCGTGAAGGCGTGGCGCTGCCAGAGGGATTCGAGCTTCGCGGGCAGGGCCGCCCGGTCCTCCAGCTCGCAGGTGATGACGATGTTGGGGTGCTCGACCCCGTCGATCGTGAGGGTCTGGGTCCGTACGACGTCCAGCTCGCGGGTCACGTCGGAGACGAACTCCGGGGACAGCTCGCGGACCGGGAACTGGAGGCACACCCGCTTGATGCCCTCGCGCGGCTCGGGGTGCTCGGGCCAGCTGCCGTCGAGGATGGACAGCAGGACGTCGTAGGTGTTGAAGTCGGTGGACGCGATGCACGGGGTGGTCGTGCCGGTCACCCGGGGGTTGATCTCCAGGATCTGGTAGACCCCGTCCTCGTAGATCATGTCGAGGCCCACGGCCCCGCTGAAGCCGACCTCGCGGCAGAGGCCCTTCAGCTTCTCGGCCACCGGCGCGAAGTCCCGGTCGTGCGGCTCGCGCGGAGCCACGTAACGCAGCCGGCCGAAGTTGAAGACCGGGCCGAGTTCGGCCGGTCCCTGCCACACGCGGGGCTGGACCACGTACTCGCCGTCGGCGCCGACCACCTCCACCGAGCAGATCTCACCGGAGACGCACTGCTCCAGGATGAAATTGCCGTGGTGCTCGCCTTCGGACAGGTGGCGTTCGAGGGCCGCCTCGTCGGGAATGGAGACCATTCCGGCGCCCATGCAGTCCCAGAGCGGCTTGCTGATCAACGGATATCCCATGTCGGATATCTGGATCATTATCGCGTCCACATAGGCGGGAATCGCCAGGCCCCGGCCGGCGAGGACGTCGTTGTCGACCAGCAGCCCCGGCGGGGTGTCGAGCCCGTGCTGCTCCAGGAGGCGCTTGGTCTCCCACTTGTTGCCGGTGAGGGTGACCGCGTCCAGGCTGTGGGCGGTCATCGGGATGCCGACCGTCTGGAGACGGCGCTTCACCACCGCGTCGCGCAGGGCGTTCTCGTCGGCGATGGACAGGGAGACGACACCGTCGGCGCCCCAGTCGATGACCTTCTTGGCAAGTTCGTCCGCGGAGATGTCACCGGGTATCTTCTCGGATTCCCCGGGAAAGTCCTCCGGGCCGCAATCGCCGTCGGTGTAGAAGAGCTTGGCCTCGATGCCATCCTTCCGGAAACGCCCTTCGAGCGCCGTCAGAAAGGGCTTGGTCTGCTGGATCTCAATAGAACGCAGGAAAGCGATTCTGCGCATGATTCACCCCTTCGGGGAATTTTCAGAAGTCGCGCGACGCGTGCCGTCCAGCGCGATGAGAAGACTCTCGCAGCAGGCGCGGGCCGGGTGGAGAGATACTCGGTGTCCCAATGTGGACAGACCAGAAGAGGTTCTCGACAAATGGAGCGTTCAGGGACACAAAGCCCCGATGGCACGGCTCAGTTGGCGCCGGAATCGCTGACCGTCTACGCGTGGGTGTTGCGCAGCGGTGTGCTTCGCGACTCCGACCTGACCGCGGCGGAAAACGAACTCGGGCTTTCCGGAACCGAGTTGACCCGCGCGCGGGACAACCTACTCGAACTCGGCCTGCTGCTGCCCGCCGGCTGCGGAGACGGCCTGATACCGACGGACCCCACGATCGCCGAGATGGCGGTCCGCGCCCCGCTGGAGCAGGAGATCCGCCGCCGGCAGCAGGAGCTGGTGGACATCCACACCCGGCTGCGCCCCCTGGCGCCGCTGTTCACGCAGCACGAGCGCACCGGGCGGCGCGCCGACGGGGTGCGCACCTTCGGCGAGGCGGACGACGTCCGGCGGGAACTGTCCCTGATGACCCGGCTGTGCACCGAGGAGATGGTGAGCATCCAGCCGGGCGGCGGCCGCAGCTCCGACACGCTGCGCGGCATCATCGAGGAGAGCCTGTCGATGCTGGACCGCGGGGTCCGGCTGCGCACGCTCTACCAGCACACGGCCCGGGCCAGCCTGAGCACGCAGATGTACGTGCGCACGGTGTCGGCGGCCGGTGCCGAGATCCGTACCACCGCCGAGGCGTTCGACCGGATCATCATCTTCGACCGGGAGACGGCGTTCGTGCCGCAGCAGCGGACGGCGGGCGGGCCGCAGGGCGCCTCGGTCGTCACGGACCCGACGGTGGTGGGCTTCCTGTACCGGATGTTCGAGAGCCTGTGGGAGTCCGGCCGCCCCTTCGACGCGATCCAGCCAGACCCGCCCCAGCCCCCGGAGGCGCAGAGGCTCACGATCCTGCGGCTGATGGCGGCCGGCCTGAAGGACGAGACGATCGCCAAGCGGCTGGGGATGGCCACCCGCACTTTGCGCCGCCACGTGAAGGACGTCACGGACGAATTGGGTGCGGAAAGCCGATTCCAGGCGGGTTACAAAGCCCACCAGCTGGGACTCCGACTTGACACGGACGGGGGCGAATAGCCGCTCCATGGGCGGCAACAGCTCTATGATCCAGCCAAGTTGACCGTAACTAACCGTTCACCACACAGGCAGGCGGGCTACCCTTCGCCCCGTTTCGCGTGATGATCGCCACTCTCACCGGAGTCAGCCATGCAACCGCAGCAGCCAGTGACGCCCATCCTCAGCGCAAAGGCTCGTGCGGCATACGTCAATCTGCTGTGCAGGGATTCGCAGCGAAGACGTGTGCCGACCCTTTCCGAAAACGGTCCGGACTCGGCGGACGCGGACGAGGACCGGGAGGTGCTCCAAGAGCTGCTCTCGATGGGCATGCTGGACGCGGACGATTCCGTTCCGGACAAACTGACCGCCGTGGACCCGGGAATCGTCGAGGCCCGTCTCGGCGCGCAGCTGCGCTCCTCGGCGCTGATGATGCTCGAAGAGGCGCGCAGCCTCACGGAGCTGCTCCGCCCGCTGATCGCCGAGTCCCGTCCGGCCTCGGGCGCGTCGGACGGCGTGCCGATCGTGCGGATCGAGGGCAAGGCCGCCATCAGCTCGATCGTCAACGAATCGGTGCAGCAGTGCGCGGAGGAGCTGTTCACGGCGCAGCCCGGCGGCCCCCGGCCGCAGGCCACCCTGCACGCGATCCGCCGGCAGACCGCGGCGCTGCTCGACCGCGGGGTCAAGGTGCGGACCCTCTACCAGCACACCGCCTGGCACGACGGCCCCACCCGTGACTACGTGAGCGAGATATCCGCGCTGGGCGCGCAGATCCGGACGCTCGACGAGTTCTTCGACCGGCTGATCATCGTGGACCGCGCCCTCGCGGTCATCCCCGCCAACACCGCCCGGGACCAGGCCGTCGTCGTACGGGATCCGGCCGTGGTGCGGTTCCTGGCCGAGGTGTTCGAGCGGAACTGGCAGCGCGCCAAACCCTTCCAGGGCTCCCGCACACCGAACGAATCCAGCCAGTTGAGCGGGGCGCTGCGGGAGACCATCATCCGCTGCCTCATCCATGGCGACAGCGACAACGCGATCGCGAAGCGCATCGGGCTCAGCACCCGCGCGTACGCCTCCCACCTGGCGAAACTCAAGGCGGACCTCGAAGCGGAGACCCGCTTCCAGCTCGGCTACCGGCTGGGCCAGCTCGCCGGATCGCAGACCTCCGCCCCCGAGGAACCGGCACACGGGGAACCGGCACACGAGACGGGCGGGGGGGGGGGGGGTGGTGGGGTTGGACGAGTATCGGGCGTGTTTTGCGGGGGGCACGGTTCACTATTTGGGCCTGGGGGTTTACTTGGGGGGGGGTTGTGGGGGTGGGGGGGAGGGGGGCGGAGG